>NZ_JBEZEZ010000026.1:0-114019 GCF_040649155.1 Streptosporangium sp. NPDC049046 | reverse complement strand
CCGACATGCCGCAGTTCGGCCGGGCGATGATGGACGTCTTCTCCAAGTCCATCAACTCCGCATCCGCATGAGCACACCTGGCCGGTCTCGGTGACGACACTTCGGACCGTCACCGTCGACGGCTCTCCCGTCCACGTCATGGAGAGCGGCACCGGGCCCGCGGTCCTGATGCTGCACGGCTCCGGACCCGGTACGACCGGATCCGGAGCCTGGGCGACGACGGCCCAGGCGCTGGGCACGTCCTGGCGCCTGGTGGCTCCTGACCAGGCGGGGTTCGGCCGTACCCCGATGCCGGCGGGCTCCAGGGGTGGGCTCCGGCTGTGGACGGAGCAGGCCGCGGGCCTGATGGATGCTCTCGGTGTCGAGCACTACGCCGTGGTGGGCCACTCCATGGGCGGTGCCGTGGCGCTGGCGTTGGCGGCCGCGCGTCCCCGGCAGGTCACCTGTGTCGTGGCGGTCTCGACGATGGGCGCCCCCGGGGCGCCGCTGTCGGCCGACCTCGACGCGCTCTGGGCCGCCCCCGCCGGCGTGCCCGGGGCACGAGACATGTTGAGTCGCCTCGTCCTCGACCAAGCGCTCGTGACCGAGTCGGCCGTCGCCGCCCGTGCGGCCGCGATGCGAGAGGGGGCGGCCGCATTCGCGTCGTTGTTCCCTCCGCCTCGGGCACGTTGGGCCGACGATCTCACCCTCTCGGCGCAGACGCTGGCAGGGATCCGCGCGCCCGTGCTGCTCGTCCACGGCGCCGAGGACCGAGTCACCCCGCTCGAGACGGCAGCCCTGCCCCTGCTCGAACACCTGGCCGATGTCCGTCTGCACGTGCTCGGCCGATGCGGGCACGTGCCGGCGCTCGAGCACCCGCACGACTTCAGGCGACTCCTGTCGTGCTTCCTCGGCCGGGAACGAGGTAACTGATCGCTGCGACAGGTCCGCAGCCGTGCTCAAGCAGGGCGGACACGGCTGCACTACCGTCAAGAACTGCCCGGACGATGATGGGGCTTTGCCTCTCGCCGCAATGACGAGGCGGACCGTGCCGACTGGGCGCGGTGGACCCATTCGGCGCGGTTCGGTGCCGATGGGTCAGGCATTGCCCGCTGATGACGGGCCGGCGTGGCCGCCGTAGGTGGCGATCTTGTATTCGGTCGCCGCCAGCGACAGGGTCAGCTCCCTGAGCTGCCGGCGGATCGTGTCGCGGTGTTCGAGCAGCAGGTCCAGGCGCTCGGGGACGGTGTCGTCGCCCTCGTCGGCCAGCCGCACGTAGTGCTGAAGGTCGCGTATGGCCATCCCGGACAGGCGCATGCGGGTCAGGAACACCAGCCTCCGTACCGTCTTCGCGTCGTAGCTGCGGTGGCCGCCGGCGTCGCGGGCCACCTCGACCAGCCCGATCCGCTCGTAGTAGCGCAGCGTGTGCGGCGACATGTCAAGCAGGTCGGCGACCTCCGTGATGGTCATGAGGTCGGTGGCGGCGCCGACGTCGACGAGGCGGTGGATCACCTCGACCGACATCGGGCCGTCGACCTCGTCGAGAGCGGCGAGCGCCCTCGACATCAGATCGTCCGTGGCCATGGCGACACTCTAGATCGGCCGGACGGACGCGGGGGCGCCGGGGAAGTCGGCGGCACGCGCGGCAGGGGCCCAGCGTTCGAGCTCCTCCAGGTTCTGCCGGTAGGACCTTCCGATGCGCTCGACCGCCTCACGCCCGAGCGGAAGGCGCAGCGGCAGCTCCTCACCGGCGACCAGGTCCACGATGATCTCCGCGGCCCGTACCGGATCGCCCTCCTGAATCCCGTCGGCGCTCGCCATGTCGTCGCGGACGGCCTCGAGCAGCCCGGCGTACACGGCGCCGGCGTCGGCGACCCCGAGCACGCCGGGCGCGTTGAACGAGGTGCGAAACCGGCTCGGCTCGACGATCATCACCCGGACCCCGAACGGCGCGACCTCACCGGCCAGCGCCTCCGACCAGCCTTCGAGCGCGAACTTGCCGGCCGAGTAGGCGCCGACGCCGGGGAAGGAGACGCGCCCGCCCTGGCTGCTCATCTGCACGATCGTGCCCGACCCCTGCTCGCGAAAGTAGGGCAGGACGGCCCGCACGAGCGCCGCCGGACCCAGCAGGTGCAGTTCCAAAGACGCGCGAAGCTCCTGCTCGCCGACCTCCTCGGCCGCGCCGACGACCCCGCGGCCGGCGTTGTTCACCAGCACGTCCACCCGATCGAACCGTTCGGCCGCCGACCGTACGACGTCCCCGGCGCGCCCGGTGTCACGCACGTCGAACTCGGCGACCAGCACCTGGTCGCGATGGGCGTCCACCAGGTCGGCCACCGCCCCGGGCCGCCGCACGGCCAGCACCACGTTGTCGCCCCGCCCGACCGCGCACTCGGCGATGGCACGACCGAAGCCCGCCGACGCGCCAGTGATGATCCATGTCCGCCGGGTCCCTGGTTGAGATGTCATGCCGGCGATGCTAGGAGTTCGAGCGCGCTCGAACGCAAGCGCGGTGTCCGCCGCCGCTCGTCGCCGGCCCTGACAGCACCCGCCCGGTACGTGGACGACGCGAACTCCGGCACGGCACAGATCGATTCCACACCGAACCGTTCGCGATGGGTATCGCAGTACTTCCTCCAGCAGGGCACGTGCGGCGTCGTTGTCGCTGACGGCGCAGTCCCAGATCACCTGCTCACCGTCGCTGGTGACGTGGAACGCGAAGAACGCGCAGCACGCCTTTTCGCAGGCGGCAGTGGCGGCGGTGGCGGCTTCTACCCATGACCGCGGTGCACGCAGAAGAGCTGGTCTTCGGTGCCGTAGGGTTCGCGGTAGGAGACGATGGCGGGACCTTGAGCACTCAGGTGGCCGGGCAGCCGGATGTCGGGGCTCCAGTCGGCTGAGTTGAAGCTGGTCCACCACAGGCTCTGGTCGCCGGAGCCTCGGTGCACGCAGTACAGCCTGTTGTTGAAGACGGCCAGGGCAGGGCCCTCCGCACTCCGGTGCGCGGGCAGCCGACGGGCGCTGCTCCAGCGCGTGCCGTCGAAACTGGTCCACCACAGGAAGTGGTCGGAGCCTCCACCGCGGAACACGCAATACAGCACGCCGCCGTAGACGGCCAGAGCGGGGTTGGAGGCCGTGAAGTGGCTGCCGAACGGCTGGTCGTTGCTCCAACTGGTGCCGTTGAAGCGGGTCCACCACATCTGATCGCTGTTGGCGTCCCGGTAGGCGCAGTACAGCATGCCGTTGAAGGTCGTCAGGGCCGGGCCTCGGCTGGACGCGCCGTTCATGCGGGTGTCGGGGCTCCAGCGGTTGCCGTCGAAGCGGGTCCACCACAGGCGCCTGTCGTTGCCGCCGCCTCGGTGCACGCAGTACAGGAAGTTGTTGTAAACGGCCAGGGCAGGGCCGTCGGCGCTGCGATGGGCGGGGAAGGGGACATTGTCGCTCCAGCCCTCGTTGCTGCCGGGGTCGTAGGCGGTCCACCAGAGCGATTCGTCCCGGTCCCCGCGGTGCACGGCGTACAGCCGGCCGCGGAACTCGGCCAGCGCCGGATTGGACCTGGACAGGTGGCCGGGGAATCTCTCGTTCTCGCTCCAGTTGTGAGAGGTGTTCATGGTCGTCCACCACAGCGAGGTGTCCTGCCTGGGGGCCAGAGAGATGGGCAGAAGCATCCCCGGGGCGAACCAGGGCGACACCAGCCGACAACCGTGGTCCCTGCCGACGATCTGGATGATGAGAGAACGGATCTGGAAGGAGAGCTCGATCAACCGGCCGAGCGTCCTGGGACGGACGGCCATGGCCACGATCTCCCCTACCAACTCCGAGATCTCGGCGGCGGCTTGGGCGGCTGCGGCGTTGAGGACGATCTCAAAACCCCACCATCTCGCGTTGGCGTACACCTGCCTGCCGTTGGCGTTCAGCTGCGCCTCGATCTGGCGAGTCCTGTCCTGGTCGGCTTGGGGGAGCCGGCTGGTCTGCTCCTCGAATTCTTCGCGGGCCTCGTCCAGATACGCTCGGGAGATCCGCTGCGCCTCCTCGGGGGAGACGGAGTACGGGATGGCCTGCCAAGCGGCGAGGGCGTCGGCCTCGGCTCTGGCCTGGTCCCGGCTGGTGCTTTCATCGGGCATGCGATCACGTCCCATTCCGTAAGGAGGATCCGCCGCGAAGCTCGTCAGCGGCCTTGAGTATCCGGCCGTGCCCCACTACCGGCAAGGGCGTGCGGGTGGCCGAATGAGGCCACGGGCATAACGGACCGTCGCGGGCCGGTTGGATACGTGGTCGCAGGCCACTGGGCCTTCGCCCGATCGTTGGAGGCCGCAGCAATGTACGCGCCACATCCAACGTCGGTTTCGAGACGGTACGACTGCGTTTCATTGCTATGGTCGCGCGCATGCGATCGAATTACCTCGCCTGGGACGATGCGGTGGACCTGTTCGAGCAGCGCGGGCTGCCGAAGGAGACCTACGAGAACCTGTACGAGGAGGAGTACATCCTGGTTCCGGGGTCGGCCGCGGTGACCGGCGAACTCCCCCTCGACGAGCACGAGCGGACGCCGTGGCGGGAGGGCACGCCCGAGGCGGCAACCGGGTACATCGTGGACGGTGACCTGGTCGTCGACGGGAACATCACCGATGTGGACGACGGGGCCGCCGCTCTGATCGTCCTCGGGAACCTGCGGGCGCGGAACATCTACCTGGCCGGTGACGCGAAGCTGGTCGTACGCGGCCACGTGACGGCCGAGACCTTCGTCGGCGACATGACCGACAAGCTGGTGATGATCCATGGGGACCTGCGCACCACCGTCTCGCTCTTCTGGAACGAGTTCTGCCCCGACCTTGTCGCCGGCACCCTCCACGGCAGGACCCTCGCGCCGGCCTACCTCGACCTGTCCACCGCCTCCATCGGCGCTCTGGTCGACCCGGCACCCGAGGTTCCGCTCAGCCGCCTCCTCGTACCCGAACTGCTGGTCACCGGCGCCCCCGGCCCCGACGACCTTCCCGAGCTCGGCATCCGCGGCGACGCCCTGCGCGACCGCCTGCTGGCCGGTCTTCCCCTCGCCGCGACCCTCTGATCCGCGTCGTCGCAGGAAGGTCAGGGCACGCTCGCGCCATAGCGGGCGCTCCCGCGCGGGCCTTGACCTCCGGCCTGAAGGCCGGAGCACTGGCCCGCACTCTGGTAGCGGGCGAGCATGGTCTGTACGGCTTGCTCGACGGCGTAGCGAGTGTCAGAGGCTGTGGGATCCCAGTCGGTCAGCAGCATGCGAGGCCACAGGACGTAGTTAGCGATCATGCCGAGGAACTGGTTGGCGGCGCTCTCGGCATCGGGGACGTCGGCGTTGCCGGCCTCGTGCTCGGATTCCAGGTATTGCTGGACGGAGGCGAAGTAGGGCAGTTTGCCGAGTTGGAACTGCATCCTTCCCAGTTCGGGGAAACGGGGCAGTTCGGCGATGACGATGCGGAACAGGGCTGTCATGCCGGGCCGGCCGATCAGATCGGCGTAGCGGTGACCGATGGATGTCAGCCCGGAGCGCAGGTCCCCGGCCTGAGGTCGTGCGACGGTGTCGCCGGTGTCACGTTGCCAGGACTCGGTGACGATGGCCTCGAAGAGAGCCGCCTTGGTGGGGAACTGCTTGAAAAGGGTGGACTTCGAGACGGCCGCCGCCTCGGCGACACGGGCGAGGGAGGTGCCGTCGTAGCCGCGGTTCAGGAACAGCTCCGTGGCTGCGGAGATGATCGCCTCGCGCTTTTGTCGGGCGAGTCGGCGGTGGTGCGCGGAGAGCTCTGCTGCCATGTCTGCAGTATGCCCTGACATACGAGGCGAGTCACTTGACTCGCCTCTTTTTGTCGGCATATGGTGCGAAAGAAAGGCGAGTCACACGACTCGCATCTAATCTGTGGCGCCTCCCGTCCTTCGGGTGCCATGTGATGAAGAAGGAGTTGTTGATGGCAGTCGACAGGATCGCTCTGGTGACCGGCGCCAACCGTGGCCTGGGACGGAGCGCCGCTCTCGCCCTCGCGAGGTGCGGGGTGCGTGTCGTTGTCACCCATCGCGGTGATGTGGACGGCGCCGAGGAGACGGCGCGGCAGGTACGGGCCGCGGGCGGGGCTGCCGCTGTGCTGCGCCTCGACATCAGTGATGTCTCCTCTTTCGGAACCTTTGTTTCCGAGCTGAGTAAACTACTGGAGCGCTACGGCGACGCTCCGCGGCTCGACATCGTGGTCAACAATGCAGGGGTTGGCGTCTTCGGCCCGCTGGAAGCTGTCACGCCCGACGACTTCGACACGGTGTTCGATACGAACGTCCGGGGCACGTTCTTCCTCATTCAGTCGCTTCTGCCGCTGCTGGCGCCAGGCGCCGGCATCATCAACGTCTCGTCGTCACTGACCCGGCACACCAGTCCCGCGACCTCGGTCTACTCCGCCTCCAAGGCCGCCGTCGAGATCTTGAGTCGCACGTTGGCCGCAGAGCTCGGCCCCCGCGGCATCCGGGTCAACTCCATCGCTCCAGGGCCGACCGCCACCGACTTCAACGGCGGAGCCATGCGAGACGATGCCGAGATGCGCCAGGGCCTTGCCCGGCAGACCGCGCTCGGCCGCGTCGGCGAGCCCGAAGAGATCGGCGACGCCATCGCCGCGCTGGCCTCCGAGAGCCTGCGCTGGGTCACTGCCCAGCGTATCGAGGTCTCCGGCGGCGTACTCCTCTGACGAGGAGGTACGCGGATCCGGTCCGCGGTGTCCGGTGTGCGGGGACGTCACCGGCCACCGGGGTGTGCAACCCGCCACGGCTTCAGCCATAGGGGCGAGCACTGCGGCGAACGCGCGGTGGGGACCGAGTGCCTTCCTCTAGTCGAGGGTGGCGCCGGGGGCGACGAAGACGACCTTGCCGTTGACCGGGGCGGTGGCGACTTCGGCGTGCACCTGCGCCAGTCCGGCCAGCGGCACCCGCCGGGTCGCGCCGAGGTGCAGCCTGCCGGCGTCAAGCAGGGTCGCCAGCTGGGCGAGCTGTTCGGCGTCGGGACGGAAGAAAAGATTGATCCCCCGTACGCCGCGGGCCTCGTCGGACGCAGCGGGCATCCACACGGTGGTGTTGACCAGCACGCCGCCGTCCCGGATCACGGCGGCCAGAGCGGCCATCTGCTCCGGGGCGATCGGGGCGAAGTTGAGCACGACGTCGACCGGCTCGGACAGCTCCGGGATCCCGGGACCGTGGATCTCGTCGGCGCCGGCCGTCTTGGCCTGCTCGGAGCTGCGTGGGCCGGTCGTTGCGATCACGTACGTGCCGGCGTTCTTGGCCAGCTGCACCGCGTAGCCGCCGACGGCGCCGCCCGCGCCGTTGATCAGCACCCGCTGGCCGGCGGTCGGCTTCGCGTGGTCGAACAGCGCCTGCCACGCGGTGAGCCCGACCAGCGGTAGTCCGGCGGCGTCCACCAGCGGGACGCTCGTGGGGGCTGCCGCCAGAATCCGGGCCGGGGCGATGACGTACTCGGCGGCCGCGCCGGTGCTGGTCAGCGGCAGGGCGCCGATCACCCGGTCGCCGATGTCGAAGCCGGTCACGTCCTCGCCGAGCGCGTCGACCTTGCCCGCGATGTCGATGCCGGGGGTGTGCGGCAGCCGGATCGGGATGGGGCCCTGCATGACACCGGCGCGGATGTTGCCCTCGACCGGGTTGAACGACGTCGCCGCCACCCGGATCCGGACCTCGCCGACGCCGGGGACCGGCTGGTCCACGTCTTCGTAGCGCAGGACCTCGGGGGTGCCGTACTCGTGGAAACGCACTGCCTTCATGACGAGCCTCGTCTTCCTGAATCCGTTGTGCTTCGACTTCGAAGCACTTCTGAAACTAGCACGTTTCGAATTCGAAGCAAATGTGATGTGGCGGGTGACATCCGTCTCGGCCGGGGTTACCGCCGGTCGGCAGAACTCTCCTCGTTGCTCCCGGCGGCCGGAGCACGAAGCTTCGCGTGGCGGGCGGAGCCGCGTGCCCGCCTGACAGGTCAGCCCGCTGTGGCTGTACACGACACCGTCGGCCAAGTCGGTCATCCGCAGCTCGCCCCGCGCGCGTCGGCGAGCCGGGCGAGGAGCCGAAACTGCAAATAGCTGAGGTCACCGTCGATGCGCAGGTGCTCGTCCACCGCGTACTGAGGAAGGCTGCCGACCTCCACCGGAGCGAAGTACGCGCCACGTTTCTCCGCACTCAGGCCTGGCGCCGCTTCACTCATCCCACGATCGCACATGCTTTGAAAGCGATGATCGATGTCAACCTGCGCGGCGTGATGCACGGCATCGCCGCAGCGCTGTCGGTGTTCCGCGAGCAGGGGCATGGCCACCTCGTGACCACGGTGTCGACGGCCGGTCTGAAGATCACCCCTACGATGGCGGTCTACGCCGCGACCAAGAACACCGTGCGCACCCTCCTGGAAGGGTTACGGCAGGAGTCCACCGACGGCGTGCTGCGGACAACGGCGATCTCGCCGGGCTACGTACATACGGAACTCATCGACTCCATCGACAACCCCGAGGTCCGCGAGGAGATCCGCCGCACCATGGACCAGTACGCCATCGCGCCGGAAGCCGTCGCCCGCACCGACGCCCACCAGGCGGGCCTGCCGTACATCTCCGACGCCGACCTGTCCAAGCGGGTCATCACCGAGGCGAAGCACGCACCGCAACGATCGTGGCTGGGCGAGGTGTCGGCGGTGGTGCTGCAGCAGGCTCTGGCCGACCTGAACACCGCCTACCGCAACTTCTTCGCCTCGATCACCGGTAAGCGTCAGGGGCCGAAGCTCGGCCCGCCCCGGTTCCGGTCCCGAAAAGACAACCACCAGGCGATCCGCTTCACCCGCAACGCCCGATTCGCCATCACCGCGGGCGGGAAACTCCGCCTGCCGAAGATCGGCGATGTGGCGGTGCGCTGGTCGCGGGCCCTGCCGTCGGAGCCGTCCAGCGTCACGGTGATCAAGGACGCGGCGGGCCGGTACTTCGCGAGTTTCGTCGTGGAGGCGTCCGAGGAACCGCTTGCCGGGGTCGCGGCCGAGGTCGGCGTCGACCTGGGGCTCCCCCACTTCGCGGTCACCTCCGACGGCCGGAAGATCGACAACCCACGATTCCTGCGCCGCGCGGCCAAGAAACTCCGCAAAGCGCAAAAGGCCCTCAGCCGTAAGGCGAAGGGGTCGAACAACCGCAGCAAGGCCGTCGTCAAGGTCGCCCGCGCGCACGCCCAGGTGACCGACGCGCGCCGGGACTTCACCCACCAGCTCTCCACCCAGTTGATCCGCGATAACCAAGCGGTGTACGTGGAGGACCTGTCGGTGAACGGCCTGGCCCGCACCCGGCTGGCCAAGAGCGTCCATGACGCGGGCTGGTCGGCCTTCGTCGGGATGCTGGAGTACAAGGCGAAACGGTACGGCCGCACCTTCGCCAAGATCAACCGCTGGTTCCCGTCCTCGAAGACGTGCTCGCAGTGCGGCACCCGGCAAGAGTCGATGCCGCTGAACGTCCGGGAATGGACCTGCCCCTGCGGCGCGACCCATGACCGCGACGTCAACGCCGCACGCAACATCCTCACCGAAGGCCAACGAACCGTCGCCGCTGGACGGAAACCCGCCGCTGAAACGCGGCGGGAGGCGGAGACGTTAAACGCCCGTGGAGGTGACGTAAGACCACCGCTCGCGGCGGCAGACACCGATGAAGCAGGAAGCCACAGAGGTGCCGCATGACGCGGCACGGACTGAATCCCCGGCCTTCAACCGGGGAGCGCGTCAACGTGATCGGTGTGGGGCTCTCCTCAGCCGTCAGATTCGGGATTTCGCTGTCCGTGGCGGCTGACCCCGCTCGAGAGGACTGCGTTCAGGAAAAGAGATTCGGCCAGTTGCCGCCACGAGCCCGTACGTCCTCGGCCACCTCTTGAACCGACCGACCGTCGGTGTCGACGCGCAGATCACCTGCCGCGGCGCTGTCGAGCGCCCTGGCCTCGTGCGCCGCTCGTTCGGCGATACGGTACAGGGCTTCCGAGTCCAGCCCGCGCAGCTCATCACCCGGTATGGTCGGCCCGCCTCCCTGGCCACGTTGCGCGACGCGCTCGGCCAGCGTTGCCGGCTCCGCATGCAGTCGACACACGGTCAATGCCACGTCGGGCAGCGATTCGGCGTAGCCACGGAGAGTGTCATCGGAGTCTGCTTCCCCGGAGATGACCAGGCACTGGACGCCAGCCGCGCGATGCCCTGCCCAGATGGCCGCGAGGTTGCGGGCCTTGAGACGATGGCTGAGCACGTCGTCGTCCGCGGTGGGGCGCAGCGCACCGATCTGCTTCACATCGACGTAGGCGGCTCGCACGCCGCTCCGATAGACCTGCATGAAGATCTCATAGCCGACCGTCGACTTCCCAACCGCCATAGCGCCGGACAGCCACAGCACAGGTACCGACGCGGAAGCAGGTGCGGCATCCGCCTGGGAGGTCGGGTGGTTCTGCTGGTCAACGACGCTGTGCAGCGTCGCGGAGGGGAGGGTGCCCGGCCATCCTCCAACCCGCTCACAGATCAGCCGGGCTGCCTCTGACACCCCTAAGCCGCCGGTGTCCACGCACACGTCGGCGTAGTCACTGCGTTCCAGGGCTTCCGCTTCAATGATCGCCTCCTGTACCAGATCCGGACGCCATCCCCGCGCGAGGAACCGTTCCTTGAGCTCAGCGCTATCGACGCGCAGTCGGCACACCGTGAACGCGGCCTCAGGAAGAAGGGCGGTGTACTCACGAACCTCCTCGGGAGTGTCAACGAAGCCCGCAAGGACCAGACATCGCACCCCTTCCTGCCGGAAGTTCGGCCACATCGCGGCCAGATTCCGCGCGCGGAGGCGATGCGTCACGCCCTCGGGCATGGGGTAGCACAGGCTGATCTGGTCAGCGTCGACAAACGCCGTCTTGACGCCGGCACGACTCAGCTGCGCAAACACCTCCCAGCCAACCGTGGACTTCCCGACACCCGTAGGCCCCGAAAGCCAGAGCAGAGGCAGAGAAACGTCGCTCATCCGCGCGACACTAGCGGGCCCCCGGTGCAGCGAGCGAGTGCATTTTTGCCGCTGCCAGGGGGCGGATGAGGCTCCGAACAGGACACGCGGTTCCAGGTCCAGCCGGGTGGCGGTGATCTGCTCGCGCAAGACCGGCTCGGACAGGTAACGCAGCAGGGTGATGGTGCGGATGGCGCGCGCTGCTGGCGGCGGGCAGCGGGACGTTCGTCACGACCGCGCTCGACCACGAGCGGCTCTTCGAGGTCTTCGTCGGTGAGGGCACCGACTCCCCGGAGCGCCAGGCACACCTGTCGGTCTGACCCGGCCGTACGCCTCAGCTTGTTCATCGCTCAGAAATTCCACCGGCACGAGCCGGACCGTAGCCAGCACCGGAGCAGGCCCGGAGCCGTTTCACCGAACCCCGGCGGCGAAGTGGATCACTGTGCTAGACGACCATAATCGTTCTCACCGATAACCGCTGTACCGATGTTCCCCGAGGCCGTACGAGCACGCGTGGGAGATCCGGGACGCCTACGACTACCACGAGTACGACGACCCAGAGTGGTCGCGGCGGTTCCGTACGTTCCTGCACGGGCGGGCATGGACGCACGCCGAGGGCCCGAAGGCGCTGTTCGACAACGCGGTGGGGTGGCTGCGCCGCAATTGGATGCTGCTGACGGGGGTGAGCGTGCTGGCCCGGCAGGTGTCGGAGGTCCGGACGGTCGCGGACAAGCGGCTGCACGCCACCGTCGCGGGCGCTGCCCGGCGACCTGGTGGCGACGCTGACGACGCCAGAGGGCTCCCGGTTCTCGGCTGCGCCGGCCGCCGACGCGAACGCCGTCCCGGTCGTCCGCGCGCTGGAGCGGGTGGACGAGAGCCTTCGACTGGCAGGATGACCGCCATGCCCTACGCCCCCGCCCCCGTCCCGGCCCGCGAGGAGTTCCTCGATCTCCTGGAGCACCTCGACGTCACAGATCACTCCGGCACCGAACACCTTCGCAGCCGACCGCCTAGCCGCCCCCTTACCGGCATCACCGATCTCGACGCTGTCCTCATCAACCTTCCCCCTGGCACCCTGACCGTCGTGGCCTCCCGCCCCGGGGTGGGAAGCACGACCCTGCTGCTCGCCTTCTGCCGAGGCGCCGCTTTCAACCGCGACACCCCCACCCTGCTGGTCAGCTACGAGTCCTCCCGCCGCGACCTGCTCACCCGCCTCACCTCGGCCGAGGCCCGCGTCGCCGGTCACGCGCTGCGCTGCGGCGCCCTACGCGACGAGGACCGGGCCGCGCTCGCCCGCGTGATACCCCGTCTCGCCGACGCCCCCTTGCACGTGGCCACCCCGGCCGACTGGCCCCTGAGCGAGCTGAGCGACCACATCACCCGCGCCTGCACCGCCGACGAGCCCGCAGCCCGCCTGGTCGCCATCGACGGCCTGCGCCACACATCCGCCCCGACGTGCGCGGCGGCACCCGTGAACACGAGGTCACCCAGACCGTGCACACTCTCAAGGCGCTCGCTGTGCGGTTGGAGGTCCCTATCATCGTCTCCGCCGATCTCGACCGCCTGCCCGAGGTGGGGGGCGGCCGACTGCCGGACCTGCACACCGATCTGTGTGACGCCGTCGCCCGCACCGCAGACCTCGTCGTCCTGGTGCACCGCGAGGACGCCGCCGAGCGCGACTCCCCCCGCGCGGGAGAGGCCGACCTGATCGTGGCCAAGCACCGCAACGGCCCCACGGCCACGATCACCGTGGCCTTCCAGGGCCACTACAGCCGCTTCGTCGACATGCCACCCGACTGAGAATCTCAGAAGACCAGACCAAACACGCCAATGTGACACCCAAGAAGAGCCAGCTCAGGCGGGAGGAGGAACGGCCTGTCTGGTGCGCGATGCCTCGGCCCGCACCACCAGATCGCGCAGTCGCTTGCGGACGTCGGCTCCACTCCACCTGCCCACGTAGTGCGGTTCGCCGCCCTCGATGGCCATCGCGAGGGCATACCCCACGCGGAGCGGATCATCGGGAGGCGGCACCGTGCTGCGCTGGTCGTAGCCCGTGGCAGGGACGTCCCACACCAGGATGCGCCAGTTAGTGCCGCGCTCCCCATGCTCCTCATCCAGGAAGTACTCGGGGGTTGAGGAACATCGGAATGGCGTGTCCCGAGTCCGGTTGAGTCGCGGAGCACCCGACCTGGCGCCGTCCAGGCCTGTTTGGCGACTGCTCACGTCGAGGCGGGATATCTTGACGGGACGGCGTCCGTCCGCGCCGAACCTCCAGCGACCCGCCCCAGCCGGGTTACTCACGGAGGCAAAGGGAGGTCCACCTCTCGGCCGGAGCTTCGTTGTCGATCGCGCGTCCGCCGCACCGGTCGCTGGGGGATCTGCGGACGGGCCGCGCGGGAGATGACCATGACGAAGCAGCCCGACTTCAAACGGCGCGTGCGCGCTCGAATGGCCAAGACCGGCGAGTCGTACGCGGCCGCCCGCGGCCAGCTCCTCGCCGGGCGGCCGGCCGATGACCAGATGATCGCGGCGTTGCATGTCAGCAACGGCGACACCACGGACCTGCCGGGAACCGGGCTCGCCCGGCGTGTGCTGTTCTGGCGCGACGTCCTGCACGATGGCCCAGTGCCCGCGGTGGGGATCGAGGAGCTCCGCCGTATCAGAGCCGCCTTCCTCATCGAGGCGGGCGCGGATGAGCGCGGTGAGGCCGCAGCGATGTTCGCCGAACGTGACCGCACCCTGGAAGCCAACCGAGACGGCGAGTACGTGCTGTGGTTCGAGGCTGACCTGTACGACCAGTTGCAGATTATCCAGATCCTCGCCCGCCTCGCCGACCTCGACGTGCCCGCGCAGCGCATCATCTTGATCTGCATCGGCGAACACCCCGGCATTGCCCGCTTCGGCGGCCTCGGCCAGCTGACCGCCGAACAGCTGCGCGAGCTGCCCGCGACGAAGGCGTGTGCCCGGCTGACCCCGGCCGCGCTGCGGCTCGCCACCCGCGCCTGGGCCGCTTTCCGCGCGCCGACGCCCGACGGCCTCGGCGCCATCGCCGCAAGCCGCTCGGCCGAGCTGCGGTTCCTTGGCGAGGCGTTCGACCGGCTCAGTCGGGAGTACCCGGCCACCCGCGACGGGCTGTCGCTGACCGAACGACGGGTGCTCGCCGCTGTTGCCGACGGCGCGCCCGACGCCGGGACCGCGTTCGCCCGCGCGGCAGCGCGGGAAACGCGCCCGTACCTCGGAGACATCTGGTACTTCGCGATGATCGACCGAATGGCTCGCGCATCGATGCCGCTACTCAACGCCACGCAGGCGGGCCATCGAGTCGACCACGCCACCCGCCTGCGCCTGACCGACACCGGGGCACGGGTACTCGCAGGCGAGGCCGACCACGTCACGCTCAACGGCCTCGACCGCTGGATCGGCGGCGTCCACCTGCGCGGCCACTACACGCGCTGGCGCTGGGACGACGGGACTGAAACCATCAGCGGACTCGCCAAAGAGGCCTGACGAGCGCACGAAACATCCTCGGCAGCAGGAAACACCGCCGAAAGCCTCCCAGGTGATCACCGGCGGCAGTTGTTCATCGAAGTCGACGCCGCCCCACAACGTCTGCGGCCGCCAACCCACAACACCCGTACACCTGACCCGTTCTCGAGACAGGGAGCGGCCGGGCGGTCAGGCTCAACGGCATGAGCGATGACGAGGAGGACCTGCCCGTGCTGCAGGTCCGCGAGGGGATCGAGTTCACCGACGACGAGCGGCTCCTGGTCGACGGAAAGCAGGTCGAGCCGGGCCGGTACCGGCTGCAGCACGGCGCTGCTTCGGGGTGATCCGGACGTGAGCGCTCTCCTTGACCGGCCCCTGACGGCACGGGACGACTACGGCCTCGGGGTCCGCTATGTCCGGCCGCGTCGGCCTGGTCACGATGCATCAGACGCTCGGCCGGGCCAAGGGTCTGCGCCGCACACATCGACTCCGGCAGGGAGAGGCACCGAACACGTGAAGGACACCGAGATCTCGCGGGCGGTGGCCGCGGCCGTCGACACGGCCGCCGAGTACGGTCTGGGCACCGAAGATGCCGCTGTGCTGCACAACTCGAACCGGATCGCCGTCCGGCTGCGGCCCAGCGGCATGCTCGCCCGGGTCGCGCCCCTCGCGCACCGCCTCGACTTCGAGGTCGAGATAGCCCGGCGCCTCGCCGGGACCGGCAGCCCGGTGGCGGGTCTGGATCCGAGGGTCGAGCCCCGTGTCCATGTCCGCGACGGCTTCGCCGTCACTCTCTGGACCTACTACGAGCCCACCGCCGCACCCGAGAACCACCCGCCCGCCGCCTACGCCGACGCCCTGGCCCGGCTGCACGCCGGCCTGCGCCGCATCGACTTCGCCGCACCGCACTTCACCGGCCGCGTCGCCGACGCCCTCCGGGTGGTCGAGGACCCCGCTGTCAGCCCGGACCTCGGCGCCACAGAACGCGCTCTGCTGAGCGATACCCTCCGCGGAATCAGCCGCGCGATCCTGGACCGCGGCACGCGGCAACAGCTCCTGCACGGCGAACCGCACCCCGGCAACCTGCTCGCCACCGCGGACGGACCGCTCTTCATCGACCTGGAGACCGCCTGCCGCGGACCCGTCGAGTTCGACCTCGCGCATGCTCCGGAGGACGTCGCCGCACACTACCCAGGCGCCGACTCCGGGCTGCTCGCCGACTGCCGGATCCTCAGCCTCGCCCTCGTGGTCTCCTGGCGTTGGGACCGCGACGACCAACTCCCCGACGGGCGCAGAAGGGGCCGGGAGTGGCTCGCCCAGATGCAGGCCGACCTCCACCGCCGGAAGCACGCCGACGGTGGCGGCCACTGAGCGGCGCCCCCGCCGAAATGGCCACACTGCGGTCTGGTCGACGACGGCGTCTCGGTCACCGAGGTCGCCCGCACCCTCAAGATCGGCCGCTCCACTGCCTACGAGGCGCTGGCCCAGCTCGGAACATCATGAGCCGTGAACCAGACCCAGCCGCCGTCTACCTGGACGTGACCGCCCATGGTTACGGATCGTGTCGCATGAGTACTTGCCTGTTGAGTAAATGGGACGATATGACCAGTTTATGGCGGACCCGACACCCGCGGAACTGGAGAATTTCTTCTATTTGGACGGCCAACCGCCGAAGAAGGTGCAGAACAGACGGCGGGTGCACAATCGGCCGGTACGTGACCAAGCAGTTAAACGTGGAGGACTGGACGTCGGCAAAGGTGCGTGGGGATTGGCAGGAACTCCCGAGAGCCATCCCCCCGTTGGAGGATCGAGGCGCGAAACGGAGGATACGTGGGAAAGAGCGCGGGATCAGAGCCAAAGGAAGAGCCATGGGTGGGCCTGGCCAAGGCCGTGAACGCCGTGCGCGCGGAGCTGGAGTCGGCTCGGGAGCAGGCCGAGCAGGCGAAGCTCAGCTTCGAGGTCGGACCAGTGGAGATGGAGTTCGCCGTCGACGTTCGCGAGGATCGGAACTCCTCGGGAGGTGTGGACGTGCGGGTGCTGAGCCTGGGCAGGGAGAAGAGCGTCGGACACACTGGCACTCACCGGCTGACGATCACTCTTCATCCTCGGGATGGCGAAACCAAGGAGCCGGTGCGTATCTCCGACGAGGAGCCTGGTCTGCCTCCGCGGTGACCGGGTGAGACATGGAGGCGGCCAGAATCGTCGAAGTGCACGCGGGGGAGTACGGAAGCGGCTACCTCGTCGCGGCAGGAGTCGTTCTAACAGCCCGGCACCTGGTGACCGATCCCAGCCGAATCGTGGTCCGCTTCCTCCAGGAGGCGCACGACCATGAGGGCACGTTGGCCTGGGCATCGCAGAAATACGACGCCGCGCTGATCACGATCGGCACGAGCAGCGCCCGCGGCGTGAGCGGCATCGCGGGCGCTGAACCGAACGCGGGGGAGGATCGTGCACATGGTGTCGGGCCGGGCTCCGGCGCCGGCGGTGTGCCGGCCACCGGTGCAGGTCGAGGATCGGCACTCGGTCCGGTTCGCTGGGGGCGCCTCATCGGCTGCAACCCTGGCATTCCCTGGGAGACCGCCGGTTTTCCGCGCGCCCAGCGACTCGCGAACCACCGGCGCGGGCTCGAATTCCTGCGGGGCGAACTGGATCCCCTGACCGGTGCGCCGCACTCCCTGCAGCTTCCCCTTCCCGATCCGGTCCCGAGCCTGTCCTCTCCGTGGCCGGGGTTCTCCGGCGCGGCTGTGACGTGCTACGGCCTCGTCACGGCCATGGTCACCGACTCGATGCCGACGTACGACCATCGCCGTCTGCTCGCGATTCCCGTGGAACGGCTCCTCGCGGACCCGGGCTTCCGCCGCGTACTGGCCGAGGCAGGTTGCTCCGACATTACGGAGCAACCAGTCGAGCTCGCCCCGATCCTCACCGCACCGCCTCTGCCCGCGCCCGGCTTGTCGCCCGCCTCGCTGCTGCGTGCCGACGCAGAAACCATCGGCTTCCGCGGTCGCGCTGAGGAGGTGCGGCGGCTGCTCGAATGGTGTGACGGGTCCGAAGTGAGCGTGCGGCTGCTAACCGGCCCAGGAGGGCGGGGCAAGACACGCCTCGCGTACGAGCTGGCGCGGATCCTGCGTGACAAGGGGTGGATGATCGGGACGCTTGCCCACGACGCGGACTTGCGGCCCGTCCGCGACGTGCTGGCCGGGCTCCGCGTGCCCACGCTACTGGTCCACGACTATGCCGAGTCCCAGCCCGATTCAGTGCGCGACCTGGTCTCCGCCGCCATGGGACACCGTGGCCCGTCACCGCTGCGGATCCTGCTCCTGGCGCGCGCGGCGGGCGAGTGGTGGCGCCAGCTCATCGACGGAACGGGGCGCCACCTGCGTGACGTGCTCACCACTGCCCCCGTTGACGAGTTGGGTGCCTTGCCCGTTGGCGACCGTGAGGGCGTGTTCATCGACACCGCACGAAGCATGGCGCGGCGACTCGGGGGCGGCGCGCCGAAACCGGTGACGCGGCCGGACCTGTCACCGGATCGTTTCGGGTCACCGCTGAGTATCGCGATGGAGGCTCTCGCCGCGCTGCTCGCCCCCGGATCCGCTGCGACTGCGGGTGGCGCGGCGGACGTCGTCCTCGATCACGAGCGGCCGTACTGGTCCAGCACGGCCAAAGCATACAGGGTCATGCTCGAACCCGAGGACCAGCGGACGGCCGTGGCCGCGGCCGCACTGTGCGGCGCGACCGACGAAACCGAAGCGCTGGCCCTGCTCCGGCGGTTGCCCGGGCTCGGCGACGACACCGACGACGGCCACCAGCGGCGTCGGCGGACAGCACGGTGGCTGCGCGACCTCTACCCCGCTCCCAGGGCCGGCGCAGGCGCTGCGGATAGCCCCAATGGCGGCTCCACGCACTGGGGATCACTGCAACCCGATCTGCTCGCCGAGCACCTGGTCGCGGTCGTTGCCCGCGAGGACCGCGGCTTCCTGTCCAGCGTCCTGGCCGCTCCTTCCGCCGCCCAGGCGCGGCAGGCCATGCGCGTCCTCACCCGCGCCGCCCTCCACCAGCCCGACATGGCCGACAGGATCACCGACCTGCTCGACGACCGACCCGATCTTTCCCGCCACGCGGTGGCCGTGGCGCCGCAGATCGAGAACCCCGCCCCCCTGCTGTCGGCTCTGGCCAAGACCGTCGACCGCATGCCCCCCTCCACCGAGTCGCTGAAGCGTCTGTGGGAGTTGACAGAGGCGTTTCCCACCCGCAGCCGACTCCTCGCCGACCTCGAGTATCAGGTCCACAGGACCATCGTCGCCCTCCAATTGGATACCGACTCCCTGCACACTGCCGCTGATCAGGATGCCTTCGCAGCCGCCGCCATCACTGCGGCCCAGCACATGGCCTCGCTGGGCCGGCCCGGACAGGCAGTGCAAGGGTTCCAGCTCGCGGTCAGCTACTACGAGTGGTTCGCGGAGCAAGTTCCCGGCCTGTTCCTGCCCAGGCTCGCCACCGCGCTGGCCAAGCTCGCCGACCAGCTCGTAAAGGTCGGCGACCGGCACAACGCCACTGCCGCGATTCACCGGGCAATGGACATCGCCGAACGACTCGCCGCAGAAGACTCCGGCACGCACCGACTTCTCCTGGCATCCGTGCTGAGCACGTTCGCCTGCATGTTCCCCAAATCGAGGACGGATGAGGCCCTGTCCGCCATGCGGCGCTCGGTCGCCTTGTACGAGCAGGCACCCGGGAAACAGGCCGGCGAGGCCCAGGCACTCGGCGCCGCCCTGGGCAACCTCTCCGCGATCTGCACCGCCGCCAACCTGACCGAGGAGGCACTGGCCCACGCCCAACGCGCGGTGGAGATCTACGAGCCACTGGCCCAGGCCGAGCCGGACGCCTACCAGGCAGGCCTGGCCAAGGCGCTCCACGGGCATGCTGTCCTGCTCATGCACCACGGGAGGTTCGGCGAAGCTCTGGACATCGCTGAGCGGGCGGTCGAACTCTGCAACGAGCTGGTCACGGGCTCCTTCGCGCGCTACGGCACCGACTTCCTCCACATGATGCTGACACTCGGGTTTCTGCGTCTTGAGGCCGCCCGGCCGGGAGACGCAGCGGCGTCCCTGACGGTACCAATCCGGATCAGCCAGCTCGGTGCGATCGAACTGAGCCCTCGCGACACGACGACCTACCAGGCGTTCTGCCTGCTCCGCAGCGCTTACAGGGAGGCGCCCGAGGACGTGGTCACGCGATGGCAGCAGATCACCGGCGAGCCGGCGCCAGACTGGCTGGATGAGGAGAACGGCGATTCGGCTGACGAAGAGGTGAGATGGTACCGGCGGGCCGCCGAGAACGGCGACCCGAACGCTGTACTACGCCTCGCCGCACTCTACGACGAGCGGGGCGAGGCCACCGAGGCCGAGATTTGGCTGGGCAAGGCCGCTACAGCCGGCAATACGACGGTGATGACCTGGCTGGGAAATCTGCTACGGCGGCAGGGCCGCCTCGTGGAGGCCGCGGTCTGGTGGCGCAAAGCCGCCGAGGCGGGCGACCACACAGCCATCACCGAACTCGCCACCTATTCGCTGGTTCGGGGTGAGCTGGCCGAGGCGAAAAACTGGTCACAAAAGAGCGCCGTACTCGGCGACGTGCGGGCTATGAACGTGCTCGGGCTCGTGCTGATGCAAAGCGGCGAGCTGGCCGAGGCCGAGACCTGGCTCTCCAAGGCCGCGCAGGCAGGCGACGCCAACGCGGCGAACAACCTCCTGCACCTGGTCACGATCAGGAGATCTGCCGACGAGGACGCCTTGCGGACCATCCCGTCGACGATCTCGTGGAACTTCCGAGAATGACACGTTCTCGGAAGTAGGGGTGCAACCGGAATGCAGATGCGGCCGGCGGACCATCGCCGCCTTCCTCGTCGACCCGGCGGCCGCGCCGCCCTGTGATCCCGGGCAGGCCGCCTACCGAGTCGTCCGGCCGGGGGAGCTCCACCTCACCTCCGCCCTCTACCGGGCACAGCGGACATGGTGACCCCTGCTGCCGTTCGGGCTGTTCGTGCTCACCGCGCTGGTCCAGCTCGCGGTGGGCCTGCGGCGCCCGCGCCGCAGGCCGTACACGGTGGTTGCGGGGCTGTCGGGGCTGCTCCTCACCGGGCTGACGGCCGACGCGCTGTACGGGGTGATCGCGGAGAACGAGACAGTGCTGGGAGTGGGCGTCCCCTCGGCCCTGCCCTTCTCCGAACTGGTCGCTCTCAACGTCGAAGACGTTCCGCTGTCGGCCCGCGAGGGCAAGGTACTCGTCCGCGCCGGCAAGGGTGAGGATTCCCCTGAGAGCCCGCCACTACTCAGCCATCGGCGTTGTGCGCCGATAGCTGGCTTTCCTCCCTTCCGCCAATGGGTAGCTGATCAGAGGTGTCGGGATTGGAGGATTTGACGACACCCTCTGATCGGGCCCTGTAAGCCCTCTCGAAAACCGGACATAGAGCAACGAACCGTGACGCCAGATGGCCGATTCCGCCCAAGAATTGACGACAGGGTTTCCCGACAGAAAGATCGGGCCCCACCCCTGACGGGAGCCTCGCTACGTAAGTCACCACCGAGACGCTGGCCGCACAAAGAATCAACCGTTACGCATCGTGACGGTAGGCGGTCCGGGCAGTCTCCGGGATTGGCCGAGTTGGGTACGTCCGATCAAGCAGCAGATGAGCGCGTGCGGGTCGCGATTGAGAGTTGGCGGCAGTGGCTGTCAGCGGCCGGTGGATCCGTCGATTCTTTCGCGGATGATGTCCGCGTGCCCCGCGTGGCGTCCAATCTCCTCGATCATATGGACCAGCACCCATCGCCGCGACGGCGGCAGAGCGCTGCGGCCGGGCGGCCGAGGGGCTGGCTGGGTCAGATCGGTCCAGGTTGCGATGACCTGGTTCGCCTGCGCGATCGTTGCCCGATAGCCGGCGAGCAGGCCGTCGACGGTTTCGTCACGAGTGGGCTGGAAAGTGCGGCGCATGTTGGTGATCGGTTCTTCGAGGAAGTAGAACCTCTCGACGGCGGTCACGTGTTTGATCAGCCCGAGGAGGTTGGTGCCGGAGGGCACGCCGGCGGTGCGGACCTCGGGCTCCGGTACATCGGCGACCTTGTCCATGATCGCGTTGCGGAGGTAGTCGATGAAACCGACCAGAGTGGCCTTCTCCCCGGGGGCGGTCCATTCGGGCCCGATGTCCTTGCGTTTCCTGGTTCGGGTGGTTGGCGGCATCAGCTTTTCCGATCATGTCGTTGGATGAGCAGAACGTTGTCGGTGACGGTGGCGGTCTGGCCTCCCGGTCCGGTGGCCCGGCGGTGCGGCATGTCGGCGCGTACGACGGACCACCGGGCCGGGTCAAGGGCGAGCTCGGCTGCGGTCTCGCCGGGTGAGGGGTAATGCGTGTCGGGATCTTTGTTCCATGACCAGGGTGCGGTCGAGCCGTGGTCGACGATCAGGAGATGACCGCCGGGGCGCAGTGCGTGCGCCGCGGTACGCAGTACTCGCGCGCGATCCAGTGCGAAGGGAGTGTGAAGGTACTGCGCGGAGATCAGGTCGAACTGCCCGTCGGGGAAGCTCCGGGCCAAATCGTGCTGTTCGCCGGTCACCCGGCCGTCGATGCCGAGTTGCCGGGAGCGTGCACGCACCCGTTCCACGGCGGCGCTTGAGATATCCACAGCGGTGACCTGCCAGCCATGTCGGGCAAGCCAGATGGTGTCGCCGCCGGCGCCACATCCCAGGTCGAGGGCATCGCCGGGATGCAATGCCTCGGCTGTCTCTTTCAACACCGGGTTGGGGTGCCCGGTACCGCCGCCGCGCCGGGCGCGGTGGTGCTGTTCCCAGAACGACTCGGCATTGAGTGCATCGGTCATCGGTCCGCCCCCCTCGCGAAGAATTTCACCAGCTCGGTGGTGACGAATTCTGGGTTCTCCTTGATCAGCCAGTGCCCGGCCTTGGGCACCTCGACAGCGCGGGTGATGTTGGACATGAGGGGCTGGACCGTCGAGCGGGTGAAGTCGAGCGTGCCTTCGGCTGTCAGCAGCATCGTCGGCATGGTGATCGGCTTCGCAGCCTTGTTGTCCCGTTCGTCCTGGTCCAGGGTGCGGTAAAGCTCAAACCCACCGGTCAGGACCTGCGGGCGCTGGTATGTGCGGGCGTATTCGTCAATCTGTTGTGCGGTGAAGGGAGCCTTCGCGCCCGGCCCGCCGAAGCTGGTCCCACCATAGGCAACATATCCGTAGAAAAGAGACAGGTAGTCACGGACGTCGTCGTCGACCAGCAGCTCGGGGAACCCGTCCTGGTTGTGGAATGACATGTGCCAGCTCGCCTGCCGGTAGGCGTTCGCGCTGAGGGTGGGACCGGGCATCGGATAGTCGAGGTGGGCGTACTTGACAACCTCGTCCGGGAACTGTGTGGCGTACTGGAACGCCACACCGGCGCCGAGATCATGCCCGACCAGCTTGATCTTGTTCAGCCCCAGCTTGCCGGCGAGCAACCGGTGGACGTAGCGGGCCAGGGTGGCCTTGTCGTAACTGGACGGCGCACCCTCGCTGTCGCCGAGTCCCGGCAGATCAAGCGCATACACGGTGTATTTCTCGGCGAGCGCCGGCATGATCTCGCGCCACGAGTACCACGACTGGGGCCAGCCGTGCAGGAGGACGAGTGGCTCGCCGGTGCCGCCGGTGACGTAGTGCATCTTCACGCCGTCGATGTCGGCTGTCTCGTGCTTGAATTGACGGTTGAACTGGGCGTCATCCCGGGTGGCCGCGTCGTAACCTGCCGCGACGGTGGCGCTCGCTTGCTGCGACGTCGTGTTCTGCGCCCTGCCGCCGGTGGTCGTACAAGCTGTCGTCAGGACGAGCGCGGCCGTGACGGCTGCGACGGTGCGCGACCACTGTGTTGCTGGTCTCGAAGTTGCTGCTGATGTGAGCATTGGTTACTTACCTCCGCTACCAGCATGACCAGCAGCGTTGCCTATTTGCGAGAAACGTTGCGGATCCGCATCATGGGTTCATGAACGTCACGTCGCACGACGTCCTTGCGGGCGTCGGCCCGCGCCTGCGCGCACTACGCCAGGCCCGGAACATCTCGCTGGCCGCCTTGGCGGCAGAGACCGGCCTGACCGCAAGCACGCTGTCGCGTCTCGAGAACGGGAAACTGCGCCCGACACTGGAGCAACTGCTGCCGCTGGCGCGGGCGCACGGCGTCCCGCTCGACGAACTGGTCGCGGCCCCGCCCACCGGCGATCCACGTATCCACCTGCGGCCAGTGCGGCGATCCGGCTTCACCGTCGTGCCGCTGACCAGACGTCCCGGAGGCATCCAGGCCTACAAAGTGATCTATCCACCGGCCGGGAAATCGGCTACGACGACACTGCAGACCCATGAGGGGTACGAATGGTTCTACGTACTCAACGGATATGTCAGGCTCGTCCTCGGTGACCAGGAATACCAGCTAGGCCCTGGCGAAGCCGCGGAGTTCGACACCCGTATCCCGCACCAGATCGGCAGCGCCGACTCTCAGGCCGCGGAGTTGCTCACGCTCTTCAGCGCCCAAGGCGAACGCGCCCACCTATCGCCCTTCCTGACATCGCCCACCTGAACGAACCGGCTCTGGAGCAAACATTTCACCCAAGCCGGGTCGAGGGTGGCGCGACCAGCGACAGCATCCCCCGGGACAAGGTCTTCTCCGAGAAGATCTCCACCCGGATACGGGTGCGCCCGCGGTTCGAGGCCGCGCTCGCCCAGGCTCGCGAGATCAAGGCCCACGCCCCGCACTGCCGGGTCATCTTCACCGTCAACGAGATGAAACGCCTCGGCCGCGACGCCGCCGAACTCACCGCCCTCGCCGACCACCTCGTCGCACACGGCCTGGTCCTGGAGATGCTCGCCGGACCCCTGCCCGGCATCTACGACCCCACCGGCCCAGGCCGGATCCTGTTCGCGTTCTTCGCTGCCCTCGCCGAGACCGAACGCGACAACATCCGCGAGGCCACCCTCGAAGGACTCGACTGATTACTCGGCGCTACACGCCACCTGGCGGTAGCTGTACGAGAACAGGGCCTTCAGGGAGCGGAGGAGCCCTGACCACCCCCATCCCGGCGCGGGCCGAGACCGGCCCCCAGACCCCATGCCTCGATGTCCGCCCGGCGGCCGGTGAAGCCGCACACCCGATTAAATCGGTCGCTTCGCTTTGTCGCGGATGAATACGATCACGGCACGCTCCGGGAGGGTTCGCCTGGACTCACGGAAGGACATCTCCGCGATGCTAGACCTGATCTTCGATCTGGAGACCCAGGATCCCGACGACGTACTGACCCTGTGCCTGGTCGCGGGCCATCCGGCCGTACGACTGCGCGCGGTCACCGTCACTCCGGGGTCGCCGACGCAGGTGGGACTGGTCCGGCACGTCCTGCGACGGCTGGAGCGAGACGATGTCGCGGTGGGCGCCAGCGATCCCGGTACGGGTAAGAGCCATGTGTCGGGCTTCCATGACCGCTGGCTCGGCACCCCTCCCGAGGCCCAGCCGGACGCCCCGCCCGCCGACGTCATCGCCGAGACCTTACAGTGTCACCCCGGGGCCACGCTCCTCACCGGCGGGCCCCTGCACAACCTCCGGCGGTTCCTCGAGACGTATCCGGGAGTGAGTCTGAGCCGGTGGGTGGCCCAGGGCGGGTTCGCGGGCGACAACGTCGTGCCGCCCGAGCACCGGTTGACGAAGTTCGAGGGCCGCACCGTATGCCCGACGTTCAACTTCAACGGTGAGCCCCGGGCGGCCCTGCTCGCTCTGTCCTCGACCGGGATCGCACTGCGCGAGCTGGTGTCCAAGAACGTCACTCACGGCGTCGCCTACGACGGCGAGTTCCACGAGCGGTTGCGACCACATCGCGACCGCACCGCCGGGCTCGCCCTGATATTCGCCGGCATGAAGCACTACCTGCGCAAGCGGCCCGGGGGGAAGCTGCTGCACGACCCCACCGCGGCCTGCGTGGCCATCGACCGCGCCATCGCCACGTGGGCCGAGGTCGAGATGGTCCGGGAGGAAGGCGGATGGGGTGCGCTGCCGGCGGCGGGCAGCGGGACGTTCGTCACGACCGCGCTCGACCACGAGCGGCTCTTCGAGGTCTTCGTCGGTGAGGGCACCGACTCCCTGGAACGAACCGCGAACGGCGCCACCCTCGCCTCCCTGGGGGAGGTCCATCGCCCGGATCCTTCGGGCGACGTTGCTGGCACAGGTTTCAGCGACATCGCTGAACTACGCCACTGATCGATTCCCGTGTCCCGGTTCTCGACGCTGCTCTGCCCATGGGGCGATGTCGATCGCGGTACGGCGGTGCGCGCGGCGCCCCGGCACGAGAAGTCCATGATCATATGACGTGTCGACGCGAAACCGACTCGCCGAGAGGGTCGCTGGCGGACGAACAGCGCAGGGCCAGTGTCAAAGGATGTCCGTACTCGTGTGGCCAGCAGAGCGCCGCTCAGCGCTCCAGCTCCCTGTGATCCGGATATCCGGGCAGGACTCGGACAGTCGTCGACCGGCGAGTCCGTCTGGCGCCGAACAGCAGGCCGATGTTCGGCGCCGGTGTTCCGGGCCGTCCTGTCTCATTCCATCTGAGGCAGTCTCATCCAAGCTGAGGTATCCGATGATTCGTCTCACCGATCTAAGGCATGATCACCAGCGGGTCGCCCCGGGCCAACGGCCTGCCGCGCGCACCGATCAAGCAGGTCAGGGGCAGTTTCTGTGTTGGGCAACAACCCTCGGGGCGAGGGTAGGCATCGGCGTCCCTGCCCTACGATGCCGCCCCGGGGGCGGCGGTCTGAAACGTCGCCAGCAGGGCTGACGCCGCCAACGAATGTGTCACCACCCGCCAAACCTGTTCTGACCTGGGACGTTAGTGACCCATCTTGAGCTCTGCCAATGCTTCGCCTGATCAACGCCGCTCTCTTAAAGCCCCGGGCGAGCAGCGCGGCTACGGGCTCTCGGCTGCGGCGCCGCCGAGCGAGGAGGCGTTGAGCTCCGCACCGACCCGGTCGGCGTGGCGGCTGACCACATGCAGGGCGACGGCCAGGGCGCGCGCCACGGACGAGTCGTTCTGCTCGGCCCTCCGCTCCCGAACATGTCCCCAGCCGCTAGGTAGAGGAGTGAGAGGTCACGATTGCGGTTCGTGATCGTTTCGGTGCGGTGAATGTGGCTAGTTGGGTGGAGTTTCCGCTTGATCGTGTTGGTGTGGGAGGCGGTCGGGTGGAGGGCGGTTCGAGTGCGTCGGGAGTGGGAGCCGGAGGAGCTGATCGCGGCGTGAACGCTGCTGGACGGCGACTGGGAGCTGGTGGGGAACAAGACGGGGGCGACCCGTCTGGGGTTCGGCCTGATGCTGAAGTTCTTCGAGCAGGAGGGCCGGTTCCCGCGGCACGCGGGTGAGCTGCCCAGGGCTGCGGTGGACTATGTGGCCGGCCAGGTGAAGGTCGAGCCGGCGTTGCTGGCGGAATACGACTGGTCGGGCCGGTCGATCGAGCGGCACCGGGCCCAGGTGCGGGACGCGCTGGGGTTTCGGGAGTCGACCCGGGCGGATGAGGATGTACTGGCCGAATGGCTGGCGGACAAGATCTGCCCGATGGTGTTCACGGACGAAGGGCTGCGAGCGGCGCTGCTGGCCCGCTGCCGGACCTCGAAGATCGAGCCGCCGGGTCGGCTGGAGCGGATCGTGGGTGCAGGCAGGGCGCGGTTCGAGCGGGAGTTCTGCCTGCATGTGCTGAATGGATTGTCGGCGAACTCGGCGCGGTCGCTGTGGGAGCTGGCCACGGGTGAGGACGGGTTCTTGTTGGAGTTGAAGTCCGACCCGGGCCGGTTGGGGCTGGAGACGCTGCTGGAGGAGATCGTCAAGCTACGGCGGGCGAAGGCTCTGGGGCTGGCGGTGGATCTGTTCGGCGGGTATTCGGATCGGCTGGTGGCCTCCTGGCGGGCGAGGGCGATGGCCTCGCACCCATCGGACTTCGCGGCGAACCAGCCGCCGGTCCGGTTGACGTTGGTGGCCGCGTTGGCGTGGTCGCGGACGACGGAGATCACGGACGCACTGGTCGATCTGTTCATCGGCCTGGTGTCGAAGATCAATACTCGGGCGGAGCGGAAGGTCGAGCGGGCGATCGAGGCCGAGGCCAAGAAGGTGCACCGCAAGACCGAGAAGCTGTTCTCGATCGCCGAGGCGTCGTTGCGGGCACCGGAGGGCACGGTCCGGCAGGTGGTGTTCCCGGCGGTGCCGGGCGGGGAGAACACGCTGCGGGCGCTGGTGGCGGAAGCGAAGGCGGACGCCAGGGCCTACAAGGCCCGGGTGCGGACGGTGCTGACCAGTTCCTACACCTCCTACTACCGGCGGATGCTGCCCAAGCTGCTGGCCGCGATCGAGTTCAAGTGCAACAACACCGCCTACCGGCCGGTGATGGATGCCGTGGACCTGCTGCAGCGCTACGCCGACATCCCGAACACCACCCGCCACTACGACGCATCCGAGAACGTCCCCATCCATGGGGTGGTTCCGGATGGCTGGCTGGAGGCGGTCGTCGACGAGAACGTGGTCATCGAGCGGGCCTCCTACGAATTGTGCGTGATCGTGTCGTTGAAGGACGCGTTGCGCCGCCGCGAGATCTACGTCGCCGGCGCCCGCCGCTGGCGCAATCCCGAGGAGGACTTGCCGACCAATTTCGAGGACAACCGGGACGTCCACTACGAGAACATGCGCCAGCCGCTGGACAGCAGTGTGTTCATCGAGACGTTGAAGGAGGCGATGCGCGCCTCGATGGCGGCGTGCGGGGAGGCGGTCCGCAAGAACCGCTCCGGCGGCACGAAGGTGAAGACGCACCGCGGTGAGCCGCGCTGGCACATCCCTGACCTGGGCAAGCTGAAGGTGCCGGAGAACCTGCGGGCGCTGCACACCGAGGTCGCCGCCCGCTGGGGGATCATCGATCTGCTGGACTTCCTGAAGGAGTCCGACTTCGTCACCGACTTCACCGACGCGTTCACCACGGTCGCGACCCGGGAGGCGACCCCGCGGGAGGTGATCCGCAAACGGCTGCTGCTGGTGCTGTACGCGCTCGGCACCAATGTGGGGATCAAACGGGTCGCCGACGGTGGCCGCCACGGCGAGACCGAGGCCGCGCTGCGCGCAACAAGGCACCTGTTCGTCAACCGCGACAACTTGCGAGCGGCGATCGCGACCCTGGTGAACGCCACCCTGAGGATGCGGGACCCGCTGTGGTGGGGCAACGGCACCGCGTGCGCGTCGGACTCGAAGAAGTTCGGGTCCTGGTCGTCGAACCTGATGACCGAGTACCACGCCCGCTACGGCGGCCACGGCGTCATGATCTACTGGCACGTGGACCGCAAGTCGGTGTGCGTCTACTCCCAGCTACGGTCCTGCAACGCCTCCGAGGTCGCCGCGATGATGGAGGGCGTGCTGCGGCACTGCACCGACGCCACCATCGACCGCCAGTACACCGACAGCCACGGCCAGTCCCTGGTCGGGTTCGCGTTCTCCCACCTGCTGGGGTTCAAGCTGCTGCCGCGAATCAAGAGGATCGCCCATCAGAAGCTCGTGAAGGCCGACGCCGATGACCAGGTCCCGTCCTGCCTGACGGGCATGGTGGCCGACAAGTCGATCGACTGGGAGATCATCGCTCAGCAGTATGACCAGATGGTCAAGTACGCCACCGCCCTGCGGCTGGGCACGGCCGAGGCCGAGCAGGTGCTGCGACGCTTCACCCGCGGCGGCCCCAAGCACCCCACCTACAAGACCATCGAGGAACTCGGCAAGGCCGTCAAGAGCATCTTCGTCGCCGAGTACATCGCCGCTCAGGAACTGCGCCGCGAGATCCACGAGGGCCTGCAGGTCGTGGAGAACTGGAATTCGGCCAACACCGACCTGTTCTACGGCAGCGCCGGCACCCTCCCGGGCAGCGACAAGGAGCACCAGGAGGTCTCCATGCTCAGCCTGCACCTGCTTCAGTCCGCGCTGGTGTTCATCAACACCCTGCTCGTCCAGTCCGTCCTGAAGGACCCCACCTGGCAGCAGAAGCTGACCGAGGCCGACAAACGCGGCTTGTCCCCGCTGTTCTGGTCCAACGCCAACCTCTACGGCACGATCGACATCGACATGGGCCGCCACCTCGACCTCGGCCTCGCGGCCTGATCGGCTTCGTCCCCTCGATCAGGATGATCCAGGGGACGAAGCCGGCTAGTCGGGCAGCAGCCCGGCCAGCGCGGTCCGGACCGCGGCCCGACTCACCCCCTGCGCACGTGCGAGCGCCGCGATCGAGGCGCCCTGGTGGGTGAACGCCGACCGCACCTCCTCGATGCGTGCGCCGGTCAGCGCGGCCGGCCGCCCGCGGTAGCGGCCTTCGGCCTCGGCCGCGGCGATCCCCTCGGCGGTCAGATCGTTCTGCAGGTCGCGCTGGAACTGCCCCACAGCGGTGATCACGTTGATGATCAGGTCGGTGGTGGCGTCGTTGGCGGCCAGGTCGTGGAAGTTCGACAGCGGCCCGGACAGGACCCGCAGCACTACGCCGCGGGCCTGGCACCAGCCGCGGACGGTGTGGATGTCGACCAGGTCGCGGCAGAGCCGGAACAGCTCCGACACCGTGAGGGTGTCGCCGGGATGCGCAGCAGCGGCAACCTTGGCGAACGCGGGCCGCTCCAGCGCGGGAACCTTGGAGGTGGTCGCCGGGTCCTCAAACAGCAGCACACCCTCGGCCGGGTGGAACCCCGCCGCGACGCCCTCGGCCCGGACCAGCAACCCGGCCTCGGTGAGGATGTGCCGCTGCCGCAGCAGCGACTGGGTCGCGGTGGACGAGCGGGAGTAGACGATCCGCACCGGCGCTCCTCAAGAAGGACGAAGCCCCCTTCTACCTGTCGGAAAATACTGTCGTCAATCAGCGCCCGAACCAGGCCGCCTGGCGTGGTGTTTCATCCCCGGGAATCCGGTTTACAGGTGCCTCTGGGCCGCCTGTCGGGAAACCTTCTAATCCCGACAGCCTTCGCGAAGGCACAGAAGCAAATCAAGACCTGCGTGTTGCGGGAGCGGAGGCCGACCATGGCGTGAGGTCAAGTTCCGGATACCGCAGTGCCATGCCGGCCAGCGTCTGCGCAGTCCAATAAGAATGCCCTGGTGGGGGAAACCCGAAGGCTTGGAGTTGGCGAGGTGTAGCGCGGTGGACGAAGTCGACCCATTCTCGTTCGAAGCTGCGCGCTGCCCATCCCACACGTTGCCCCCACGAGAGGCTGGATGGCCGGAAGCCCAGGTGCATGCTGTAGCGGGCGCCGCGAGGTGCTGTTAGTTGAGTGCCTCGGTGGAAGGTGCCGGACTCGAAGGCGATGACCGTTCCGGCGGGCCCCGCACCAGAGACCTCGGCCCCATACATCTGTGGGCTGCCGCTGTCGTCGTTGAATCGCCATGCGCTGTGCTGTCCCGGCCGCAGGAACCAGTTCGGGACGGCGGGGACGTCCACGGTGTGCCTACGTGAGAGCAGATGCGGCGGCCCGAGTTCCTCGGGGACGTCGGCCAGGAAGACGAACATCTCCACCTGCAGACAGCCGGGTGCCGTGCTGGGGACCAGCAAGGTGTGGTTGAGGTAGTCGCGGTGCAGGTCCTGGTCGTAGTCGCAGGCACCGGTGTACTTCGCCCAGGCCTCGGCCGTGTAGATATGGACGTCGCTGTCATCCAGCAGCACCTGGGCGAGCGCCAGGATGCGATGGTTCACTGTCAGCAGGCTGATCTCGGTGCTGGCGAACGGGAAGGTGTCGATCCCGGCGAACTCGTCGCCGATGAAGCGGACGCGGCGCGGGTCGGTGCCGTCATGAAAGCCCTCGGCGGAGGGGAAAAGCAAACCCAGTTCGCTCACCGCCGCTGTCAACTCCTCTGCAGGGATGAACCCCGGGAGGATCACGAAGCCATCGGCCCGCCAGTCCCGCGCAGCGCGCTCAAGATCCATCCATCCAGGATCATCCGTACGAGCACCACAGGCAATCGATTTTTCATACGTACGGGTTCCCTCCAGCTCGCTGGACCAACTGAACCGCACATCGCTACCTGGCGGCTGGGGACACGTTCGGGAGCGGAGGGCCGCTCGGGAACCCCCTGGGGCAGCCTCTTTGGCCAGGATTGGGAGGCAGTCGTCGACCAGGATGCCGGGGGTGCCATCAGGTCCTCCAGCGGTGGCATCGGGGCGCCCAGCGTGGCGAGGTACAGGCCGGGCGGCCGCTGCGCCGGCCGGTGGGCTCCAGCTGTTTGACACAGCCGGATCGGGCGCACATCCGCCCGGTATCGGGATTATCGGCTGTGTGAGCCCCACGGGAGGTGGCATGCCGATTCGGGTCCGGTCGCCACCGGGCGACCTTCTCGCCGCTGCCGCGCCGCCACGCTCCATCGCCCGATTTGCTTTGACACCGGCGTCAAGGTTCTAACCTCACGGGAGGTGGGCCGGTCTGTTCCGGACGGGGCCAGGTCGCGGAGACGGCCGCTCCGCGAGGAGCGAGGCCCGCCGCTCGTATGGTCTCCTCTGAGGTAAGGGATTCGGGTGAAAGTCTTCATCGTCGGCGCCAGCGGATACATCGGTGGCGCGATCGCCGACAGGCTCGTCGGGCAGGGTCACGAGGTCGTCGGACTCGCCAGGTCGGCCAAGGCGACGGAGGCCCTAGGCAGGAAGGGCGTGCGGGCTTATCTGGGTGAGGTCGGGGACATCGAGCGGTGGATCGATCGGGCCGTGGAAGCCGACGCGGTGATCTTCGCCTGGCGGGCGTTCGACCTTGACACGTTCCGCGAAACGGACACCGCCGCCGTCCGGGCGGTGCTCGCCCGTCTGGCTGGCAGTGAGAAGGCGTTCCTCTACGTGACGGGGTCGCTGGGCACCGGTGACACCGGCTCGGCTACCGAGGTCGACGTCGACACGCCTGATGACCCGCCGGTCTTCCTCGCTTGGCGCTCCGCCCTCGAAGCCGAGATCCGCCGCTCCTCCCAAGCAGGTGTCCGGTCGGTGGTCGTGCGCGCCCCCATGGTGTACGGACGCGCCAGCGGTTTCATCGCGGAATCGCTTCTCGCCGACGTCAGCACCTCCGGACAGGTGCACCACGTCGGTGACGGCGACAACCTGCTGGCCTTCGTCCACGTCGACGACCTGGCGGAGCTGTGCGTCCGGGCGGTGCGGACGGCACCGGCCGGCGCACTGTACCTCGCGACGAACGGGGAGTCCCTGTCCTACCGCGACTTCGCCGTGCGGGCGAGCCATGCCCTCGGCGCCGGTGGGGCCGTTGCCTCCCTCCCCCTCCAGGCCGCCCTGGCCGCCATGGGGCCGTTCGCCGAGGCCCTCACCTACTCCCAGCGCCTGTCCGGCGCCGCCGCGGGCAAGGAACTCGGCTGGAGCCCTGCCATGCACGGCATCGACACGGAACTCCGCCTTATTAAGGGATAACCCCACAGTTCCCTGAGCCCTCCATCGTGGCCATAGCTCCAGGACCTGGGCATTCTTCGTGCAGAGCACGTCGCTTTGACGGTTGAAGGGGTCTCGGGATCGGTGAAACCTCTTCCTCTTCGTTGAGGTTTTTGTAGTGGTGGTGAAGCCGAGGAGTCATGTGTCGGTCCCGGTCGGGGATGACTCGGTCCGCTGCTGGGCGCCGCCCTGGCAGAGGATGCCTGCTCACGCGGGGGTTGGCGCCGTACACCGACTTAGGCGCCTTGACTGCTCGCCGGGCCGGCGTGGTCTCGCGTCGCCAGGCCTTGGGGCGCCGCCCGGTGCCGCTCCGGGAACGGCTGACCGTAGACGGCCTTGGGTTCCGGCGAACCCAAGGGTGCGCAACCTCCCAGACCACCCCAACAGCCTGGACTCGACCTTTGGGTTCGCGGGAACTCTGGGATTTCAAGGGGCATGACGCGCATCGGAACGAAAAGTCCCGCTAGCAGAGCGGAGTTGAGCGGCTTACCATGACTTTCCGTTCGGATGCGTCTCATGCCCCTATACGGCGATTCGCAACGTTTGCCCTGTCCGCTACCGGCACCTCGGGGCGATGTCCCCCGTCGATATGTCCGCGCGTTCGGGGGCACGGCCAGCGCGGCCAACGCGACTCCGGGCCGTCGTTCCGTCGCGAGGGAGCGGCCAACGTGCCCGGATGAATCACGTCAAGCCGTGACTCGCGTGGGCCGGTATCGCAGGGCGACCGCCCCCGACCGGAACTCGCGGCGGTCCACGGGCTCGAGCTGGATGCGCTCGCGCAGACCGGCGAGCAACGTCGGCCCGTGTCCGGCAAGGACCGGCTGCACAAGGAACTCGTACTCGTCGATCAGTCCCAGATCCGCCAACGCCTGGGGGAGCGTCACGCCACCCACCCACAGGCCCTCGCCTGACTCCTGCTTGAGCCGCTGAACCGCTTGCCCGAAGTCGCCTCGCACCAGCTCGGCATTCCAATCGACCGCGCTCAGCGTGCTCGACACGACGTACTTCTTCGCCCGGTCGATGGTCTCGGCGAACGGGATCTGCCACTCATCCATCCAGTCAGGCCACGTGCCCGTGGCCGGCTTCCGCCACGCCGACTCCATCATCTCGTAGGTCACCCGGCCGAACAGCAGGGCATCGGCTCGCTCCATCTCAGCGGTCCAGTAACGCATCGACTCCTCGTTCGGGGGGAGCCCTGCCTCGTGATGGCAGCAGCCGTCGAGCGTGACGTTGATCGAGTATCGAAGTGGTCTCATCTCGTTGCTCTCCCTTGATGCGCGCAGCGCGTTTTCATCGGACGTCTACTTAGACGACTGTCGGCGCCATTTCTCATCGGCGCCCGATCCCACCTGCTCAACACCGTCGTGATGCGAACCAGACCGCAGACCGAGCGCGCGACCGATCCGGGCGCTCGGGGCGTTCAGGTTCGCAACGGGTCTCGAAGCGCCCTGCGAGACCTCCTGCCCCCTCCACGACATCCTTGTCAACGACGTCTGAATCCTGGCTCTGGCCCGAATTCCGTGAGCTGCCCCTCCTTAGACGTCGTCTCATTTGGTGAGTCGGCGATAGCAGATGAGAGCAGCGGCGATGGCGACGAAGGAGCTGAGTGCTCGGCTCGCCGCTCATAGCGACGGTGGAGCCGACGACAGCCGGCCAGCCAGGAGACGGTTCGTTCGACGACCCAGCGATGGCGCCCCAGTCGTTGGCTGGACTCGATTCCACGGCGCGCGATGCGAGGGGTGATGCCGCGCCCACGTAAGAAAGCCCGTAGGTGTGGGTAGTCGTAGCCCTTGTCGCCGTGGAGTTCGCCAGGCCGTCGTCGGCGCGGTCCGCGGCGCGAGCGGATCGGTGGGATGCTGCGCACCAACGGCTCCAAGGCCTGGCTGTCGTGGGTATTGGCCGCACTGATAGCGACAGACAGCGGCAATCCGGTCCGCTCAGCGATGAGATGGATCTTCGGCCCTTTCTTGCCGCGATCGACAGGATTCGGGCCTGTCAGATCCCCCCTTCGGCCGCCCCAACGCTGACCGAGTCGATCACGCACCGCGACCAGTCCAGTTCGCCGCGGGAACCGAGCTCATCCAGCATGACCCGATACAGCTTGGATCACCCCCGTGCGGCACTCCACTCGGCGAAGCGGCGATGCGCAGTCTGCCAAGACGCGCCAAAGATCGGTGGCAGCTGCCGCCAGGTGCAGCCGGTATGGCCACGAAGATGATCCTGGCCAGGATCAGGCGGTCTTCGGCCCGCCGCCGTCCGCCTCCTTGCGGTCAGGTGGGTGCCGGGGGACCACCCGCTGAAACAGCTCCCACAACTCGTCCGGCACCAGCGGCTGAAGGAACGCATCCACGGAAGATCCAACGACCGAAATGGCCGATCGCTTCCGGGCAGACACACGATAGTCTCGCCATGACGATCATGAAATGAGGTACATCATGACCGGATCGCCCCCGAACAGCCCGGACATGTCCCGAGCCGCCCGCCTGGCCCGCCACGGCTCGGTCTCTACCGCCCTAGCGCTGTTCAGCGACCGGCGTCTCGCCGAACTTGTGGAGGCCGCACCACACCGTGGCACCGGCGTCGGCGGTGCCACGGCACTGCTGGAGATCGAAGGCAAGCGGGTCTTCGTCAAGCGCGTTCCCCTCACTGACCTGGAGAGATGTCCGGAGAACACCGGCTCCACGGCGAACGTATTCAGGCTTCCCGCGTTCTGCCACTACGGGCTCGGATCCGGGTCGGGCTTCGGCGCGTGGCGCGAGCTGGCAGCGCATGTCATGACAACCGGCTGGGTGGTCGGCGGGCGCTACGAGGGCTTCCCGCTGCTGCACCACTGGCGAGTACTGGCGGAGCCGGTCCGGACGCCGACGGCCGGAGAGCGGGCGGAGTTGGAGGAGGCCGCGGCGTACTGGGAGTCGTCCCCGGCAGTGCGCGCGCGACTAGAAGCGCTCGCAAGTGCGTCGGCGGCCGTCGTGCTGTTCCTGGAGTACATCCAGGAGGACGTGAGCCGGTGGCTGGAAGCGCAGGCCGCCCGTGGCGGGGACGCTGCCGAAGCGGCGTGCTCGCTGCTGGAGGGGGAACTGGTTGCCGGGGTCTGCTTCATGAACGCGAACGGGCTGCTTCACTTCGATGCGCATTTCGGCAACATCCTCACTGACGGCCGCCGCATTTACTTCACCGACTTCGGCCTCGCGGCCTCCTCGCGGTTCGAGCTTTCGACCGCCGAGCGTGCCTTTCTCCAGCTGAACGCCGGCCACGACGAGTCCTACGTGGCCAGGGAGCTGGTCAACCAGTTGCTGATCGCCCTGAGCCGCCCGGCCGGGCGGGCGGAGCTCCTCGATCTCGTACGGCGATGCGCAAGAGGCGACTTTCTCTCGGGCGTCCCGGAGCCTGTCGCGGCGATCGTCAGGCGCCACGCGCTTGTCGCCGCTGTCATGAACGACTTCTACGGCAGGCTGCTCGGCGAGACCAGGACGGCCACCTACCCCGCCGCTGACATCCACCGTGCCCGTACTTCCCCGTCCGTCTGAATGTCCGCACCTGCGTGGCGGCGCCCCGGAGGGTGACCGAGTGGAGCGGGGCAAGAATGTGGGCCAACCACTCGCTGCGCGATTTGTTATAGCAACCTGGCCAAATGAGACGACCTCTAAGAGAAAGACGGGCCACTAATGCGAGCGTCACGCGCACTGATCACTCCGCTGAGGTCTGCGGCTCATTCGAATTGGGGTGGTCGGCGATCAGGTACGCCTTGTCGACCAGTGTGAGCCAGGCCGGGTTGCGCCGCCATGCATCGGAACGGGGGATGGACCGGCACGTGCCCCAGCTGCCACCGCGACATAACCGCCGCAGAACGGCCAGAACACCACCCACCCGAACCAACCTAACGAAGTACTACCTAGGACTCGTCCTGGCAGGGAATCGTCGCCGCCGTTGGCGCGGCAGGCGCGTTCTCAAGGAAGGCCTGGGTTGAGACGGCATAAGCGGAACACAGAAGCCGGCCAAGGCGCGTCGCCCTGCCGTCACCGAAACGCCGGGTGGGAACACCCATGACATGCAGGCGCCGTTCCAGGGCCACGCCTGAGACCGCGACCACCGTGTCACCGTACCGATCAACCCAGCGAAACGCGTCCCGGAGCAGCGCAAGGGCAAGCGTGCCGAAACCCGCTGCCGTAGTGCGGGGCCAGGCCCGGCCAGTGGCCAGGCGGCTGAGCTCCCAGATGCTCGGATCACGAGGAGCAGGGGCGCCGCGCAGCGTCTCGGAGAAGACGTCGGGGATCATATAAGGACCGTCGGTGGGCAGGAGCCGACAGCACCCTGTGACCTCCCGGCAGACCTCCCCATGGCTGATCACATAGACCGGATCGCAGTCGTCGTAGGAATCTCGCTCCATTCCGTGGAGGCTGTCGACGTCCCAGCGGAGGCGTTCGTAGAACACCTCGTAGCGGAGGCGGAACATGCCGGTGAGTAACCACGCCGGGAGATCATCCGTGCGGCCGACGACAATCCGTTGTACGCACCCCATAGGGCTGGTCAATGAATGGTTACCGGCGTCGATGTCGTATCTCTCCAGTGATCGGGTCCCGCGTCACCCACCGGCTGGCGTTTGGCATGCGCTGCACCTTGTCGCGCCACTCGTTGACGAGCAGTCCGGCTACACCCCCAGCGTGACCACCTCACCGGCGAACCGGTAAGAAACGTTCCTGATCGGACCATACGCCCCGGGCGGGGCGGGTCAAGCACTTTCTATGCCCTCGCCAGGACAGGAGCACCCCGTGATTCTGTTGTGTGGTGTTGCCTGCCGTTTTTTAGTGGTCTGCCGTGTGGTGTGGCTACTACCAGCATTAGCCGGGAGTAACTGACCGTGTCCGCTTCCAGGGCTGGAGAACAGCGATTCGGCGGCGTCGTCGTCGGGGGAGGAGCCGACCAGGCCCATTGACTGGGCAACGCCCATCCGCTCACACGCTGCCCGGAAGTGCTTGACGGTGCACTCCTCGGGTTCAAGCTGTCGTCGCCGTTTCCCCCTTATGGCGATGTCTCTACGTTACGAGGGAAAGCCCATTACTACCGGAACCCCTTGTAAGGGTCTTCGAGTACAGCCCGGAAGAGAGGCCGCTGACCTGCATATCCGTTGTTTTCTGTGCCGCTACCATCAGGCCCCCTCCGTGGCGCGGGCGCTGGGGAAGACCTCGCTGCAGCTCAAAGGGCCAAGCGTCGTGGGTGGCGTGATCACCATGCCGACGAGCTCGGCAGCGTACTGCCCCGGGACCACCTACCCCACCTGGTACAGCCAGTACGACACGCTCTGCGGAGCACCCGGCGGCTGGTAGGCCTCCACCGTCGCGCCCTCGTATCCGTAGGTCGTCGAGACCGTGCTCGTGGCCCCCGTCTCGTAGTCTTCGTACTTCTCTTCGTAGTTCTTCGTGATGAACATCTGGCTGGTGTCGTAGACGCTTTCCACGATCACCCGCCCGGGTCCGAACACGCCGATGAGGTCCTGCCGGAACAGCTTCAGGCGGGCCTTGCATCCGGTGCACGGCCCGATGTTGCCGACCACCACGACCCGGATGTGGGCGTCATGAGGGAACGAGGAATGAAGCGCCTCGATCCAGTCCCAGGCTTCCTGCAGGACGGCGACCTCGCTGTCCTGTTTGGACATGCGCGCCTGCGCCTTGTCGACGCGTCCCTGGTAGCTGCGGCTGGCGTCTTTGGTATCCGTCAGGGAGTAGCGTGTCGTCCCCCCGGAACGCGCTCCCGCGACCGGGGTCTTGTAGCTGTGCGCCTCGTCGAAGGAGAGGTCTCCGTTGGCCATCACCAGCGCCTGGGAGAACAGGCCCGTGCCCTTGGCGCGGATCTCTGCCAGCGACTGTGCGATCTGCGGTGCCGCGGGGTCTGAGGTGAGAGCTTCGGGGGGCGTCGCGGTCATCGTGGTCCTCCTTGACCAGAAAGAAGAACCTCAGCCTTTCATCCGGAAGGGTGCTGTCAAGGCACGTCAGCGTCCGGCTCAGGCCAGCCTGCTCCGCGCAAGTAAGAAGGTCGACGCGGAACCTGTCAATTTGATCAAGGCAGCTGAACTGGTCTAATTCCGTGTCAGCTTTTCTTGTTCGCCCTTCTGGTCCAGGTCGTTGGGTTTGTTGATCCATGCCGGTCCGGGCAGATCGGGCGGGGTGGGTGTGCCACCGGAGGCGAATCGCTCGGGACAGGCGGCCTGGGCGGTGGCCAGGACGTGGACACGCCGATCGCGGACCATGCCGGCCTTGCCGTAGTGCACGTCGGCGGGAAGGTGATAGCCGATCCCGGAGTGGTAGTGATCGTGGTTGTACCAGGCGTAGAACTCCTGGCGTAAGACGCGAGCGTCCTCGATCGAGCCAAACCGGCAGGGGAAGGCCGGGCAGTACTTCAGCTTCCCCGATCTTCTTGTTGTGTGAGTCGGCCTTGGGTCGGCCGACCGGCCGGGTCGGCGCCTCGGCCGCGCCGTGGTCCCGGGCCGTCCTCCAGCTGGAGCCGGACAAGCCGTTCTGCAGCAGGGGACATTTTCTGCACGCGCGTTCCTCTACATAGATGGGGGGCGTAAGCCTCCAGGAGAACACGGGATCGGTATCTGTACGGCCTCTGACCGCCCGAAGCGCGTCCTACGCCCTGACGGCACCTTCATCGTGCACACCACGGCGCCCAACGGCCACCTGGCCCTGGAGATGCTGGCACGGATGTCCCCGGAGGGGCGGCCGGTCAAGGCCGCCGCCTTGGAGGCTTCCACGCCCACCGGCGGCGGCTGGGCGGGCGGCATGCTCGATGACGACGGGCTCCAGCGCCTGGCTGACAAGGTCCGTGCTGTACACCAGGCCCACGCGCAAGCAGACCGGCCCTCGCTGCGGAGGGCGCATGATTCGTCGCCCACACGGCGGGCGCTGGCGAGCAACAAACCCATGCCGGTCGCGCTGCAGTGACCGCGCCGATCCGGCACGCCGCCACACGGCGGGAGTGGATCCTTCGAAAGGTGAGAGAACGGCCGCCATGAAGCCGGTGTCGGCCGGTAACGTCGGGGCCAACTCACCCAACTCTCGAAGGTCCCGATGGGGGTGTGTCGATGAGTGTGACCGTGCATGGGACGCCAGGCTGGAGCCTGAGCGATTCCGGCGGTGCGAAGTACGGCTCGGACGCACGGCGAGGCGCCTTTCACGAACGGCAGGTGGCCCGGGCCCTGGAGCAATGGCTGAACACCCGCCCCGAGCACTTCCACCTCTTCCACGACCTGGAGAGGTTCGACCAGGTGCGCGGCGCGGGGATGAAACCGCTCAGCCTGGGCAGCGCCAACATCGACCACGTCGTGCTGACCGGCGCCACCTGGCTCGTCATCGACGCCAAGGGATGCGGCGCCGGAACGCTGGGGCTCGACCAGGACGGCAAGGGGGCTCTCCTCAAGCCCGACGGCACCCTGGTGCCGCAGAGGTGGCTTGATGATCGACGCTCCTACTCCCGCGGTGGCATCATCTACCGGCTCACCGGCGGCATCCAGGGCGGCACGGCATGGATCGTCCCCGACACCACGCTGCTGGATCCCAGCATCCAGCACGCCCTGTGTTCCACTCCCGGCAAGGGCGGCCCCGTACTGCCGATGCGGGCGATCAGCGACGGGTACTTCAATCGGCACTTCCCCGCGCTGCAGCCGGCCGCCGACCCCGCCCACATCGAGGCGCTGGCGGCGCACCTGAGCATTCGGCACCACCAGAGCTGACGAGCGGACACCGGTAGGTCGGACTCGTTGTCGAGACCTGCATCTGCTGTGTACCGCGACGGGTCAGGGGATGTCGGCCAGGCGAACCTCACCGGCAGCCCCGGCTCGGCGGAACCGGTAGCCCCCCTGCCTGTCGGCGACCGTCTCGGCCTCGCCCAGCGCCTGCACCAGGCGATGCAAGCGGGGATAGGGCGAGGCAAGGGTGGCGTCGCGGAAGAATTTGCTGCGCAGCATGTCGAACACGTTCGCCGCGAGGTTGGCGCCCGCCCATCGATAGACGTCCTCGTTCGCGGTGATCTTGGCGTTGCGCCAAGCCTCGCGCAGGTGTTCCGGCACGGGGTGATAACGCACCCGGTGATCGCTGCGAGCCACCTCAATCGCCCCCGGCCCGAGGCTCGCCCCATCAAGCTTGAGCACGAGCGGGAGCGTGGCCGCCTCGGTGTCGGGAACCTCGCGGTACTGCTGCAAGGTCGGGTCCAGCAGACGGTTGGCCGCGCAGGGACGATCAGCACGGCGTGTCCGTTGAAGGTGCCGTTGGGGTTGTAGTTGGGGCCGTCGCCGCCGTACCGGGTGTGCGTGCCGTTGCCCTCCAGGTCGAGGATCACCGCCTCCACCCGTGAGTCGATGCCGTACTCGGCCAGGGCGTGGTGCAACGTCAGGCAGCCGTCCACGCAGTAGGCGGCGCCTTCGCCGTCTTCAGCGACGTTCCACAGCCACACTCCGGCCAGCCCGAGCAGCGGCAACACCTCCGGCAAAGCGTTCATCATCACGGTGCTGACCGTCTCCAGGCTCATCCGCGCCCGCCTGCCTGAGGACGCCACGCGCCGCTCGGGGCGGCGCCGTCGGGCGGCCTTGTCCTTCTTGGGAGGGGTCCCCGTAGTCTTGGCCGAATATCCAACGAAACCGGCACTGACCTGTGATAACACCGGGTCTCGAGCTCGTTGATCCGCCCGCCGTCGCCCGATGAACAGGGCTCTCGGCCCCCTGATCGGCCTCTGGCTGAGCACTCAAGCCCCGGAACGGCCCTCGACGGCGACGGCGGGGCCCGTCGGACAGCAACGGCGGAGAATCCAACGAACCCACCCGTGACCAGTGAATCCTCCGGGATTCGGGGACGACGGTGATCGTTTGCCGTTACGGTTCGTACCGTTTTCGATGCGTTCGTTGGGGTTTGTGGGTTGGCGACTCGGTTCTTCACTGATGAGCAGATGGAGCGGCTGCGGTCGTATCCGGACATCGGCAGGGAGGAGCTGATCCGGTACTTCACGCTGACGCGGAAGGATCTGGGGTTCATCGACAACCTCGGCAAGAGCGGCGGCCGGGGCCCTGCGGCGAGGATGGGGCTGGCCGTCCAGTGTGCACGTTGCCGTGGCTGGGGTTCGTGCCGGATGACATCTGGTCTGTGCCGCAGGCGGCGATGACGCGGTTGTCGAACCAGCTGGCGGTGTTCCCCGGAGTGCTGTCCCAGTACGGGCATCGGGCGCAGACCCGAAGCGATCATCTGAAGCTGGTGCGGGAGTATCTGGAATGGCAGCCGGTGCCGACCGGCGGGGAGTCGTTGAAGGAACTGGAGCAGTTCCTGCTGGATCGGGCTATGGAGCACGACACGCCCAGCCTGCTGTTCCACCAGGCGGCGGAGTACCTGATCGGCGCGAAGGTGGAGCGGCCGGGCGTGGTCACGCTGATGGAGATGGTCGGCACGGCCCGCTCTGGGGCCACGGCACTGACGTCCGAGCGGGTGGCGCCGATGCTGACGGGGCGGATGCGCCGTGATCTGGACGGTCTGCTGGCGGTCGATCCCGAGATCGGGATGACCCGGTCGACGTGGTTGACGACGCCGGCGGTGGAGGCGACCGCGGCGGCGGTGAAGACGGCGATCGAGCGGCTGCTGTTCCTGCGCGGGATGGACGCCCACGAGCTGGACCTCTCGACGTTTCGACGTTGTCGCGGGAGCGTCGCAGGTTCCTGGCGACGCTGGGCCGCCGTTCCTCGGCGCAAGGCCTGGAGCGGCACGGGGAGCGGCGGTTCCCGATCCTGCTGGCGTTGGTGGCACAGTCGGCGGTCGATCAGCTGGACGAGGTGATCGCGCTGTTCGACCAGGCGGTGTCGGCGCGCGAGTCCCGCGCGAAGGCCAAGACGGACGCGGCGCTGGCGGAGCGGGCCAAGAAGGGCGAGGCCCGGCAGCTGTTGATGGATGTGATCCTGCCGGTGCTGAACGATCCGAGCATCCCGGATGAGAAGGTCGGCGGGCTGCTGCGGACTCAGATCGGGTTGGAGAAGCTGCGCGAGGTCGCCTCGGTGTCGTGGAAGCCACTGCCGCGCGACCACGGTCGGCTGTCGGCGCTGGAGGCGTCCTACACCTACCTGCGGCAGTTCACTCCACACGTCCTGAACGTGATCGATTTCCAGGGCGGGCCCGGCACCGCCGACCTGATGGACGCGGTCGGGAGGTTGAAGGAGCTGAACCGGGTCGGCGGCCGGAAGGTCCCGGCCGGCGCTCCGAAGTCGTTCGTGCCCGCCCGGTACGCCGACTACCTCGCCAAGGCCAAGCGGGACGGCGACGACACCGCGTTCCGGCACTACTGGGAGCTGTGTACCGTGCTGGTGCTGCGCGACGGCCTGCGCAGCGGGGACGTATACGTGCCCGGGTCGCGCCGGTACGCTGACCCCGGCACCTACCTGTTCACCCCCGAGCAGTGGGAGCCCCGGCGGGCGGAGTTCTGCCAGCTGATCCGCAAACCGGCCGCGGCGGCGGACGCGATCGCGCAGGTGAAGGAGGAGTTCCACCAGGCGATGGAGGACCTGGAGCAGACCCTGGCGAACTCGGCACCGAACGATGCCGGCGCGGTCAGGCTGGACGAGAACGGCCGGTTGATCATCCCGCCGCTGTCGGCCGAGGACATCCCGGGCGAGGCGCGCCAGCTGCGCGACGAGCTGTCGGGGATGCTGCCGTTCGTGCCGATCGCCTCGCTGTTGATCGAACTGGAGGCCCGCACGAACTTCATCGCCGGCGCCACGAACCTCGGCTTGACCCGGATGTCGGAGGCGTGCGGCGTCCCCTACGACCCCCTCGCCTGGACGCAGGAGTGGTACGTGCGTGGGGAGACCCTGCGGGAGGCCAACACCGTGCTGGTCAACCACCACTACGGGCTGGAGCTGGCCAAGAAGTTCGGCGGCGGCACCATGTCGTCCTCGGACGGGCAGCGATTCCCGGTCCGCGGGAAGTCCCTGACCGCCCGGAACATGACGATCCACGGCGGCCAAGTCCTGTCGACCTACACCCACGTCTCCGACCAGTGGTCGACCTACGGCACCCAGCAGATCGTCCCCACAACCCGCGAGGGCCACCTCACCCTGGATGAGATCCTGGGTAACCAGACCGATCTGCTGATCACCGAGCACGCCACCGACACCCACGGCGCCACCCTGGTGAACTTCGGGCTGTTCGACCTGGTCGGCAAGGCCCTCACCCCGCGGATCCGGGACCTGGGCCGGATCACGATGCTGCGCGTCGGCAACCCGGGCTCCACCAACGCCCTCTACCCGCACGCCGGGCCGCTCCTGGCCGACCGGTGGAACGAAGACCTGATCACTGAGTGCTACCCCGACCTACTGCGGATGGGCGGGTCGCTGAAGTTCGGGGAGGCGACCGCCTCGTTGATCGTCGGGAAGTGGTCGGCGGCGTCCCGGCAGAACACCCTGGCGGCGGCGCTGAAGGAGTGGGGGCGGATGCGCTGGACCCTGCATGCCGCCCGCTACCTGTCGGACCCGGTGTACCGGCGGAAGATCACCCGGCAGCTCAACAAGGGCGAGAGCCTGCACGCCCTGCGCCGGGACCTGCACTACGCCCAGCAGGGCACCATCGTCCGCCCGCACTTCAGTGACCAGACCGAGCAGGCATGGTGTCTGACCGTGCTCACCAACGCCGTGATCACCTGGACAACGGAGTACTACGGTGTCGCGATCGGCGAGCTACGCACCCAGGGCCGCGAGATCCGCGACGAGTTGCTGTCATTCATCGCCTTCGGCCACCGCGAGAACATCAACTTCTTCGGGTTCATCACGGTCGACATCGAAGCCGAACTTGCCAAGCTCATCAAGGGCTGGCGACCGCTACGACCGACCGTCGTCACCGACGCCGGCACCAGCTTCCTCCTCAACCCTTGAATTCCTTTGGCTGTAGCTCCTCAGCAAGGACCGCCTGGACGACTCCGCGCGCTCATCAGCAAAGGCGGTCTCGCGATACGGTCCAAGCATGATCAGCGCAGAGGGAGTCCTGCTCGGAAGGGCAGCAGCGGAGCGCTTGGTCCAGCTGAGCTGCTGTGTGATCGAGCCCGGCCTGACCGACGCGGAATTCACACGGATCGAGGACGAGTACGGATTCGTGTTCGCTGATGACCACAGGGCCTTCCTCTCTGCCGGCCTGCCTGTCCACGAACCACGGGACGACGAGCCCGGAGTGAGCTACGCCTGGGAACGCCCCTGGCCCGACTGGCGCGATGGCGATCCTGCCGAACTCCGAAAGCAGCTGAACTGGCCGGAGGAGTTCCTCCTTGAGGACGTTGAGCGCGGACATTGGCAGCCCGTCTGGGGCGAGCGCCCGGACTCGCTCGCAGCGGCCATCGAACACGCACGATCACAACTGTCCGGAGCCCCCACGATGGTTCCCGTCTACGCGCACAGGTTCCTGCCCGAAGGGCATGGCACCTTCGGGCACCCGGTCTTGTCGATGCGGGGCTCAGACGTCATCTACTACGGCACCGACCTGCTCGACTACATCAACCAGGAGTTCGAAGAACCCCGGCCCGAACGCCCCGAAGACTGGACTCCGCAGGCCGCTGTGCCTTTTTGGCGCAACTATCTGTAGGCGTTCCACCGACTCGGCCCCGTCGCTGGCGCGAGGCCGACACTCCGCTGGTGAAATGTCGGTGCCGAGGACAGGCGTGCGCCGGGGCACCCAGGCTGCCCTATGCTGGAATCATGATCAAGAGAATCGAGCCCTCCGCCCGCCGGTGAGCGAGGCATCCGGGCCTGGACCGCTCGACAACCAGATGAGCCTGTACGAGCATGCTCTACAGCTCCACCGCCTGCGTCCCGAAGCCGCCCTCCCCAACGACGGCAAGCCCTACCCGGTCAGCGACGCCCACCGTCGGCGGACCCGTGCGCCAGACGACGATCGCCGGCGCCAGGGCGCCGGAGCGGCCGTAATCCTGGATACCTATTTCGACCGCTCTGACGCTTCGCCGCAGGACCTGATCTGGGCCTTCCACGACGTGGACGTCCCCATCCACCTCAACGAGCACATCACCGCAGCCGCGCTGCGCGCAGACCTCGAACGCGTCCAGGAAACCGGCCGCTGGCTCGTCCGCCACAGTACCGATGAATGCTCGACCATCATCGGCCTCGCCATGCTCGCGTCAGACTGGGACGAGCAGGACATCGACCTGATCAAGCACATCGGTCTGCTGTCGGAGACCTTCGGCCCCCTTGCTGCGCACGCGCTGAAACGGCGGATGGGCGGCGGCCAAGCGCTCCTGTGGCTCGCCCAGCGCACCGCGGGATGGGGCCGGGTCTACATCGTTGAGGCCCTCTGCGAGGTCGGAGGGGCCGCCGCCCGCCCGTGGCTGTTGCGCGAAGCCATCAACGGCGACGTTCTCAACGGCTACTACGTCGGCGCCGTCGCCAAAGCCGCCGACGTCCACGAGGCCATCACCGCACCCGACCCGGACGATGACCTCATCGACCACACCGGCCGGCTGCTCAGCCTCATGGCGAACAACAACGGCATGGGCCAAACCTGGAACTACTATCACGCGATCCGCCGAGTCCTGGACGCCCATGTCAGCCACCTGGCCCACCAGCAACCGACCGCGCGCCGCTACTACACCGCCGCCCACATCGCAGACCGCCTCCTCAAAGGCGACCCCGACCTCCCGAACCTGCCACCCGACCACCAAGCCCGCCTCCTCGACCAGTACCTGACCATCCTGCGGCGCGACGACTGGTCGGTCGCGGTCTGTGCAGACCTCGACCCCACCGCCGAATACTCGACCTGGTTCCTGGAAACCGTGGCAGCGCGCCTTCATCTGCTGAACTGACACCCAAGAGACCTCCCGCAGTAAATACCGGATTTACTGCGGGAGACGCCCCGCGAGGCGGTGGCGGTCCCCGCTCCGACCTGGCACGCTCAGATCACCACCCCGACGCGAGGTGTACGCATTTACTGCGGGAAGACGGGAGGGTTCGGAGCCGATGAGCGCGAGCGCCGCCGAAGTGATCCCCCTCGGACGCGACGAACCCAAGACCTTCGCCACCGCGGTCGACGCCTACCTCCGCTCCGCGGGCATCACCGCATCCTCGAAGCGGATCTACAAAATTTCCCTCACCACATGGGCGTGGCTCGCCCGCGGCGAGCAGGCCCCACTCGGCACCGACCGGCGCGGCGCCACCCCGCCCGCCGTCGCCCTCGCCGAACTAGAGGCGCCCGGCGCGGTCGAGGCGATCACCGCAGCGTTCGTGGAACGTGCTCGCCTCATCGACGCCAACACCGTCAACCGGGAGCTGTCGGTGATGAAGGCCGCCGTCGCCTGATGGCGCGGCCGCGGATGGCTTACCACCAGCCCGATCATCGATCGAACGCAGGCCCGCGCCGCCCGACCGCACGAGAGCACTGTCGAGGAACCAGATCGCCGACCTGTTCGCGTTGAAGGTCCCGCTGCGGGAGAAGGCCCTGTGGCGGATGCTGTACGAGACGTGCGCGCGGGCCGAGGAGATCCTCACCCTCGACATCCCCGACCTCTTGCCCGACGACAAACGCGGGCGCGTCACCTCCAAGGGCGGCGCGACCGACTGGGTGCACTGGCAGTCCGGCACCGCCCAACTCCTGCCGCGCCTCATCAAAGGCCGATCAAGCGGCCCGATGTTCCTCACCACCCGCAAGGCCCCCGCCCGCACGCCGACCAAGGACAAGTGCCGAGCCACCAGCCGGGCCCGCCTGTCCTACCGGCGCGCCGCCGAGTTGTTCGAGTTCCACACCCGCGCCCTGGCCAACCCTGGCGTCACCGACCCCGACGAACTCGAGTTGCTCGGAGGGTGGACCCTCCACCAGCTCCGGCACAGCGCCCTGACCCACGAAGCCGAAGACGGCACCAACACCCCCACCCTGCTCGTCCGCTCGCGGCACGCCTCCGTCCGATCGCTGGAGCGCTACGCCCGTCCAGGCGTCGACGCCGTCGCCGACCACGTCGCCCGCCGAAAACGCCGCTGACCGTCCCACGAATCCCGAAGGGTTCCCTGGTCACGGGTGGGTTCGTTGCATTCTCCGCTGTTGCTGACCGACAGACCCCGCCGTCACCATCGCGGGTGGCCGTTCCGAGGCCTAAACGCTTCGCCAGAGGACCGTCAGAGGGCGAAAGCCCCGATCATTGGGTGTCCGACGGGCGGATCAATGAGCGCGAGACCCAGCTTTATCGCAGGTCAGGAGCGGGTTCGTTGGATTTTCGGCCAAGACTACGGTGACCCCTGCCTGGGCAGCCTCGGTGCGCCGGCGTTGAGTTCGGCCGCGATCCGATGGGATCGCGGCCGAACTCAACGAGAAGGTCAGGCAGGGCAGGTGACCGTGTATGAGAGCGGTGTTGTCTCATAGATCTGGCCGCCGTGGGTCAGCGCCAGCTTGAACTGGCCCGCCTCGGTCTGGGTCGCGGGCCACGGAAGATTGACGAAGATCCGTTCGCTGGGTTTCCCGGTGAACGTGACCGTGGTTGGGGCGCCGGTCGGCTGCCACTGGCCGTCGGACGCCTTCCTGATCAATTGGTAGTCGGCCGTGCCAGTGAATTCGTTCGCGATGAAGTAGGCGCGGTTCTTGACCCACGCGTTGTTGCCGCAGAAGGGGTTTGCGTCCGGCACCGTGTGGACCACGAAGATGTCATGATCGGCGTCGGCGCACGTCGTGCCGTAGTTCACCGTCGGGGATATGGTGCCGTCGTTGTGGATCTTAAGCGCCAGCGAGCCGGAGACCGCGTGGTGGCCTTGAAGCCCCAGGGTGACGACGTCCTGGAACCATGGATCCGTACCCGTGGAGGTTGCTGAGTCGGTGACGCCGACGGGACTACCGTTGATCATCCACTCGTAGGTAACGGTGGCTGGTCCACTCGCGGCCCGGACGGTTCCCCTCGCGCGCAGCGCTCTCTGCGGCCCGCACATGTCGGCCTGGTTCCCGGCGAACTCGACCTCGTTCACCTGGCCGTGGGCTCCCACCGGGTTCCCATCCTGGCAGATCACCCCGAACCAGGTCGTGACCGGTTCGGCCGCGGGGCTGAGTATCTTGAGCGTGACCGAGCCCTTGACCTGCGTCCGATAGTCGTACGGGGTGACGGCGAGGGCGCCCGGCTGCCCGGTGAAGCTCAGCGTCCCCGACGGGCCCTTGACGCCCTGGTCGTTCACCCATTCGTAGACCACTGTGGCGGGGACCTTGTTGACAGTCACCTTCCCGGTGAACCGGACCGTCATCGGACACTTGCCTGAGTTCCAGAACGGTCCGATGTCGATGCTCGGGGTCGCGACGACGGGCCCGGTGTCGCAGGTGACGGCATACACGGCCCGGCTCGAAACGGTGACGTGGGGACGCAGAACGCGGACGGCCTTCCAACCGGTCGTGCTCTTGGTGACGGTGGCTGTGGTGGAGAGGGTGCGACTCCGTGAGGTGGTGAAGATGGCGTACTGGATCGGCCCCTCGCCGCCCGCGCTGTCGATCCACTGGTAAGCGACCCGCGCCGGAACTCGGGAGACCTGGAGATGCGTGGTGAATTGCACTTCCGCCGGGCACTTGCCCGCGTAGCTGGAAGGCGCGGCCTTGACAGAGACCGCAGTCCGTATCCGCTCTGGCGGGGTTTCTTCAGGCAGGGGACGAATGGGTGTGTAAACGGGTTCGCGGCCCGAACATGTCACCGTGAACCGCGCCTTTTGCGAGAGGACGGGCCGGGCGCCGAGAATCTGCACCGCCTGCCAGCCCTTGGCGTCACCGTCGAACACCTGCCGGTCTCGTACGGTGACGCGTTTGGGCCCCCGCGCCGTAATGGTTTTGACTGCGCTTTGGGTTCCGTCGGCGCGGACCCAGCGGTAGCGGACAACACCCTTCCCGCCGAGGTGGACAACGGCAGAGAATCCCACACTTGCCGGGCAGTCGGTCGTCTGCCGGGCGGGTGAGGCCGTCACCTTCGTGACCGACGCCCATGTCACCGACGCTTCGGCCGGAACCGCCACCAGACCAGCCGACAATGCCAGTCCGGCGACCAACGATGACCACTTCGACCACACCGGATTTCCCTTTCCTCTGCAATGTCGCAGCCATCTTCGACCACTCAGCCCTCCGAAAGCCGGAGACCTCACCTTCTGACCGCTTTCGTTACCATCCTGATGCGAATTCGATCTTGTCGCCATTCAAGGATCCCGTTTCGGGCAACCATAATCACGAAATTCCGTGCGCTCAGCAGTCCAGCTGAGGGTGCAGATAACAAACATTGGCAACTGTCATCTTTGCCCGCGCCAGACAGCCTGTCTGGCGCGCTTGACTGCAATGGTCGCAGCCCCGGGCCACTGAATCGCGCCGGGTTTCGTGGAGTGATGTACCCCGAGTTCGGTGGAGTCGGGTTCTTGGATTCATGCCACCCGTTGAGAGGAGAGTGGCATGGGACGGCATGGCTACCCATCGAAGTTCCGGCGCAAGGTACTAATCTCGTTAAGGCGGGCCCCTACAGGCCGGCTTTGCCCATGGGGTTGTCCTTCCAGCGGTCGACGGCGCGGACGTAGCCGTGCACGGTGGGGGAGGTGGGCTTCCAGCGGCCCTGTTCGGCGATCTTGCCGGTGGGCACGTTCGCGTCGGCCAGGGTGGTGGCGCCGCCGGCGCGCAGCCCGTGCGCGCTGTAGCGTTCGGCGTCGGCCAGGCCCGCGCGCAGGGCGGCGTCCTTGACGATGGTGTTCAGTGTGACGCCGGACAGGCGCAGGCCGCCGCGGCCGGCCCAGCCGGGGGTGCCGCCGATGCGGCCGAAGCGGTCGATGGGCCGCAGCAGCGCGCCGGTGGTGATGCCGTGCTCAGCCAGCACGGCCAGCCATGCCTGCACCGAGCGGACCGGGCAGGTGGCCAAGTGTGAGCCGTAGGGGACCGCGACGGTCTGCCCGGCGGCGTCCTGGTCGGTTTTGCTGACGGGGATGAACACCTCCAGTCCTTGGCGTGGGAAGGTGAGGTGTTCGCAGTCGAGGGCGGCGAGCTCGCTGCGCCGGCCCATCAGCGCGAAGCCGAGCACCAGCGCGGCCCGGTCCCGGATCCCGGTGGGGGTGTCGTCGGGGGTGTGGGCGATGAGGCTGCGCAGGATGTCGATGGTGATCGGCGGGGCCTTGCGCACCGTGTTACCCGGTTTGGCGCTCCAGGCGCGCCGGTAGGCGCGCAACGCGTCGCGGGCGGCGGTGGTGTGCGGTCTGGGCAGTCCGGCCTTGCCGTGCGCGGACGACACGCAGGCCAGCGCCTGGTCGATGCTGGCCGGGGCCAGGCCACGTCCGGTGAGTTCGGCGACGAAACTGGCCAGAGTGGCGGCGGTGGCCGGCAGTGGAGTGCGGCCGGTGGCGGTGCACCAGGACAAGTAGTCGGCCCAGATACGGGCGTAGGCGCGAGTGGTGTTGGCCGCCGGAGCCGCCGCGATCAGCCGCGCCGCCTCCTCGGTCACGTACTCGTCGGCCGAGCGCCGATCGCCGGTGACCGTCACCCCGTCCAAGACGACCGCATCGTCCATCCGTGCCGGATTATCGACCGGAGCGCGCCAGGCGAGCGCGGTCCCGGGCGAACTCGGCTCCTCGGGAGAGACATCCACTTCGGCACCGTCACCGGCACCAAGGTCCGACATCACGCCATCGTCGTCGTTGGGGCGCTTCAGATGCATGCAGCCACTCCCTACCAATTCATAGGATCATCGGATCTATTTCGATGCTCTTAGGCTTTCGATAAGCAAAGTTATCGCAAGCCTGCCCGAGGTGCACTCGATCTCCAAAATTTCGTTTCGTGACGTACGTAAATATGATCGTTCGCGAACGGTACGATGATATTCTTTGCCGGTGAGTGAAGATCCTTCCCGCATGTTCGCCTCTTTTGCGCCTCTGGAGACGGGCCCAGATGATCCCGATACGGGGCGGATGTGTGCCCGCTCCGGCTGCGTCAACCGACTGGAGCCCACCGGTCGGCGCAGCGGCCGCCCGGCCCTGTACTGCGGAGACGCCTGCCGCGCCGCCGCGCACCGCGCCCGCACCGCTACCCACACCCCGGTCGTCGCCGACGCACTCCGCCGCACCGGCGCGCTCAGCGGAGACCTACTGGCCGCGGGCGAACAGTGGAGCGCCCAGCTGGCCGCCTTCACCGAGGCACTGAACGCCGTGACCACCGGCGCGCTCACCCAGATCGACGCCGCCGAACAGGCCGCCGAAGAGGCCCGCGCCGCCGCCGCGGCCGCCGAACAGCGGGCCACCGAGGCCCAGCACAAGGCCCAAGCCGCGATCACCACAGCGGACAAGGCCCTCCAGCAGGCCACCGCGGCGCAACAACGTGCCGAGGACTCCGAACGGGCCGCCTGGCGCGCGGCCGGCGAGCACCAAGCTGAACGCGCCCGCGCCCAGCAGGACGCCACCACCGCCGCTGAGCGCACTGCGGCTGCTGAGCGCGCCGCTCGGCGGATCACCTCCGAACGCGACGCCCTGCAAGGCGTCCTGGACGCCGAACGCCGCCAGGCCGCCACCGCGGCCGACGACCACGACCGGCAGGTTGCCACTCTGCGCAACGCGCTCGCCGAGCGCACCGCCGATCTCGAGCAAGCTCACAGCGACCTGAAAACCGCTGGCAGCCGCACTAAGCGCGCCGAGACCGCCGAGCAGAAAGCGCGCCAGGACGCCGAGGCGGCGCGCGCCGAGACCGGCCGGGTCCGCGAGGAACTCACCGCGCACATCGCCCGACTGAAGGACAAACTCGCCACCGAACGCGAGGACCTGCGGCAAACCCGAGTTCACCGCGATGAGGCGCAAACCGCGACCGCAGTGGCCGACGCCCGACTGGAGGCCCTGCAACAGGCACTGGAGCGAGCCGAACACCGCGCCCAAGCCGCCGAGCAGCGCGAAGAGATCGCCCAGCAGACAATCAGCCGGCTCCTCACCCTCCAACCGGCCCCGGAGACCACATCGGCCGAGGGCGCGGGCGCCGCCGCCCATCGAGAGGAAATTCGCTGAGCGTCCCTGAGACGCACACACCCATGCGCCACAGCGACCATCGCCGCCGGAAAACGCCTCTCTCAACGCCACTTCCGCCCCCCGTTCAAGAGTGCAGGCGTCGAATCGGACGGGCGAAGAGACTGAGCGTTGAACCAAGAGCAGACGATCGTGGAGAGAGACCGTTGGGGAGCGTCGAAGGCATGCTACTGACATCTCAGTGACAACAGCACTGACACTCAGCGGCAAAATCACAGGTCAAGCTGCTGATGAGGGCTGTCAGTACGTGGCAGAGTGACACGGCTCGTCAGTCGAGCGTGGTCGAAGAGCGGCGCGGAGCACGCTAAAGACTCCTCAGCAGGTCATACGGGACGCTGCTCGTGGAGAGGAAGAACGCGGCCTGGACACGGCGGCAGACTGGCGTCGAAGCGATGAGTTTGCCGGAGAACAGAGCTCTCAGCTGGGGAAACTACCTGCGTCTGGGGATCTCCGCCGAGCGGATCGGGCGAGGCTTAGTGACTTTGCTGACATGGAGTGGCAAATCCACTGACATCAACTGGCATTACGCCAGGACAACTTCATGGCAGTTTGCAGCAGACATCCCAGTGCGGATTTGCAGGTGTCTCCAGCCGTCGGATCCGTTCGGCACAGTAACTTGCGGGAATTTACATTCCCGGTAGTTACTTGGAGCTGAGGGAGACGCAACAGATCTTGTTTATTTATTTTTAATTTCTGGAAAATCAAGATGCTAGGCTGCTGCGCATGCGGGAGCCGGGTGCGATGACGCCGTGTAAACACTGTGGGACGCCGATCGAGCAGAGGCCTGGGAGGGGACGACCGAGGGCCTACTGCGCGCAGGGAGACTGCCAGGCGGTGGCCAAGCGCGAACGCGAGATGCGGCGGGCGACACCGGGGCTTGAGGGGGCACTGGCCAGAGCCGAGGAGTTCTACGAGCGCATGGAGAAGGGGATGACCGCGGCGATCGCGCCGCTGGCGCAGGTGCTGGCGCAGGAGCTGAGCCCGGCGGGGGTGGAGGCCAAGGTGAGCGCGGTGCAGGCCGAGGCGCACACCCGGGTGGCGATCGCGCGCACCGAGCGGGAACAGGCCTTCGAGCAGGTACGCCTGGCGCGGGAGGCTTCCGAGCACGCCCGGCGCGAGCGGGACGCGATGACGCGCCGCGTGGAGGAGGCCAATGCCGAACGCGACAACGCCCTGGCCGACGCGGAGACCGCCAGGGAGCAGGCACTGGCCGCGCTGCACGAGGCGGCCAGCACCGAACGCCGGGCCAGGCAGGCCGAGCAGGAGGCCACTCGCAGGGCCCAGCGGGCCGAAGCTGCCAGAGACGCGGCGCTGCGGGAGATGGCCGAGCGCGTCGAGGCCGCGGAGGCCGAGGCGCGCCGGGCCGAGGCCCGGGCCGTTCACGAACAGGAGCAGGCCGAGGGGGCACGAGCCGAGCGCGACCAGGCGTTGCGGGAGGCCGCGAGCGCGCAGGAGGCCAGGGGACAGGCCGAGCGTTCCGCTTCGGCGGCCTGGGCACGTGCCGAGGCGGCCGAAGCGGAACGGGACCGGGCGCTGGCGCGTGCCGACGCCGCGGCGACCGCCCATGCCGAAGCCCTGGCCGAGGCGGCCGAGGCGCGCACACGGGCCGACCGGGCGGACAAGCAGGCGGCCGAGGCGGAGAAGCGGACGGCGCGCCGGGTGGCCAAGGCCGAGGAACGGGCCGCCGAGAAGATCGCCGAGGCGGAGGAGCGCGCGGCGGCCAGGGCCGCCGAGGCGCTCGCCGAACGTGACGAGATGCGCCTGCGATTGGCCATGGAACAGATGCGCCTGTCGGACCTACGCGACCAGATGGAGGCACTGCGCGCCGAGTCCGCCCAGCTCAGGGAACGCGCCGTCGCCGCGGAACTGCGGGCCGAGCCATCCGGGGCCGAAGGCTGACGAGTGGCTGGGCGCGGGGCCTGCCGCAGGTTCACGACAGGTTGAAGATCACCAGGGGATGACGCCGTCGTCCTCGAAGAACGAGCCGGTCGGGCCTCCGTCGGGCAGGGTGGCGAGCCGGATCGCCGTGGCCGCGCCCTGCTCGGGGGTGCGGGGCCCCTGGAAGCCGGTGAAGTCGGTCGCGACCAGGCCCGGGCAGGCGGCGTTGATCAGGATGTCCGTACCGGCGAACTGCCGGGCGTACTGCACGGTGACGGCGTTGAGGAAGGACTTCGACGGCGCGTAGGCCGCCATGACAGGGCCGATCTCGATGTCCGGGTCCGCCTGCCGGGTGAGGGAGGCGACGCTGCTGGAGACGTTGACGATGCGTGGCGACGCCGAGCGCCGTAGCAGCGGCAGCATCGCGTTGGTGACCCGGATGACGCCGATCACGTTGGTCTCCACGACCGTGCGGACCACATCGAGGTCGAGCGCGGTCGGGTCCTGCACCCAGCCCGGACCCACCGGTCCTGAGATGCCGGCGTTGTTGACCAGGACGTCCAGGCGCCCGGCCTGCCGTTCGACCAGTTCCGCGGCCTCGGTGACGCTCTGGTCGCCGGTCACGTCCAGCGGCACCCCGAACGCCTCCACCCCGGCGGCGCGCAGCTTCTCGACGGCGGTCTTGAGCCGAACCTCGTCGCGGGCTCCCACGCCCACGCGGTATCCGAGGGTGCCCAGCCCGGCCGCGATCTCGTACCCGATTCCCTTGTTCGCGCCGGTCACCAGCGCGGTCTTCGTTTCGCTCATGCCGTTGATGGTCGCGGGTGGACAAGCGGTGCATCCAACACCGATACGGCATCCTGTCATACCCGGCAGGTATCACCGAGGTATGTTGTGGCGGTGGACACCCTGGAAACCCGCGAGTTGAGGTACTTCGTGGCCGTCGCCGAGGAACTGCACTTCGGCCGGGCCGCCGAACGCCTCGGCATGGCCCAGCCACCGCTGTCCCGGGCGATCCAGCAGCTCGAGCGACGCCTGGGCGTCTCCCTGCTGAAACGTAACCGCCGCGGCGTCCTTCTGACCGGCGCCGGCGAGGTGTTGCTGCACGAGGGCCGCGCGGCCCTCGACGCGACCACCGCCGCCGCCCGCCGCGCCCGCCGCGCCGGTGGCGCCGACGATCCGGACGGTCCTCGCAACCGCCTGGTACTGGCGGTGAAGGCCGCCGGCTCCCACGAGCTGCTGCGAAAGCTTCTCGACGCCTACGCGGCCGAACCCGGCGCTGCCGAGATCGAGGTGCTGCCGTGCGGCCTCTGCGAGCAGGAAGGGCTGCTGCGCGACGGCCGCGCCGATGTGGCGCTCATGCACGCGCCGTTCAACTCCCTCGCCGGGTTCGACAGCGAGGAACTGATGACCGAGGGGCAGATCGCCATCCTGCCCGCCGGACACCCCCTCGCCGCGCGCAAGGCCCTGTCCCTGGCCGACGTCGGCGATGTCCCCGATCTTCCTCTCGCCCGCTGGCCCCGCCACGGCGTCTACCCGCCAGGGCCGGGACCCGAGATCCGCGACCAGACACAGCTGGCCCAGCTGATCGCCCTCGGACGCACCGTGGCCGTCCTCCCCGACTCCGCCCGTTCCTGGCTGTGGGCCGAGCACACCGCCGTCCCCCTGACCGACGCGCCCCCCGTCGTCACCCACATCGCCTGGCCCGCGCACAGCCGCTCCCTCGCCCTCGCCGGCCTGGTCCGCACGGCCACACGACTGTGACGCTCTCCCGCCCTTCGTACTGGTCCGACGATGCGGGTATGACGACCTCTGGCCGGACCACGGCTTCTCCGGCAGCGCGAAGGCGCATCGCAGGCCGGTACGCCAACCTCAGGGCGTAACGGGAACCCCCGTCGTTCACGAGAGGGAGAAAGTCAAGGTAAGACTCCTCGCATGGAGTTTTTCTGTTATCACCGCGATCGACCTGACTCAGCGGCCCTGCGCGACGAGCTGGTGGAAGAGCACTGGTCCTACATGGACGGGTACGCGGCAACGATGATCGCGCGTGGCCCGACCCTCGGCCCCGGCGGCGAGACGGCCACCGGCAGTGTGCATATCGTCGATCTGCCCGATCTCGCCACGGCGCGTGCATTCGCCTTCGAAGAGCCCAACTACCAGGCCGGTGTGTATCGGGACGTGATGCTGCGCCGATGGCGCAACGTACTGGGGCGCACCATGTGGGATTTTCCCGGCGACCGAGACGGCGGTGACCGGTATCTGGTGGTGGGCCTCGGCTCCGGGCAGGCTGCCGACCTCGTCCCGCCGCCCGGCCGGGACGGCCTGATCGCCTATGGACCGTTGCTGTCGGACGACGGCACCACCTGGCTGGGTACGGCGCTGCTGGTCCAGGCGCCGGGACCGGACGCGGCACGCGACGTCCTGACCGCGGGCCGGTACGCCGACATCGAGGTCCACGATTGGAGGTTCGGCGGGCGGCGATGATGAGTGCCTGACCGGCGCCGGGGGCGGGCGACGAGGATCGTCGCCCGCCCCCGCTTTACGTTGCAGCATCATATTTCCATCTGGCAATATGAATGCATGAGCGCCTACGCAGCCCTGGCCGAGCCGCACCGCAGACAGATTCTCGACCTGTTGCGTGACGGCGAGCGGCCCGCCGGGGAGCTGGTGAAACGCCTCGACCTCAGCCAACCCGGCGTGTCGAAGCACCTCAAGGTGTTGCGCGAGGCCGGACTCGTCGTGGTGCGCAAAAACGGCAAGCAGCGCATGTACGCGCTGCGCCCGGATCCCCTCGCCGAGGTCGACCAGTGGCTGGAGCCCTATCGCGTGTTCTGGTCCAGACACCTCGACACCCTGGAACGACACCTGGAGGAGAACCCATGATCGACGGAACCCTGGAAACCATCGACGGCCGCCCGGCGCTGCGCTTCGAGCGCACGCTCGCCTACCCGGTCGAGCGCGTGTGGCGAGCCGTCAGCGTGCCCGCGGAGCTCGAGCGCTGGTTTCCCGCGGCCGCGGACTGGACACCGGCGACGGGAGAGAGCTTCGAAGTCGCCGGCGTGACCGGCGAGGTGACAGAGGTCGATCCGCCCCACCGCCTGGCCTGGACCTATGCCGGCCAGGCGTACAGCTTCGATCTGACCGCTCACGGAGACGGCTGCCGCCTGGTCTTCACCCACGTCTTCGACGACCGCGACATCTCAGCGCAGACCGCCACCGGCTGGGACGCCTACCTTTCGCGGCTTGAGCCTCATCTCGCCGGCAAGGACCTCTCAGAGGAGGACGCGCACGAGGGGTGGGAGGAGAATCACGAACGCTACGCCGAGCGCTTCGGGGTCGACCCGGCACCGGGTCGGCGCTTCGCGGCGGCTCTGCGCGGAGACAACGGCGACACCTGACCCCTCGCACCACGGCGGCCGTCCCGCCCAATTCGGTGGCGTCCTCACTCATCAACTCCATTCGCGTTCCGTGACGGGACGTGGCTCGTACGTTCAGGATTGGCATGGTTTCGGGAATGGAGCCGCGGTGAGCTGGAGGCCCGCTGTACTCGGCCAGGGCGGCGACGCGGGCCACCGCCTTGCGCCGCCGCGTTTCTTGCGGGCGAGGTCGCGCTGGGCGCCGACGAGACGGTCGGCGGAGGCGGCCAGGTGACGAGGGTTGTCCAGGTGCTCACCGTCGCTGGTGGTGACCAGCGACGCCACACCCAGGTCGATCCCGACGGTAGTGCCGGTGGCGGACAACGGTTCGGCGGGCACGTCGTCACACGACACGCTCACGTACCAGCGCGAGCCCTCCCGCTTGACGCCGATCGTCTTGACCGTACCGCCCTGCCAGCGCCCGCGACTGCGCTTCCCGATCCAGGCCGTCGCGGGCGTTGGGGCTGTCGGGGTTCTTCGCCGCGGCCGGCTGCACTCGGGCGGCGGCTTCCTTGTCCCATGAAGTTTTGCTCATGTCACTGGGCACACCCCGATCGCCCCGTGTCTGTCGGCAGCTGCTCGGAGCGGGGTTCCGTTGGCCGCGGGCACTCGGCGGCCGACGCGACGTAACCGCCGACGCGCTCGGCAACGCGGAAGACGCCCGCCGTGTCGTGCGCAGCACCTGGTCCTCGGGGCACCGGGCAGCAGGTGCCGGCCTCTACCGCCATGGCCGGGCGGGGTTCGTCCAGGAACGCGCACCCTGTCGAAAACGGACACGGACTCCAGGATTACGGACAAGAACGCGCACGATCATGACCTGCGCGAGTGGCCGTGCCGTAGACCTGCTGGAGGAAAGCGAGCCACGCGCCCGCCGGGATCGGGGGACACGTGACCGCCAACTCACGTCATCAGCAGTAGGAACGGAGAGGACGTACAAATGCGAGTCAAGAACGCGCTTACCATGGCGACCGCCTCGGTGGTGGCCGGGGGAATCCTGCTGTTCGCAAGCCCGGCGGCGACTGCGGCCACCACCGAGGCGACGCATGGTGCGAGCGCCTCCGCACCGTCAGTGTGGTGGACGGAGGGCTACTACATGTTCCATTACGAGTGCGTCCAGTCGGGCACGGCATGGGTCGCCATGGGCGCAAGGTCGTACGCCTGCGATCAGGCGGGACCCGCGAACTACCCGTGGAGACTCCGCATCCTGGACTGAACGGTCTCCTTCGGGCGGCAAGAGTGAAGTCTTTCGGCTCAGCACCCCGGTCGGCTCTCCTGCTCCAGAGGGAAGCGCCGACGGCGTAGCCGTGGGGGCGGGAGTCTCCTCGATGGTCGTACGCTGCCAGCGGGCGACCATCTCCTCCAGTTCAGCGGCCCGCTCCGGGCCCGTCAGGACCGCGATGTCCTCCATCCGGCGAGAGGCGGTGATCTCCATGGCGAGCCATTTCAGGTCGGCGACGGTGTACATGGCCGGCCTCCTGTCAGGTCTCGCCGGGGGCGGGGTCTGGTCGCGGTTCTTGGCCATTAGGGCCGGCCAGGCCGGGCGGTGACCCGAGGAGATGAAGTCGGCCATCTCCTCGGGCGGGAAGTCCTCGGTCAGGCCCGCGCTGACCTCGGGGTCCTCACAGCCGACCGGTGGGGCGACCACCAGAACCTGGTGGAGTCCCCGGTCTCCGAAACACTCAACGAGGTCGAGAAGGACGTCCGCGTCGAATGGCGCAGGCCAAACGCCATTTCGACGACCTGATGTCGAAGATTCCCGAGGAACAGCACGCGGCGGTTATAGGGGCTCGCCGGGCGCACTCCTGGATCAACCTTGTTGATGACGCAGACTATGCCAACGCCACGTGCCCGACGTGTGGGGACGATGAGGCGTCCTGCTTCGGTCGTGAGGACTTCGAGGTCTCTGTCGATGTCGAACCCGACGGTGAAGGTGGTTGCGAGTCCTACGTCGACGGGGGCTGGAGATTTCTTCAAGCGGAGAGTCTTACATGCGGAGCGTGTGGGCTGCGGCTGCACAATCCTGGCGAGTCGGAGGCCGCCGGCCTGGGCCTCAACGTTCATATGCCGGGAAAGGAGGGGAGGAAGATGAGCTTTCCGATTGGTGAAGCGCACGTCGCGGCCGTCGTGTCCTCCAATCTCGTGACAGTTGGCACGACGGCGGCCCGGCCCGCGATGTCGTGGACGGCACGCAGGCTCCTCAACCCCGAAGCAATGGCGCCGGCATGGCCGGGCAAGCCGCTGATAAGCACTTCTTCGAGATGGAAAAGACGCTGACCTCGCCCGCCGGCCTCCGGCGGCCGCGGGTCACAAGAGATAGACGTACCACCACGTGAGGAATCCCAGGTAGACGACTTTCGCCACCAGGTGGGCTCCCGGCGGTTTCCGGAAACCTCCCACGGCGAGCCCTTCGTCTCCCGCGCGCGGTCGGCGGGCCGCCGCGACAGCAGTGGCGGCGAGGCCGAGCCAGGCGAGCAGGCCGTACCAGGGCAGGGCCGAGGGGACGCCCACTCCCAGCACTGTCTCGTTCTCCGCGATCACCCCGTACAGCGCGTCGGCCGTCAGCCCGGTGAGGAGCAACCCCGACAGCCCCGCAACCACCGTGTACGGCCTGCGGCGCGGGCGCCGCAGGCCCACCGCGAGCTGGACCAGCGCGGTTCAGCGGCGCATCACCCGCAGCACCGGCGGCTGCTTGGCCAGCGGAGCCCTCTTTTCCTCGGTCAGTTCCTGTTCCAGCGCATCCAGGGTCTGTCCGGCCACCGCCGGCCCGGCCGACTCCTGATGCGCCCACACGATCGTGGAGTCCACGCTGACCACCTCCAGCCCGAGTTCTACCAGCCACGACCAGCCCGCCACCGGCCCTCACCAAGATCCGAACTTTGAACAGTTCCTAGTCCTCGGCCATCACGGTGAAGGTGAATCCGGTGCTCGTCGTACGGCGCAGCGGAATGTCGCACTTGATCCGGCGCAGCACCTCGTTCCTGCTGAGGCCCAGCCCCTGGGCGAGGAGCCGTTCCGGACGCACCGGCACCGGATCCTCGAAGACGACCTCCACCCGCACCGGCCACGCCTCGTCGGACCATGCCGAACGGATGTCCAGCCGCCAGGCCCCTGTCCAGTCCAGGACGAAGCGGTTGCGCCTGGCGAGCAGCGGATCCAGCAGCCTGGACGCCACCAGTTCCGGATCGTTGACGCGGTAGCCGTGAAGTTCGGCCGGATCGAAGGATCTGACCGGCGCTCGCTCGTGCACGGTGAGCTTGCTCGTCCGATCGCAGGACACGCAGCGCACCAGCAGCCACACGTCCAGCAGTTTGCCGTTGGCGTTGACGCGGAACCTGCCCTCGCCGGGGGTGGCCGACTCCGACCGGCAGTCCACGCACCGCAGCGACAGCAGAGGAAGCCTGGTCCGGCGAACGACCCAGGGCAGCACGATATGAGGTTGTGAAGACATGATCTCTCTAGACCTGACACGAGGCCGATTGCGCGCGACCTCAAACGCTGTAGGAGCGGGCGCACACGGGCAGCCCGGCAGGACCGACGGGAACGTCGGCTACAGGTGAGCGAAAGAAGGTGTCAGGTCTGGAAAGCAGGCGGGGTCACGCGGTTTTGTCCTCTGTCCTCACTACGGCGGGGCTGGGAGGCAACCTACGGGAACGCGGAAAGAAGACCCAAACGGTTTTCCGGCCGAGACTTCGTCGGTGCTACCGGCCCCTCTCCGACGAAGGCCGTCCAGGGGGCCGGTAGCCGTCGCCGGTGTCCACGGCTTCGCGTCAGCCCGGGGTGATGACGCAGAACTCGTCGCCCGCCGAGCCGGTGAGGACGATCCACGAGACGTCGCCCCGGCCCACGTCCGCGGGCGTCGCACCCAACTCCCGCAGGCGCGCGACCAACTCCGCCTGATGGGCCGCGGGCGAACGTCACCGCCGTATCGACGTCAGACGGCGCGGCGGGAACGGGACAGGGCCAGCCCGCCGAGTGCCATGGCGATCAGCCCCACCGCCAGGGCCATGAAGCCCCCGACTATTCCGTAACCGGTGCCAGGGCCACCGTCTGCGGCGGCCACGACCAGCCCGCCGACGACCGCGCCGACCGCCCCCGCCACCAGAGCCATGACGGCCCCCCTTCTCCCGGAGCCGGAGCCGATACGCCCCGCGGAGCGTGCCAGGGCGAGCCCGCCGACGACCACGCCGGCCACCCCCAGCAGCGCGGCGATCAGGGACCACAGACGCCCGGCGGTCATGGTGTAGGCGCCGACGGGGTCCAGTTGGGCCGAGGCGTGCGCGGCCGCCGGTGCGGCGAGTGCGAGGACCGCGATCGGGGCGGCCGCGACGGCGAGCAGGTGACGGACGGACATGGGGCGCTCCTTTTCTGTGTCTTCTCCGGCGAACCGGATGTCGCCCGATCATGTCCGCCGGACCCGTCGCCGGTCGTCCCGCACGGGCGGGCACTTCGCGCTGCCACCGACGCGCACCCGGTTGCCGTGAACGCCGCAGGAGCCGCGAAAGATACCGCGGATGCGGTAGCCGGAGACTGGTCCGCGCGCAGGAGTCGCCCGCGGGGACATCCGGCTAAGGTCCCCCCATGGGGACAGGACGGTCCGGCGTGCGGGCGAATGCCACAGACTGGGTGATCGCCGTCGGCGTGGCGTCGACACTGCTGGTCACCGGACTCTCCGGGCGGCACTCCACCCCCCACCTGGAGCTGCTCGGCTACGCGCTGCTGGCGGCCGGCGGCCTGGTGCTGGTCGCGCGCCGTCGTGCTCCACTCGTCGTCCTGGCCGTCACCGGGCTGTGCGCGGTGGGTTACCAGGCGGCCGGTTTCGACGTGCCCGCCGTCGCGTACCTGTTCGCGGTGTACGCGGCCGTGCGGGCGGGGCACCGCGCCTTCACGGTGGCGGCGAGCGTGATCATGCTGGCCCTTCTTCCGCTCGCCGCCCTGGCCGCGGGGTCGCACGACACGGGTGAGGCGTTCGCGCAGGCCCGAGGCGCCCTTGAACTGGCCTGGCTGATCGCGGCCGGCGCCGCGGGGGAGGCGCTGCGGCAGGCCGAGCGGCGGGCGGACGAGGCCGAGCGCACCCGGGAGGAGACCGCGCGGCGCCGCGCCGACGAGGAGCGGCTGCACATCGCGCGGGAGTTGCACGATTCGCTCACCCACCAGATCTCGATCATCAAGGTGCAGGCCGAGGTCGCCGTCCATGTGGCCCGCAAGCGTGGTGAGCAGGTGCCGGAGGCCCTGCTGGCGATCCGGGAGGCCGGTCGTGAGGCGACCCGGGAACTGCGGGCGACCCTGGAGGCGCTGCGCGAGGAGGATCCGACCCCGCCGCGCGGCCTCGACCATGTCGCCGAACTGGTGGAACGGGCCCGGACGGGCGGTTTGGAGGCGACGCTGACGATCGAGGGGCGGCGACACGACGTGCCGGCCGCGGTGGAGCGGACCGTCTACCGGATCGTTCAGGAGTCGTTGACCAACATCGCACGTCACGCCGCCGCCGCGACGGCGTCGGTCCGGATCGACTACCGTCCCGACACCCTCGCGATACGCGTCGACGACGACGGCAAGGCCAGGTCGGACGCGGCCCCGGTGCCCGGTGTCGGTCTGCTCGGGATGCGCGAACGGGTCACCGCCCTCGGCGGGCACCTGCGGGCGGCACCGCGCGAGGAGGGCGGGTTCACCGTCCAGGCCGAACTTCCCGTGGAGCGGACGTCGTGATCCGGGTCCTGCTCGTCGACGACCAGCCGCTCGTCCGCAGCGGATTTCGCGCGCTCCTCGACCTCGAGGACGACATCGAGGTGGTGGCCGAGGCCGCTGACGGCAGGCAGGGGCTTGCCCTGGCCAGGGAGCACCTGCCCGACGTCGCTCTCGTCGACATCCAGATGCCGGTCGTCGACGGCATCGAAGCGACCCGGCTCATCGCCGCGGACCCGGCCCTGGCCGGGGTGCATGTCGTCATCCTGACCAACTACGGCCTGGACGAACACGTCTTCGACGCGCTGCGCGCCGGCGCGGCCGGATTCCTCGTCAAGGACATCGTGCCCGAGGACTTCCTGCACGCGGTGCGCGTCGCCGCCCGGGGCGACGCGCTGCTCGCCCCCTCGATCACCCGCAGGCTCATCAACCGGTACATCGCCCAGCCGCCCCGGCCCGGCGCCGGCACCGGTCTGAAAGAGCTCACCAACCGTGAACGCGAGGCCGTCGCCCTGGTCGCGCGGGGTCTGTCCAACAACGAGATCGCCGACCGCATGGTGATCAGCTCGTTGACCGCGAAAACCCACATCAACCGGGCCATGACCAAGCTTCATGCCCGCGACCGCGCCCAACTCGTGGTCCTCGCCTACGAATCGGGCCTGGTGGTCCCACGCGACTCCTGACCTTCGCGATCGCTCGTCGCGCGCGTGCCGTCGCCGGTGCGCGGGCCGTACCGGTGCAGCGCCTCGACCTGCTCGTAGGACGGCACCTCGCCGGTGACCGGTTCGCCCCGGGCCACCGCCAGCGCCGTGGTGACGGCCGCGCCCAAAGCCGCACGAAACAGCAGCGACCCGTAGCTGACGCGGGCCACCCCCAGTTCGGCGAGCCGTCGCATCGGCACGCCGGGGGAGACGAGCACGTTCAGCGGTACCCCGGCCCCGGCCACCAGCGCCTCGATGTCCCGCCCGGCACTCGCGCCCGGTACGAAGACCCCGTCGGCCCCCGCCTCGCGGTAGGCGCGGGTCCTTTCCAGCGCCAGAGCCAGGGCATCGGGCAGGTTCAGCCAGAACGCGTCGGTACGGGCGTTGAGGAACACCTCGGGAACCCGGCTCTTGACCACCGCGACCAGTTCGGCCTGCGCCGAAAGGTCGGCCAGGCGGTCACCGCGCCCGTCTTCGAGGTTGATCCCCGCCACTCCCAGTCCGGCCAACTCCGCCACCAGGTCGGCGACCCGCTCGGGCGCCTCGGCGAAGCCCGCCTCGATGTCCACCGTCACCGGGACGCCCAGTCTCGTTATCGTCCGTGCCAGCCGCAGTGTCTCCTCCCGCGTCGCCCGCCCGGCGTCAGGCTTGCCCGCCGCGGCGGCCACCCCCAGGCTCGTCGTCCCGATCGCGGCGAACCCCGCCTGTGCCAGGGCCGCCGCGGAGGCGTGGTCCCACGCGCAGGGAAGCAGCAGCGGCTCGTCCGCGTGGTGCAGCGCCCTGAAGCGCGCGAACGTCATCGGGTCGCCGCCTCGATCGTCCCGGCCGCCAGGGCCAGCGCGACGTGCCTGCCCGGGCAGGCACGCGACCCCGCCCCGAACGTCAGGTACTCCGCTTCGCCTCCCGCGCGCGCGAGGTCCCGGTCAGGGAGTGCCTGCGGATCCCGGCCGGCCGCCGTGACGTCGAGCACCACGATCCTCCCGTCGCCGGGCGTCCTGCGGCGCAGCGTCCGGACCGGAGGATCGTGGCGCAGTGTCTCGTCCAGCAGTTCCTCCACCGACCACGCCTCGGCCGGGCGCGACTTCGCGGGAGTGGTTCCCCCTCCCGCCGGAAACCGTGTCGCTGCGGCGGCCAGGGCTCCGCGGACCAGGGCGACGGTGGGAGCGTATGCCTGGGCGAGCAGTCCCGCCAGCACGGCCAGCCGCTCAGGAGGCGGATCACCCAGCAGGCGCGAGAGCTCCACCAGCCCTTTGTCGGCCACGTCCCTGCTCTCCTCCTCGCCAGGCCCGGCCCCGACGCCGGGCAGGTAGGCCGGGGCGATCGCCGCGACGGCCCGCACGGCACTCGGCCCGTCCTCGGCGCGTACGCCCAGCGCGATGGCGAGGACCAGCACCGGAACCTGTTCCGGAGGACAGGGGGCAGGGGCGATGTCCCGCGAGGCCAGCCGGAACGCCTCGGCGCGCAACGCGCCCGAGTCCAGCTCGGCCAGTACCGCCACCCCCGCGGCCCGGCGCTCGGCGTGCATGGACCCCTCGGTGAAGCGGCCGACCGCTCCGCGCAGCCACGCCACGGTCAACGCGAACGGCGGGCGCGGTACGGGGTCGACGGTGAAACGGGAGTCGGCCAGCACGGCCCGTATCTCGGCGGGACGGCTCACGACCAGCGGGTCGGACGTCATCGGTTCTCCTTGAGTGGGCGCCTCCCCTCTCGGTCGGTGGGCGAAGGAGAAGGCGCGGGACTCGGTGATCTTCAGAAGGTTAGACGCCGGACGTTTCGGCACTCGCCGAAACGTCCGCGTCCACTCGTCCGCGTCCACTCGTCCGCGTCCACTCGTCCGCGTCCACTCGTCCGCGTCCACTCACCCGAGGCGAAGTCGGCGATGACCGGGGGCGGCTGCTGTGTGGAGGCCGCACACACCGAGGTCGTGGTCCCGGCCACGGCGCTCGCCGCTCAGCCGCGCCAGCCGCCCTCGTCCACCCCGCCGGGCACCTCCGCCTGCGGGTCGTAGGGGGTACGGGTGAAGACGAAGGTGTTGAGGTCCAGGTGGCTGAGGGAGCCGTCGGGCCTGCGGACCACGCGGAGTGTCTCGCCCGCGTAGTAGCCGTCCAGCCCGAGCCAGGTCCCGTCGTCCTGGGCGGTGAACCGCGAGGCCCGTCCCGCACCGCCGATCGGGTTGAGGGAGAGGCCGCCCTCGGGCAACAGCCGCAGCGCGTACGCGCTGGGCCCCCAGTACCACGGGCCGGTGAGCTCCAGCAGACCCGCGGTGTCGGCGACGGGCTGCCATTCGTCGGGCAGGCGCGGCTCGTGCTGGTCGAGGATGGCCAGCAGGTCGCTCAGCAGGGTGCGGCCGACGCCCGCAGTGGAGTTGGCGGTGAACAGCACGCCGACCTTGTCGGCGGGGTCGGCCCACACCGTGGCCAAAAAGCCCGGCATGGAGCCGGTGTGACCGGCCAGGCGGCGGCCGCCTGCCCGGGCCAGCTGCAGGCCCAGGCCGTATCCGCCCGTCCAGGCGTCGCCGTCGTCGACGATCGCCGGCTCGCGCATCTCCGCCACGGTGTCCGGGGCGAGCACGTCCCCGGTGTCTCCGGCGACGAACGCCGCCCACCGGGCGAGGTCGGCGGGGGTGGACCACAGCTGCCCGGCCGGGGCCATGGCGACCGCGTCGTGTTCGGGTTCCGGCAGCAGGACGTCCGCCCAGGGGTGCACGGCGTAGCCGGTGGCGTGGGGTGCGCGTGGCCGGGGCGTGGTGTCGCGCATGCCCAGGGGCAGCAGGATCTCCTCGTGCACGGCCTGTGCCCAGTTCACGCCGCGGTGGCGGGCCACCAGCTCGCCCAGCAGGGCGAAGCCCACGTTGGAGTAGTGGTAGCGGCGTCCCGGCCGGTGCCTGGCCGCCTCGGGCCCGAGCGCGGCGACGAGGTCGGCGGCCGGCACGCCCTCGGTCCGCTCCCACCACTGGCCGGGGGACTCGGCGCTCAGCCCCGAGGTGTGCGACAGCAGCTGGGCGACGGTCATCTCACCGACCCGCAGGTCGGGAAGGTGCTTGGTGACCGGGTCGAGCAGGCCGACCTTCCCCTCGTCGCGCAGGCGCATCACCACGACGGCGACCAGGCTCTTGGTGATCGAGCCGATTCGGTACTGGGTGCCCGGGGTGGGGGCGGCCCCATCCACCCGGCCGCGCGCGCCGAACCAGGCGAGCTCCCCGTCACGCACCACGGCGGCGGTCAGCGAGGGCAGGCGTCCCTGGGACTGCTCGACCGCGATCCTGCGCAGCAGCGCGCGAGCCGTACTCTCCAGAACCGGCGACATCAGATGGCTCCTCACCCGACACGAAACCCAACGCGAAAAAGTGCCCCCAGGTTAGTGCCGCCCGAACCGGGAGGGCATCGTCGACGGCTCGGCGCGACGGGCGATCAGCTGCTCCACAGCATCTGGGCTTTCGCCTCCGTACGACGGCGAATGCGACGAAGCCGGCGGTGTGGCCGGCCGAGAAGGCGGCGCACGCCGAGCGGGCGGTCCGAGCGGATACGCGTGCCGAACTTTCGGCCTGCGCACCGGGGCGCCGCCTCCGAGGAAGCGTCCGGGAAACCCTCTATCTCGCCAACCTGGGTGATTCCGCGTTGGAACATCGCCGCTGCGGGGACGACGGTGAGGGGGGAGGCGGAGCGCCGCTTCGAGAGGGTCTCGTCCGTCCACGGCGGACGACGGGGAAAGGGAAGTATCCACACCTTTCCACTCTTAACGTATAGCGCACCGGGGGGCTTGCCACAAGACCCGGGTCATGCCGCAGAATCGTCGGCCGAAGCCGGAAGTTGCGGAAACGGGGGATGCGAAGTGAGTGTGTTGCCGCCGACGTATGAGGGGGCCGGGAAGGCCCCTCGTCCACCTCGGATCGGAGCCGAGGACGTGAACCCGGTGACGAATCCGCTGACCAGCAGCGCGTTCGACCTTCCCGCCCATCTCGCCGCCAAGGCCGACCCGGCGCTGATCGCCGGCGACGAACGGCACTTCGTGGCCATCGCGCAAAGCCTTGAGCACACGATCGCCGACCTGTCCGGCCGCCTCGACGCCGAACGCAGGGCGCCCGGCGGCAAAGGCCGGCAGGCGCTGGACCGGGACCTGGAGGTCCACCGGCTGTCGGCTCGCCTGCGCACGCTGCGTCGCTTCGGCCTGGACCTGTGTCTTGGGCACATGGTCGGCGCGGACGATTCCGAGCCCGTGTACATCGGACGGCTCGGCCTCACCGACAGCGCGGGCCGCCGCCTGCTGCTCGACTGGCGCTCTCCGGCGGCCGAGCCGTTCTTCGGAGCGACCCACGCCAACCCGATGGGGCTCGCGAGCCGCCGCAGGTACCGCTGGAGTCGCGGCCGGATCAGCGACTACTGGGACGAGGTGTTCACCCCGGAGGGATTCGAAGGACACCACGCGGCCCTTGACGACCAGTCCGCCTTCATCGCCAGCCTGGGCGGTGACCGGTCGGCCCGGATGCGAGACGTGCTCGGCACCATCCAGGCCGACCAGGACGCCATCATCCGCGCGGGATCTCGCGGGGCTCTCGTCGTCGACGGCGGTCCGGGGACGGGCAAGACCGTCGTCGCCCTGCACCGCTCCGCCTACCTGCTCTACTCCGATCCCCGTCTCGGCCACCACCGGGGCGGCGTACTGTTCGTCGGCCCGCACCAGCCCTATCTGGCCTACGTCGCCGACGTCCTGCCCAGCCTCGGAGAGGAGGGCGTGCGCACCTGCACCCTGCGAGACCTCGTCGCCGAGGGAGCCGGCGCGACGGTCGAGACCGACCCGCGGGTGGCCCGCCTGAAGGCGTCGGCGGACCTGCTGAAGGCGATCGAGCCGGCCGTCAGGTTCTACGAGAACCCGCCCGCCAAGGGGATGACGGTCACGACCCACTGGTCCGACATCTGGCTGGGCCCCGACGATTGGGCCGAGGCGTTCGGGGCGGCCGAACCCGGCACCTCGCACAACGAGGCACGCGACCAGATCTGGGAGGAACTGCTCAGGATCCTGATCGACAAGCACGACGACGAGGTCTCGGCCGACCTGCTGCGCAGATCGCTGCTGCGAGACGAGGAACTGCTCACCACCTTCAACCGCGCGTGGCCGCTGCTGGAGGCGGCCGACCTCGTCGGAGACCTGTGGTCGGTGCCGGCCTACCTGCGGATGTGCGCTCCCTGGCTCGACCCTGAGGACGTCCGGCGACTGCAACGCGCCGACGCCCAGGCCTGGACGGTGTCGGACCTGCCGTTCCTGGACGCGGCGCGGCAACGTCTCGGCGACCCGGAGACGTCACGACGCAGGCGCCGGCAGGAAGCCGCTCTCGCCGCCCAGCGCGAGCGGATGGCCCAGGTCGTCGACAACCTGATCGAGGCCGACGACGACGGTGAAGGGCTCGTGACGCAGTTGCGCCGCGCGGACCTGCAGCGAAATCTGATCGACGAGTCCGAGCTGCCCACCTTCGAACCGGACCTGCTCGCCGGCCCGTTCGCGCACATCGTCGTGGACGAGGCCCAGGAACTCACCGACGCGCAGTGGCAGATGTTGCTGCTGCGCTGCCCGTCGCGGAGCTTCACCATCGTCGGGGACCGTGCCCAGTCCAGGGGCGGGTTCACCGAGTCGTGGAGCGAACGGCTTGAGCGTGTCGGGCTCGACCGGATCACCCTGGCCTCCCTGAGCATCAACTACCGGACGCCGAAGGAGATCATGGCGGAGGCCGAGCCGGTCATCCGGGCCGTGCTCCCGGACGCCAACGTGCCGACCTCCATCCGCGGCGGTGCCGTCCCCGTCGTCCACGGATTGGTCTCGGAGCTGGGCTCGGTCCTTGAGACCTGGCTCGCCGAGCATGCCGAGGGCATCGCCTGTGTCATCGGTGACCCCACGTTCCAGGCGACCTCTCGGGTTCGGTCGCTGACCCCGGAGTTGTCCAAGGGGCTGGAGTTCGACCTGGTCGTCCTCGTCGATCCGGAGACGTTCGGCACGGGTGTCGAAGGAGCGGTCGACCGCTATGTCGCGATGACCCGGGCGACACAGCGGCTCGTCATCCTGTCAACACCCTGATCGCCCGCCCTGTCCGGCCGGGGTGCGGGGGATCCCCCGCACCCCGGCCGTGTCCGGCGCGCAGGCCGGCGAAGGTCAGGCGTCGGGCCCGGGTACGGCGAGGTCGATCCGGCGAAGGCGGTCCGGCTCCGCGATCACGTCGATCTCGGTGATCCCGTCCTCGGTGATCGTGAAGCCGAGCACCAGGCGCAGGTGACCGTAGGGGGCCATCGCGAGCCCGATCGCCCCGTCGAGCAGGGCGGGTCCGGTGAACCAGGCCCGTTCCATCGCGGCCATCGCGCCCTCGGCCACGGAACGGGAGCCGCGGACCACGAAGGGCTCGGGGGTGGGGATGACCGCTGCGTCGGCCCGGAGCACCACGTCGGGATGGAGCAGGGCGACCAGCGCCTCGAAGTCCCCTGCGCGCGTGGCGGCCAGAAAGGCGTCGACGACCCGGCGCCGGCGGGTCAGGTCGGCGTCGAGGGCCGCGGGCGCCCCTTTGACCCGGCGGCGGGCGCGGCTCGCGAGCTGCCTGGTCGCGGCCGGCGACCGCTCGAGCATCGGGGCGATCTCCTCGAACGGCACGGCGAACATGTCGTGCAGCACGAAGGCGAGGCGTTCGGCCGGTGCCAGCGTGTCGAGCACCACCAGCAGCGCCACCCCGACCGAGTCGGCCATCAGCACCTCCCGTTCGGGGTCGGTCCCGGCCTCCTGCCGGCCGATGAGCGTGCCGGTCACCTGCGCGTCGATGGGGTCCTCACGCCGATGCTCGCGCGCACGCAGCATGTTCAGGCACACCCTCGCCACCACCGTGGTCAGCCACCCGCCGAGGTTGTCCACGTCGCCGGCTCCCGCGCGGCTGACACGCAGCCAGGCCTCCTGCACGGCGTCGTCGGCCTCGCTGAGCGAGCCGAGCATCCGGTAGCCCACCGACCGCAGACGAGGCCGATGCTCCTCGAAACGCCCTGCCAGCCATTCGCGTTCGTCCACCGTGTCACATTCCTTCGCCGCCGGGGGTCATAGCAGTAAATCCGAAAAACACCAGCCGAAAGTACCGGGAGGTCGACTCCCGGCCGAACGAACACTGGAGAAGCCATGACGGCACCCATCCTGGTCACCGGAGGCACGGGCACGCTCGGCGGCCACGTCGTCCCCCTTTTGCGGGAGGCCGGTCGCGAGGTACGGACCCTGAGCCGCCGTGATCACGGGCCCGGCGACGGCGTCGAGCACTTCTCCGCCGACCTGCTCAAGGGCGAGGGGATCGAGCCCGCGGTGAAGGGCGTCGAGACCGTCCTGCACCTGGCGGGCGGCAGCAAGGGCGACGACAAGGCGACGTGGAACCTGGTGGGCGCCGCCTCGAAGGCCGGTGTGCGGCACATCGTGTACATCTCGGTGATCGGGGCGAACACGATGCCGCTGAGCTGGTTCAAGACCCAGCTGGAGGCGGAGCGGGCGGTGACGGACTCCGGTATTCCGTGGACGATGCTGCGCGCGGCCCAGTTCCACGACCTCGTCCTGAAGATCGCGGAGATGATGGGCAGGATGCCGGTGGTCCCGGTCCCGGGCGGGCTGCGCTTCCAGCCGGTCGACTCGCGTGAGGTGGCGGCCCGGCTGGTGCAGCTGACGCTGGGGCGGCCGGCCGGCCTGGTCCCCGACCTCGCGGGACCTGCGGTGTACGGGATGGGGGAACTGGTCGGCGGCTACCTGCGGGCGCGCGGCAAGCGCCGGATGATGATGCCGGTGCGGATGCCGGGAAAGGCCGGCAAGGCCTACCGGGCCGGGGAGAACCTGTCGCTGGACGGGGCCGATGTGGGCAGGCGGACCTGGGAGGAGTTCCTGGCGGAGCGGGTGCGCTAGCGCGCCGGCGTCTTCGTCCGTGACACGCGTGTGGCTTCGGGGACGTCCGGCTCCACGCCGCCCGCCCTGCCGGTTGTTCCTTGCGCGCCGGCCGCCTCGAGGCGGCCGGCGCGCAAGGGGCGGCTGCGGTGACCGGGTCGCCTAAGGGTGGGGGATCGAGCCGGTGAGGGGATCCTCCGTCCGGCGGCGGTGGCGCGCCGCCGGGGGCGGCCGGTGCTCGGGGGCGGCCTTGCGGGCGCTGGCCAGCGCGGCCAGGGCCGTGGTGATCGGGACGGCCGCGATGAGTCCCAGGGTGCCCACCACGCTGCGGACGATCTCGGTGGCGATGACCGGGTTGGTCACCACCTCGCCGATGGGCTGGTCGCCGACGCTGACCAGCAACAGCAGCGGCAGGGAGGCTCCGGCGTAGGCGAGGATGATCGTGTTGATCACCGAGGCGATGTGGGCGCGGCCGACCCGGGCGGCGGCCCGGTACAGCTGGGCGAAGGTGTAGCCGGGGTTGGCGTGCGCGAGCTCGGTGACGGTGGCGGCCTGGGTGACGGTGACGTCGTCCAGGACACCGAGCGAGCCGATGATGATGCTGGCCAGCAGCAGGCCCTCGGTGTTGATCCGGTAGCTGACGTCCAGGTAGAACGAGCTCTCGTCGGTGATCCCGTTGAGCTGGGCGAGGCCGATGGCCGCGTACGACAGCACGCCGGTCAGGCTGAGGCTGACCAGAGTGCCGACCACGGCCATCGAGGTGGGGACGGTGAAGCCGTGGGTGAGATAGAGCACCGCGAGCATGATCGCCGCGGCGCCGACGATGGCGACCAGCAGCGGCTGCTGCCCGGTCAGGATCGCCGGGATGACGAACAGCAGGAGCAGTACGAAGGTGACGGCCAGCCCGATCAGCGCCATCACCCCGCGCCAGCGGCCAAAAGCGATCACCGCCGCGGCGAACGCGGCACCGGCCAGCCACAGCGGCGAGGAGCGGTCGTGGTCGGAGATCTGGTACGGCGGCACCTCCAGCTCACCGTCCAGCTCACCGTCACCGCCGGGGGTGTGGACCAGGATCACGTCGTCGCCCGCGGCGAACCTCTGCGAGCCGGGCCCGCTGGGAAGGCCGCTGGTGACGAAGTGACCGGCCTCGGGCCCGCTGGTCAGCTCGACCTTGGCGTCGCCGCAGGTGGCGGGGTCGGCCGGCCGCTGCTCGCCGGGGGGTTGCCCGTCGGCGGGCGGCTCCTGCGGGCACGGGGTGAGGGTGATGGCGGTGATCGTCCCGGTCACCCGTTGCAGGCCGGCAGGTTGCTGCCCGCTGGAGGTGAGCTTCGCGGGCCACATCCAGATCAGGGCGATCAGCGTGGCCAGCGCCAGGGGGACGATGACGGCCAGCGTCGCCCACACCGTGCCACGGGAGCTGGGGGCGGCCGGGCCGTGCGAGTGGTTGGCACCCATGGTCGAAAAAGCTCTCCTCAGGGACGGTAAAGGCGAAAGTACCGCACCTGGGAGGTGGCCGTGGCGCCGTGGCGGCTCAACAGGACCGGTGAGGGCGGCAAACGTGGGTGTCCTGCGTGTTCATCCTGATGGATGGCGCTTTCCGGTCATTGTGGAAGGCCGAAGTGGTGGGTGAGCGCAGCGCGCAGCGTGGCGGTGTCCCCGGTGTCCCCGATGTCCCCGGCGGACCAGGCGGACCAGGCGACGAAGCAGTCGGGGCGCACGAGTAACGCGGTCGCGGTGGTGCCCTGCAGTGGGCCGGTGACCACGTCGACCCGGTCTCGCCATGGCGCGGTGACCTCGGCGTAGGCGCCCCTGGAGTCCAGCAGCAGCGGCCGGGCGGCGCGGGTCAGTTCGGCGAGGCGTTTCGGGCCGTGCTCACCGTGCACGACCACGTCGGGGGCGCAGCGGCCGGCCAGCGGATCGGCGGGGTCGGCGGGGTAGCGGGTGTCCGCGCCGGACATCAGCGCCGCGATGTGCCCGGTCACCTCGGGCTTGCGCAGCAGTTCGGCGAAGAGTTCCCGCTCATGCGTGATCAGGATCGCCGGGCGGCCGGGGAACGGGGCCCAGGCGATGAGGCCGCGCGCGGTGCGGGTGTGCTGGAACGGCGGGACGACGCCGTAGCCGGGGACCCGCAGGCCGCCGGTCCCGGGGTCGAGGAAGGAGTCCGGGACGGTCACGGTGGCGATGCGGGAGATCGACCGGTCGTTGGTGACGCCGGGGAAGTCGATGCCGGCCAGGCGGCGCACCGTGCTGCGGCCGCCGTCGGCGCCGACGAGGAAACGGCAGGTGAGCCGCCTGCCGTCGGCCAGGCGGACCTCGACCGCTTCGGGGTGTTGGCACACGTCGACGACCTCGTGGCCGCGGCGCAGGTCGACTCCGAGCTCGGCGGCCCGGGCGGCGAGGGCGGCCTCGAGCCGGGCTTGCGGCACACCGAGCACGTAGTGCGGGTTGTCCGCGAGCATCGTGAGGTCCAGCGGGAACGCGCCGAAGGTGAAGGCCGGCTGGGGGGAGGGCGGAGTGCCCTCGCCGCTGAGCCGCGTGTAGAGGCCGCGCCGGTCGAGCAGGCGGACGACCTGCCCGACCAGGCCGTTGGCGCGGGACTCGCCGGTGGGCGCGGCGTGGCGTTCGAGGACGACGGGGTGGACGCCGGCGAGGGCCAGTTCGCAGGCGAGCATGAGGCCGTTGGGCCCGGCTCCGGCGATGAGGACATCAATCATGATCGTGTTCCTTTGCTGGGCGTGCGTCATCGCCACGGCGGGCGCGGCACGCGGCCGGCCCGCCGTGGGGTGTGACGCGGCTGCAAGGGTGGGTGAGGCGGTGTCTTGGGCGAGGAGTGAGAGCTTCAGCGGGGCGACGCCGGGAGGCCGGCGGCGACCTGGGTGAAGGCGTCGGTGATGAGGCGCTCGATCGGGGTGGGCGGGTCGGCGCTGTCGAGATAGTGCCGCACGGCGACGGCGACGGCGGCGCTGGCCGCGGCCGCGACGAGCCTCGGATACATGTCGGTGGCGAGGTCGGTGCCGGTGCGCTCGGCGACCGCGGCGGCCAGCTCGGCCTCGGCGATCGCGACCGCGCGCAGTCGCTCGCCCTGCAGCGCGGGCTCGGCGAGCATGGTGCGTACGCCGGTCACCCACTTGCCTCGCGTGAGGCAAGGGGCGGCCGGGCCTGCCCCGGTGGCGCGTCAGTCGTCAAAGTCACCGAGGTCACCGACACCGAGGCCACCGAACCCTCCCGCCGTATCTACGACAGTGGCCGGTGACGGCGGTGTGAACCGCACCCGGGCACGGAGGGTGCGTATCAGGCGCGGCCGGGTCAGCGCTTCCACTCCCTGTCGTCCGGCGTGACGGTCTGCTTGAGGAAGACGACGCCGTCGACCCTGCCGAGCCGGGCCGGGTCCAGCGGGAAATAGGCGAAGTCGTGGGAGACGCGCGGGACGGGCTTCGTGAGGGTCTCGGCCAGGCGGCGGGCGTCGACGAGAGAGTGCTCCCACGGGATGGTGGACAACAGGCCCTCGACGGTGTCCGGAGGCGGGGTGTCGTCGCCGAACGTGCCGAAGGCCGAGGCCAGGAAGGCGTACCGGTCGCCCAGGTGCGCCTCGGTGATCGCTCCCGCGCTCCACCACTCCAGCTGATGGTCGCCGAGCGACATGAGGCTCTTGTCGCGATGCAGGTGAAGGTTGTGGGCGAAGACCAGGGCCGGGCCACTCTCGGCGACGGCGCGCAGGTTGGCGGCCATCATCGCGTCCCGCAGACCCGACAGCCTGGCCATCCGGGCCGGGGAGGTGTCGGCCATCCAGTGGTGGTAGCGCAGCAGGCCGACGGCGGTGCGCCCGTACAGCGCCGCCCGCTCCCTGTCGGGCCGGCTCAGCCCGGGTGCCTGGATGTCGAGCAGCGCCACCAGGTCGTCGGCGATCAGCCGCAGCCGCCGGGCGTCGGCGGACTGGCCTATCGACTGGGACGGATCCATCACCGTGGCCTCGTTCGTCCACCGCCGGTCCGGGCCCAGCAGCGCCTCCAGGGTTTCCACGGTGCAGGGCAGCGGGCCCTCCAGGAGGGCGTACAGGGCGGTGAGCGCCTGGCGCGGGCTCTCGGCCCAGTACTCCAGCGGGCCGTCGAAGCCGAAGAACCGAAGCTTTTCCTCGTGCTGCTCGTTGTGGGCGCGCATCCAGCGCACGAGTTCGCGGTTGGCCGCGAAGGCGCCGAAGTTGTGGCTGAAGCCACGTTCCATGACGTCGTCGAGCGTGCCCGCGCCCGTGGTGACGTAGTCGTCCACCACCAGGCCCTTGAGGCAGTCGCTCTCGATGGCGAACGACCGATATCCCTCGTGCTCGGCCAGATGCCGGAAGATCTCGTTGCGCAGCTCGCCCAGCTCCCCCACGAAGTGCCTGGCCTCGCCCAGGCCGAGGAGCAGGGGCCGGGCGGCGAGCGAGCGCAGGAACGCCGAGACGCCCATGCCGTCGAGCGGCCGGGCCGTGTCCTTGATATCCATGCCTTAAACGGTATCGTTGAACACACGGTGTAAACTTTTGCGGGAATTACCCGCTGTTGTCGCGATGGACCTTCAAACAATGGTGTATTCATGAGGCCGGTGGACCTGGCGCGCGAGCATGGTCTGTCCACCCAGGCGATCAGAAACTACGAGGAGGCCGGCATCCTGCCCGCCGCCGGACGCAGCGTCCACGGCTATCGCAGCTACACGCCGTTGCACGCCCAGGCCCTGCGCGCGTTCCTCGCCCTGGTGCCCGGGCACGGCCACCAGCGGGCCACGTCGATCATGCGGGCGGCCAACCGGGGTGCCACCGAGGAGGCGCTGCGGTTCATCGACGACAGCCACGGCCAGCTCCTGGAGGACCGCCGCACCCTGCAGGCCGTCGAGGCCGCGCTGGGTGACCTGGCGCCGGTGCCGCCGGAGCGCGGCGACACCTTCATCGGCCCCCTGGCCAGGAGGCTCGGCATCCGCCCCGCCACCTTGCGTAAATGGGAGGGTGCAGGCCTGGTCAAGCCGCGCCGCGACCCGCGGACGGGCTACCGGGTCTACAGCCCGGCCGACGTGCGCGACGTCCGGCTGGTCCACCAGCTGCGGCGGGGCGGCTACCTTCTGGAGCAGATCGCCCCGCTGATCGCCCAGGTCCGCTCCGCCGGAGGCGTCGCCCCGCTGGAGGCGACGTTGCGCGACTGGCGCGCCCGCCTGTCGGCCCGGGGCCGCGCCATGCTCAAGGGCGCCGCCGACCTGGACGCCTACCTGCGGGCCCTCGAGGCCTGACGGCGGCTTTGAGAGTCAGCTCGTGTCACGGGGGATCAGCTGCAGCCCCAACGCCATCTCGCGGACGGCGCCGGGCTGGTCGAGGCGTTGGATGAGAAGTTCCATCGCGGCACGGCCGGACTCCTCCAAGGGCTGGCGCACGGTGGTGAGTTCCAGGGCCTCGGCCAGGTCGCTGTCGTCGAAGCCGACCACCGCCAGGTCCTCGGGGACGGTGAGGCCGAGGTCGCGGGCGGCCCTCAGTGTTCCCGCCGCGAGGGTGTCGTCGGCGGCGAAGACGGCCGAGGGGCGATCCGGCGCCGACAACAGCTCCCTGGCGACGGCGCGGGCCGGTGCGACGCCGTGTCCGGCCAGCCGCACGTCGCCGTCGAGGAGAAGGTGGCCCGCTTCGGCCAGGGCCGAGCGGTAGCCGGCGAGGCGCTGCTGGGAGGGCGAGAGGTACAGGCCGGATCTCTGCGTCTCGCCGAGAAAGCCGAACCGGCGGTGACCACGGCTGATCAGGTGTTCGGCCACCAGCCGGCCGCCGACGGCGTCGTCGGTGTGCACGGAGTCGAAGCGGGGGTGGCGGACGTCGATCAGCACCGTCGGCAGCCGCATGCCGCTCAGGCGGTCGGCCACCGCCTCGTCCAGGGTGAGACTGATGACGACGAGCCCGTCCAGGCGTCCGGTGATGGGCAGGCTGGCGAGCAGGGGGGAGGCGCTCTGCGCGGCCGACTCCTGGTCGAACAGGACGATTTCCAGGGGACGGTGGCCCACGGCCCGCAGGATGCCGTTCAGGCGCCGGGCGACCGACGGATAGGAGGTGAACGGCGCGATGACGCCGACGCGCCCCACACCTCGCCGCGCCTTGGCGATCGCGTCCTGCTTGGGCACGAAGCCGAGCGCGTCCGCGGCCTGGAGGACCTTGCGCCTGGTCTCCTGACTGACCCGGGCCGGGGAGTTGAGGGCGAGCGAGACGGTGGAGATGCTGACGCCCGCCGCGGTGGCGACGTCGTAGATGGTCGTCCTGGCCGCCACGTGCCCCTCCTCCCGCGAGACGTGCTCTCGCCGTCGGCAGGAATCGTATCAAGTGCCGGAAAGGATCGAAGTGCTTCGATAGAAGCATTTGACATTTTCGCCGGAGACCCCGTCTCATGGTGAGGAAACGGCTGCGCGGCCGGTGCCCGGGTGGCACAGGGCAGGACCGCGTCATGTCGATGGTCTTGGCGACCTGCGCGCATCGACGACCAAAGGAGAGGGCATGAGCCGTTCGTACGTGGTGACGGGAGGGGGCCGAGGCATCGGCAGGGCCGTCGTCGAGCGCCTGCTCGGCGAGGGCGCCGTCGTGGTCGCCGTCGAGCGCGATCCGGCGGCCCTGACCTGGACGCAGGGCCATTCCGCCGGCGCACGCCTGGCCGGCGTGGTCGGCGACGCGGCCGACGAGACCGTGGCGCGGCGAGCCGCCGACGCCGCGCAGGCCGCGGGCACCCTCGCCGGTTGGGTCAACAACGCCGCCGTGTTCGGGGACGCCTCCCTGCACTCGGCCACGACCGCACGCGTGCTGGAGCTCATCGCGGCCAACCTCGACGCCGCCGTCGTCGGCTGTGCCACCGCGATCCGGCGCTTCCTCGCGGCCCGCACACCGGGGGCGATCGTCAACCTCTCCTCACACCAGGCGCGCCGGGCGGTCCCCGGCTGCCTGCCGTACGTGACGGCCAAGGCGGCCGTCGAGGGGATGACCCGTGCGCTCGCGGTCGAGTACGGGCCGTCCGGCATCCGCGTCAACGTCGTGGCGCCGGGTTCGGTGGACACCGAGCGCTACGCGCACTTCCTCGGCTCCCAGCAGCCCGCGGCGGCCGCCCGCATCCAGCGCCAGATGGCGCTGTTGCACCCGCTGGGCCGGGTGGCGCGCTCCGCGGAGGTCGCGGCCGCGATCGTCTACCTGCTCTCGGACGACGCCGGCTTCATCACCGGCGCGACCGTGCCCGTCGACGGCGGCCGGTCGGTGCTCGCGCACGATCCCGAGTCATGATTTCCGGCCAACGGCGGCCGTCGTGCGGGCCCACGCCGATCCCGGGTGATGGGACGCTCCTCCTCACCCGGTCGCTGGGCGCCCAGCGACCACTGCCCCGATACGGCGATCCGGCGCCGAGGCGGAACACCCCCTTTCACCAGGAATGATATGAACGCTTTCGGCAGGGTAGGGCCGGATTCATGGACGGGGAACGGCAGGACGGCGCTGCCTGGCGCGCCGAGGTGGAAAGAGGGTTCGTCGCCGAGGTGGAGTCGGGACGGCTGGAGCTTCCGCTGCCCGGTGCCGGGCGGACCAGGCTGCGCTGGGAGGCCCTGGCCGCGCTGGCCCGGCGGGACCTGTCGCTGGCGCGGCTGTGCGAGGGGCACACCGACGCCGTCGCGATCCTCGCCGAACTCGCCGGGCCCGCACCGGCGGCCGGCAGCCGGTGGGGCGTGTGGGCCGCGCAGCCTCCCGGCCCGTCCCTGTCAGCGCGTCCGGTGGCCACCGGATGGCGGCTGAGCGGGACCAAACGGTACTGCTCGGGAGCGCGGGTGTGCACCCACGCCCTGGTGACCGCCGAGACGCCGGACGGCCACCGGCTGTTCGCCGTGGCGGTCGAGGACCTGCGGCCGGTGGAGGGCAGCTGGCCGGCGACGGGAATGGCCGCCAGTGACACCCTGGACGTCCGCTTCGACGATGTCGCGGGCGAGCCGGTGGGGCCGGTGGAGGGGTATGTGAGAAGGCCCGGTTTCCACCAGGGCGGCGCGGGTGTGGCCGCGTGCTGGTACGGAGGGGCCAAAGGCGTGGCCGAGGCGTTGCTCGCCGCAGCGGGCGAGCGGGAGGTCGGCCCGCACGCCCTGGCCCACCTGGGCGCGGTCGACGTGGCGCTGCGGACCGCGAAGGCCGCCTTGGAGGAGGCGGCCGACGAGATCGACGCCGACCCCCGCGACCTCAAGAACGCGGGAAGAACGCGTTCCCTGCGGCTCAAGGCGCTGGTGGAGGCCGTGGCCACCGACGTCATGGGGCGGGTGGGCAGGGCGCTGGGCGCCGGGCCGCTCGGCCACGACGCCGCGCACGGGCGCCGGGTCGCCGACCTCACGGTCTATCTGCGCCAGCATCACGCCGAACGCGACCTCGCCGCGCTGGGAGCGATCGTCGCCGAGCAGGGAGCCCGATGGTGAGCGCCGAACGAGCCGACCGCGCCGAGCGGGACGCCGGGGACGACCTTCCCCCCAATCCCATCGACGCCCCGGGCACCCGCGAGTCCGACTGGCGCGCCTGGCCGGGACTCGGCGCGCTTTCGGCGCTCGCCCACGACAACTGGCGCAGCGCGGTGGTGGTCGCCGCCCACCCCGACGACGAGGTGCTGGGCGTGGGCGGGCTGCTGTCGCTGCTGGCGGCCTCGGGCGTGCGGCTGCGCCTGGTCGCCGTCACCGACGGCGAGGCCTCCCATCCGGACATCGCCGACGCGGCGGCGCTGGCGGCGCGGCGGGTGCGGGAGACCGGGGCCGCGCTGGAGGCCCTGGGAGCCGGCGACGTCGAGATCGTGCGGCTGGGCATGCCGGACACCGCTCTCGCGGCCCGCGAGGGCGAGCTCACCCAGGCGCTGAAGGAGGCCTCGGCCGGCTTCCAGGTGTGCCTGGCCCCGTGGGAGGCGGACGCGCACTCCGACCACGAGGCCGCCGGCAGGGCCGCGGCCGCCGCGGGGCTGCGCCCCTACTTCTACCCGATCTGGGCCTGGCACTGGGCCAGGCCCGGCGACGGGCGGCTGCCCTGGGAGCGGGCGTCGCGGATCTGCCTGCCGCCGGCGGTCCTGGCTCGCAAGCGGGAGGCCATCGGCTGTTTCACCAGCCAGCTGGAACCCCGCGCCGCCGGCCTGGAGGCGGTGCTGCCCCCCGGCATCGTCGCCCACTTCACCCGCGAGTACGAGGTGCTCTTTCGTTGACATCCCTTCCACCGCCGCAGTCCACCGGACCCCACGCCGGAGGTGTCCGATGACGCCTCGTCCAAGGACGCTCGGGCCGCAGTACTTCGAGGAGATGTACTCGGCCTCACCCGACCCGTGGGGATTCACCTCCCGCTGGTACGAGGAGCGCAAGTACGCCATCAGTGCCGCGCTGCTGCCCGCGCGCCGCTACCGCGACGCCTTCGAGGCCGGCTGCTCCATCGGGGTGTTCACCGCCCTGCTCGCCCCGCGCTGTGAGCGGCTGCTCGCCTGCGACCTGTCCTTCGCCGCGGTCGAGGCGGCCTCGCGGCGCACCGCCGCCCACCCGGGGACGCGGGTGCAGCGGCGCGTCCTGCCCGAGGAGTGGCCCACCGACGAGGGGAGGTTCGACCTCGTCGTGCTGTCGGAGGTGCTCTACTACTTCGGCGACGCGGACCTGGAGCGGGTGCTCGACCTGGCGGTCGGCGTGCTGAGCCCCGGGGGCACCCTGCTCGCGGTGCACTGGAGGCATCCCGTCGCGGAGTATCCGCGCGGCGGCGAAGACGCGCACCGCGCCCTGGCGGCCCTTGCCGGGCGGGCGGGGCTGAGGCGTCTTGTCGACCATCGTGAACCGGATTTCCTCGCCGAGGTCTACCTGTCCGGCCCCGGGGCCTGCTCGGTGGCCGAGGCCGAGGGACTTGTGTGATCCAGGCCGTCGGAGTCGTGGTGCCCGCCCGCGACGAGGAGAAACTGCTGCCCGCCTGCCTGGCCTCGGTGAAGCTGGCCGGGTGCATGGTTCCCGGCGTGGCGTTCCACCTGATCGTCGTCGCCGACACCTGCACCGACCGTACGGCGCTCCTGGCCGCGCGGGCCGGTGCGACCGTCGTCGAGGGCGCCATGACCAACGTCGGGCGGGCGCGGCTGGCGGGCACCCGGGTGCTGTTGCGGCAGACCCGCGCCCTGGACCCGGCCACCGTCTGGGTCGCCACCACCGACGCCGACACCCTGGTCCCGCCCTGCTGGCTCAGCCGCCAGCTCAGGCACGCCGCCCAGGGCTGGGAGGCCGTCGTCGGCACCGTGACGGTCACCGACTGGTCCGGCTACCCGCCGCCCCTCCACCTGGCCTACGCCCAGAGCTACGCCGCGACGCCGGCGAGCGGCGGGAACGCCGCCGCCAGGAGAGGCGACGGCGCGCGGTGGCATCCGCACGTGCACGGCGCCAACCTCGGCGTCACCGCCGCCGCCTACCTGGCCGTCGGCGGGTTCGGCCCGGTGGCGGCCGGTGAGGACCGGGCCCTGGTCGGTGCCCTGGAGTCGGCCGGCCGGCGGGTCCTGCGCACCACCGGGGTGAGCGTGGTGACCTCGGCACGCCGCGACCCGCGGGCGCCGGACGGCTTCGGCCACTTCCTCGCCCGGCTCGAAGCCGACACCGTCTCACAGCAGGCCTCACAGCAGTAGGCGTACCGCGGCCAGCAGCGTGAGCCCCAGCGTGAGCCACTCGAACAGGGTGCGGTCGATGCGGCTGATGACCGCGCGCCCGACCGCGGCCCCGGCCAGGACCGCCGGGGTGCCCAGCGCGGCGAAGACGAGGCCGGAGGGGGTGATGAGGCCCAGCGCGACGCTGAAGGGCACCTTGAAGGCGTTGATCGTCAGGAAGAACCAGGCGCTGGTGCCCAGGAAGCCCAGCATCGGCAGGCCCGCCGCCAGAAGGTAGACGGCCATGATGGGGCCGGCCGCGTTCGCCGTCATGGTGGCGAAACCCGCGAAGACGCCAGCCAGGGCGGCCACCGGGCGGCGGTGGGCGAGTGAGTCCTGCGGCGCCTGGCGCCGGTTCCACAGGTGCACCGCGATGATCACCAGCAGGATCGCCCCGATGAGCCGTCTCATCTGCGTGTCGTCGACCCAGCGCACCACCACCGCCCCGGCGACCACGCCCAGGGCGACCCATGGGAACAACCTGATCAGCCTCGGCCAGTCGGCGTGCCGCCGGTAGGAGGCCACGGCGACCAGGTCGCCGACGAGCAGCAGCGGCAACAGGGTGCCCGTCGACTGCTTGGTCGGCAGCACGAGCGCGAACAGGGCGATCGCCACCATCCCGGTACCGGAGACACCGGTCTTGGAGAAGCCCACCAGGAACAGGGCGGCCAGCAGGACCACCCACTGGACGACGTCGAGGGAGGGCATCAGCCTCGCCGACGGGAGGAAAGGGGATATGAGGTCACAGATGACCGTACAACGGGTGACAATCGAACACGGCAGAAGGGGTCGCCGAGGGAGATATCCACTGGTCACAGCGGTGCGGGCGGCTCCGGTGATCGAACTGCCCGCTCAAAGCGCCGGCCATCCCCGAGGCCGGGCCGGCCGCGGTCACCGCCGTCTTCGCGTCCGGCTGCTCGCCTTTCGCGGACGCCGCGGCGAACCCTTCCCCGCCCGGCGCGCCCTGACCGCGGCGAATGAGCTCGCGGACCTGCGGATCGGGGTGCTCAGGCGCGCCCCGCAGCCCGGACCGTAACGCTCGCCGACGGCCGGGGCCGATGGGCCGTCAGACGAGCACCTTTCAGCGCCTCCCAGCGCGCTGGTCAGCCACGGTCGGGCCGGATGGCGACGTCGAACACCTGCCGGTCGGCGGGAAAGAGGCCGTAGTTGTAGTTGACGGCGCCGGTGAGCAGGTTGATGCCGTAGAACCCGTAGCGCCCGCCGACCCTCAGCGCGGCGAAGGCGCTGTTGGAGACGGTGACGCCGTTGCGCAGGGAGCTGTGCACGTCCAGGCCCGCCGCGCCGGTCGCGGCCACCCGCAGGTTGCCGATCGCCACCAGCACGCCCGTGTCGGCCGGGGACTGCAGCAACACCCGGGCGGCCGTGGTGTCCACGACGAAGAGTGTCGTGGCGGTGGCCGGGCTGAGGTCGTTGTTGGTGTACCCGGCGCCCGTGACACCGGTCGCGGCCACCGCGGCGACGGCCGGCGGCAGGGACGGGCCGCCGGGGGAGCCGGCCTGCGAAGCGGTGAGCGCGTCGGTCCCGGGTCCGGGCCGCGGGCGGGTCAGCGGATCGTCGGCCACGCTCTGTCCCGCCGCCGGAGCGCCCCGCGGATCGTCGAGGTTGTGGCGCAGATTCTGCCCGGTGTCACTGATCACCCGCAGCCGGTCGGTGGCGGGGTCGAAGTCGACGCCGAAGCCGGCGCCGCTCAGCGGCACGCTCAGCTGCGAGACCTTGACCGCCCTGGAGCGCCCGCTGAGCGTGTAGACGCCGCCCTGGTCGCCGACGCCGTACAGCCTGCCGTCGCGCACCCGGTAGTCGATGCCGACCAGGGTGGTGTCACCGGCGAGCCCGCGGACCCTGCCGAGGTCGCGGGTACGGCCGGGGGAGCGGATCTCGAACCCCACCAGGCGCCGGTCGGCGGTCAGCCCGATGACGTCGAGGCCGCGCCTGGCCGTCCCCGGCGCACCGCCGCTCACAGCGCCCGCCGTGGTGTCTGCCGCAGTGTCTGCCGCCCGGCCTGCGACAGGGCCTGTCGCGGCTCCTGTCGCAGGGCCCGCCATCGTGCTCAGCGCCACCACGGCGGCCAGGAGTGTCCTTCGCATGTGCCTCTCCTTCGCGACCGGCTACCGGAGCACCGGCCTGTTCGGCGACCAGGTCGTCGCAGATCGCGAAGACTTCATCACACACCGCGACGACGCGCACGTGAAAGGCGCGGCCGGCCACCGGCGTGTCGGGGATCGGCGGGCAAGCCACCTCGCCCACCCCCGGACGGAGCCTGCCGAAACCCGCGAAACCCCGCCCCGCGCCCCACCGGCCTCTCCCATCGATCCGGCGGGCCCCTGACCGCTTCCTCCCGGCGGGCCCGGCGCGGGGGCGGTCGGGACGGGGAAACACGCGTCTTCCGGCCGTGAAGGCTGTCCTACACTTGCGCGAGCGGATCCAGCCGATCCAGCGCGAAGGAGGTGGCGTGCAGCCGGAGCAACGGGCAGTCGCGGGCGTGTCGATCTCGGCCGTGCTCGAGCGCATCACCTACGCCAACGAGGAGACGGGCTACACCATCGCCCGGGTGGCCACCGACCGCTCCGGCGCCGATCTGCTGACCGTGGTCGGGCCGCTGCTGGGCGCCCAGCCCGGCGAGTCGCTGCGGCTGACCGGGCGCTGGGCCTCCCACCCCAAGTACGGCAAGCAGTTCGAGGTGTGGTCCTACGCCACCGTGCTGCCCGCCACCATCCAGGGCATCCGCCGCTATCTGGGCTCCGGGCTGATCAAGGGCATCGGGCCGAAGATGGCCGAGCGGATCGTCGACCACTTCGGCGTCGACACCCTGGAGGTCATCGAGACCACCCCCGAGCGGCTGGTGGAGGTTCCCGGGCTCGGCCCCAAGCGGACCAAGATGATCGGCGTCGCCTGGGAGGAACAGAAGATCATCAAAGAGGTGATGATCTTCCTGCAGGGGGTCGGCGTGTCCACCTCCATCGCGGTCCGCATCTTCAAGCAGTACGGCGACAAGTCCATCACCGTCGTCAAGAGCGAGCCCTACCGGCTGGCCGACGACGTGTGGGGCATCGGTTTCAAGACCGCCGACACCATCGCCCAGGCCGTGGGCATCCCGCACGACAGCCCCGAGCGCGTCAAGGCGGGCCTGCGCTACACCCTGTCGCAGGCCGCCGACGACGGCCACTGCTACCTGCCGACACCCAACCTCGTCGGCGACGCGGTGAAGATCTTGGAGGTTCCCGCCGAGCTCACCGCCCGCTGCCTGGAGGAGCTCATCGCCGAGGAGGGCGTGGTCCGCGAGGAGATCCCGGTCGGCGACGCCGGCGTCCCCGCGGTCTACCTGGTGCCCTTCCACCGCGCCGAGCTGTCCCTGGCCGGCGCGCTGCGTTCCCTGCTGGCCTGCGAGCACGATCGGCTGGGCGCCTTCGCCGGCGTCGACTGGGACGCGGCGCTGAGGTGGCTGCGGACCAAGACCGGCGCCGACCTCGCCGAGGAGCAGGCCCAGGCGGTACGGCTGGCGCTGACCGAGAAGGTCGCGGTGCTGACCGGCGGCCCCGGCTGCGGCAAGAGCTTCACCGTGCGCTCCATCGTCACCCTGGCCCGCGCCAAGAAGGCCAAGGTCATCTTGGCCGCGCCCACCGGCAGGGCGGCCAAGCGCCTGGCGGAGCTGACCGGCCACGAGGCCACCACCGTGCACCGGCTGCTGCAGCTGCGTCCCGGCGGGGAGGCCACCTTCGACCGCGACAACCCCCTGGACGCCGACCTGGTCGTGGTCGACGAGGCCTCGATGCTGGACCTGCTGCTGGCCAACAAGCTGGTCAAGGCCGTGGCCCCGGGCACGCACCTGCTCTTCGTCGGAGACGTCGACCAGCTGCCCTCGGTCGGCGCCGGTGAGGTGCTGCGCGACCTGCTCGCCGCCGAGCAGGAGATCCCCCGGGTGCGGCTGACCCACATCTTCCGCCAGGCCCAGGAGTCGGGGGTGGTCGTCAACGCCCACCGCATCAACACCGGCCTGCCCCCGGCGCTGGAGGGCATGAACGACTTCTTCCTGTTTGCCTGCGAGGAGCCCGAGGAGATCGCGGCGCTGACCGTCGACGTGGTCGCCAACCGCATCCCGCGCCGGTTCGGCCTCAACCCGCGCCGCGACGTACAGGTCCTGTCGCCGATGCACCGGGGCCCGGCCGGCGCCGGCAACCTCAACAACGCGCTACAGGAGGCGCTCACCCCCTTCCGGGAGGGCATGCCCGAGCGCCGCTACGGCGGGCGGGTCTTCCGGGTCGGCGACAAGGTCACCCAGCTGCGCAACAACTACGAGAAAGGCGCGGCGGGGGTGTTCAACGGCACCGTGGGCACGGTGGTCGACATCAGGCCCGACGAGCACAAGCTGACCGTGCTGACCGACGAGGACGAGAACGTCGAGTACGCCTTCGACGAACTGGACGAGCTGACCCACGCCTACGCGGTGTCGATCCACCGATCCCAGGGCAGCGAGTACCCGGCGGTGGTCATCCCGTTGTCGACCAGCGCGTGGATGATGCTGCAGCGCAACCTCCTCTACACCGCGATCACCCGGGCCAAGAGGCTCGTCGTCATCGTCGGCTCGCGCCGCGCGCTCGCCCAGGCGGTACGCACCCGGGGCGCCGGGCGCCGCCACACCAGCCTCACCCACCGCCTGCGCGTGCGCTGAGCACCTCCTGCGGCCGCGGCGCCGCGGCGCTCGCCCAGGCGGTGAGGCCCAGCAGGCGTTCCAGGGCCTCGCCCCCGGCGCCGGTGACGGCCACGGCGCGCCCTGAGCCGATGCGGACGACCCAGCCGCGCTCCAGCATGGTCGTACACAGCACGGCCCCGGCGCTGCCGGCCAGATGGGGGCGGCGTTCGGTCCAGTCCAGGCAGGGCCGGGCCTGGGGGCGGCGCCCGCCGCCGGGCAGCGGCGCCCCCAGCTCGACGGCGAACCACGACAATCCCTCGTCGCTGAGCGCGAACCCGGCGTCCTGGCGCAGCAGGCCGCGCGCGGTGAGCGCGTCGGTGATCGTCACGCCGAGCCGCCCGGCCAGGTGGTCATAACAGGTGCGGGCCTCAGCCAGCGCGCGGGCCGCGCTCACAGCGCGCAGCGTCGCGGGCCGGGGCCCGCCCCCGGGGCCGGTGTGGGCCGCGTGGGAGGCCAGATCCTCGATGAGCTGGGCCACCCGCGGCCCGGCCAGGCGCACGTAGCGCCGGCGTCCCCGGCGCTGTTCGGCCAGCAGCCCACCGGCGACGAGCCGCGACAGGTGCTCGCTGGCGGTGGAGGCGGCGACCCCGGCGTGAGCGGCCAGCTCCCCGGCGCTCCAGGCGCGCCCGTCCAGCAGGGCCAGGCAGAACGTGGCACGGGTGGCGTCGGCGAGCAGGGCGGCCAGCGCGGCCAGCGGCACCGGCCCGCCCGGCGTCATGGCAGGTGTCATGTCCCCATCATCGGCCGGCACCGCTTCGGCGCCGGCCGAAGCCTTCTCCAAGGCCCTCGGCGGCCCTCGGCGGCCCTCGGCGCTCTAGTGGCGGTCGCCGGCGCTCACTCCTGCTCCTGGGGAAGCCGGAAGACCCGGTCCAAGGCGGTGACCCGCAGCAGATGGCGCAGGTAGGGGGTGAGGGCGACGATGCGCATGGCGATGTCGTGCTCGCCCGCGGAGTTGTAGACGTTGATCAGCGCCGCCACCCCCGAGGAGTCGATGAACTCCAGACCCGACAGGTCCAGATCGAGGTTGCGCATCTGTCCCGACAGCAGCTCTCGCGCGAAACCGAAGAGCTCAGGGGCCGTGTCGTAGTCGAGGTCACCGCTGAGGACGAGCAGGGTGGTGTCCGCGGCGGTGGTGCGCACCTCGGTACGCAACGGGGTCTTGTCGAACATCAAACGTCAGGTCTCCTGATCGGGGCCGGGGACAGGTGCCGCCTCGGCTGCCTGGACCAGCATGTGACGGGCACGGGGGAAGTCTCGCAGCTCGTCGTGGAAAACGCGCAATCCCACCGTCACGGCCTCGGCGGGGACGCCACGTGCGGCGAGCACGGAACCGGTCCAGCCGATGAAGCCGGTGAACAGCTGCGCGTCGTCGACGTACAGGGACGCGGCCAGAAAGTCGAGCAGATGGCCCAGGTCGGCGGCGGTGGCGTCGACCTGCTGCAGGTCGTAGGCCGCCATCGGCGGGTAGGCGCGGGCCAGGGCCTGCAGGGCGCAGGTGAGCAGCTCGGCGCGCCGGCGCGTCAGATGGGTGTACTCCTCGTCGGCCAGATGGGCCGGTGCGGCGGCCTGGCGGGGCGGGCCGGTCAGGTCGCCGCGCTCCAGCAGGTCGGCCGCGGCGTCGGCGCTGGGCGCCCAGGCGTCGGCGCCCAGCAGGCGGGCGTAGCGGCCGTCGGCGCCGAAGCCGGCCCCGCCGGCCATGACCGGCACACCGACGGCCTGGCAGGCGGTGAGCGTGGCGTGCGCCCGGGGCAGCCGGGTGGCCAATGCGCAGCCCAGCGCGACCGCGTCGGGCCCGCTCTGGTGCAGGTGGGTGATCAGGTGCGGGCCCGGCACGCTGGCGCCCAGGAAGTCGACCCGCCAGCCGCGCAGGCGCAAGACCTCGGCCAGCAGGCGGGTGGGCAGCGCGTGGTACTCGCCGTCGGCGCAGGCGACGGTGAGGCGCCCGCGGGTGGGCTCGGGCCGGACGCGGGCGGCGATCGCGGCCACGGCGCGCTCGCTGACGGCGGTGGCGCCGTGCTCGCGGGCGATGGACCACTCGTTGGCCGCCCACAGCTCGCCGACGCGCCGCTGGGCGGGGGCGATGAGATCGAGCAGCAGCCGCTCGGCGTCCGCCCCCTGCTCCAGCAGGTCGAGCACCAGGTCGATGGCGGCGAACTCGTCGGCGCGCCCGATGTGCTCCAGGTACCGGCCGAGGGCCTCGTGCGGGCCCGCCCCGCGCGGTGCGGTCGCGCCCGGCGTATCCGTGGTGCTCAGGGTGCTCATCGGGACGGCCTCGCCTGCACCGCCAGCAGTGCCCGGTCGTCTTGGACGTCGCCGCCCAGCCAGTCGGTGCTGATCTGCTCCAGCCGCTCGACCAGTGCCGCGACCGGCATGCCCGCGCAACCGGCCAGGGCGGCCTTCAGCCGCTGGGCGCCGTACATCTCCCTGCCGGTGGGGCCACCGAAGGCCTCGGTGATGCCGTCGCTGTAGAACAGGCACACCTCGCCGGGGGCCAGGTCGACCCCGGCCGGGGCCAGGTCGGCCTCGGCGAACGCGCCGAGCATGGGTCCGTGGGCCACGCACTCCTGCACGGTGCCGTCCAGGCGCAGGATCAGCGGCGCCGGGTGCCCGGCGACCGCCAGGTTCACCTGGACGTGCCCGCCCGGGGCGGCGCTGAGCGCGCCGAGCACGAGGGTGGCGTAGGAGTTGGGGGTGGGCGAGCCCCGCAGGGAGCGGTTGAGCAGGGCGACCAGATGCTCGGGGCGCTCTTCCAGCAGCAGCAGGGTGCGCAGGCAGTGGCGGATGTGCCCGGCCAGGACGGCGGCGCGGGCGCCCTTGCCGCAGACGTCGCCCAGCACCACCAGCGGATCGCCGGACTCGCCGGACTCGCCGGGCTCGGGCAGGTAGACGTCGTAGAAATCGCCGCCGATGAGCCCGGCCTGGCGGGCGGCGCGCAGCGATCCGGCCAGCTCCGCCCCGGCCAGCGCCGGCAGCGGCGGGGGCAGCAGGTCGCTGCTGAGGATCGCGTTGGTGGCGCTTTGCTCCTGGTAGAGGGCGGCAGCGGAGATGGCGGCCCCGGCCCGGGCGGCGAAGATCCGCACCAGGGTCTCGGCGTCCTCGTCGAAGGGCGGCCCATCTTCGTGACGGGCGAGCACGAGCGCTCCGGCGGGCACCCCGTTGCCGGGCAGCGGGGTGACCAGCAGATGCCCGGCCACCCCGAACCTGTCGGGCAGCAGCCAGCCGGGCACCTGCCCCGGATCCAGCCAGCGGCTGGGCACGGGCGGGAAACCCGCCAGCGCCTCGGCCAGGCCGGGCACCTGCGCGGTGTCGGCGACGGCGACGTTGCCCTCCTGCAGGGACCGGTCGGTGCTGGTCAGGCGGAGCCAGCCGGCGTGGCGGCGCCCCGAGGGCGGCAGCACGACCATGGCGGCATCGGCCAGGAACGGGGTGGCCAGCTCGATCGCGGTGCGGGCGCAGCGGCGCATGTTGAGCGAGGCCGACAGCCTGCGGCCCGCCTCGATGAGGAAGTCGGCGCGCCGGCGCTCGGCCAGCAACGCGTCGGTCCTGGCGGCATCGGTGGTGACGTCACGCAGGTACCAGGCCCGGTGGCTGAGGCCGAAGACCTCGCGACGTACCCGGATCCGGCGCCGCCCGTGATCGCTCTCGCGGCTCTCGCCGTCGGGGTGCTCACCTTCGAACAGGGACGCGGCCGACCCCTGGCACAGCGGGCGGCCCACGACGATCTCCGGCGCCATCTCGGCCGCGGCGGCGTTCAGCATCACCACGACACCGTCGATGCCGCACAACACGACCCCCTCGCCGCTGGCCTCCACGATGGCGCGCAGCACCTCTTCACCCGGTGGACGCGAAAGATCGCGCTCACCGGTGCCGGTGTCGAGGCCGGCCGCGGCGGTGAGCGCGTGGCCGGGGTCGCGCAGCGGGGGAGGTCCTGTCATCACCCTGGGCTTCCGTGTTGAGAGGGATCGATCAGACTATCTTCCCGCCGCGCCGTCGGGACGGGGCGGGGAACCGGCGCGTGAGGCCGGAGGGTCCTTTGCTGCCCATGCCCCTCACAGGGCCGTTGATGCGGCCGGCGCGCGACGGTTTACGGCGGGAAACCGCGCCTGCGGCCGCCCACCCCGCCGGAGCAGGGCTTTCACGTCGGGGCCGGTGACGTGGGCACTTCGCCGTCCCCTGACTCTCGGTTGGCATTTTTCCGACTTTACGAAGAGTCCGAAACGTTACCAAACCCACCGCAACCATGCCGAGTCACCATGCATCTCCTATTAGTGTTTTAAGAGCAGTTTGCTGTAGTGGGGGAGAGACATTGTGCTGACCATGCAACACCGACGCCTCAGGACGCCACTGGCCACCGTGGCCCTGGCGACCACGACGGTGCTGGTCACCGCCTGTTCCACGGGGACGGGCCCGAAGGATCCCGCCGGTCCCGGCGCCGGATCGGGCGCCGTGGCCGCCACCGCTCCGGCCGCGACCGAGATAAAGATCAGCCCCGCCCAGGGCAGCAAGACCGTACGCCCCGACAAGAAGGTCGTCGTCGCCGCCTCCAGCGGCGCGCTGGAGGAGGTCACCGTGCAAAGCGGCGACCGGGTGCTGGAAGGCGACTTCAACGCCGAACGCACCAGATGGGTCTCCACCACACCCATGGAACCGGCCAGCGACTACACCGTGTCGGCGCGGGCGGTCGACGGCACCACCGCCACCGGCTCCTTCAGAACGCTCAAGCCCAAGCATGAGCTCGAGGTGGCGGACGTGACCCCGGCGATCAAGGGGGAGAAGGTCGGCGTGGGGGCGCCGATCATCGTCACCTTCAACCAGCAGATCGCCAACAAGGCCGGGGTGGAAAAAGCCCTGAAAGTCACCTCACAAAAACCGGCCCAGGGCGCATGGCGGTGGATCAACGACACCACCGTGATCTACCGGACCGCGAAGTTCTGGCAACCCCACCAGAAGGTGACCTTCACCGCCCGCCTCAAAGGCGTACAGGGCGGCAAGGACATGTACGGCGTCAAGGACATGACCAAGGTCATCCAGATCGGCGCCGCCCAGATCTCCACCATCGACACCCGCAAGCACAAGATGATCGTCAAACGCGACGGCAAGGTCGTGCAGACCATGCTGATCAGCGCCGGCAACGCCAGCACCCGCGAGTACACCACCACCAGCGGCGTCCACCTGACGATGGGCAAGGCCAACCCCGAACGCATGATCTCCCCGGGCCGCAAGAAGGGCGACCCCGGCTACTACGACCTGATGATCAACCACGCGGTGCGGTTCTCCAACAGCGGCGAGTACGTGCACGCGCTGAACAACGTCTGGGCCCAGGGGCGCCAGAACGTCAGCCACGGATGCATCAACGCCCGCCCCGACCAGGCCAAGTGGTTCTACGACCAGGTCCAGCGCGGCGACGTGATCACCATCAAGGGCACCAACCGCGAGATGGAGTGGAACAACGGCTGGGGCTTTTGGCAACTGTCGTTCAAGGAATGGCGCAGCGGCAGCGCCCTGGCCTAGAGCCCTCGCTCTTCGAAGCCATCCCGAGCCATCCCGAGCCCTTCAGGGCTCGGGAGGGCTGATGACCGCATGAGTTCACCGGCTGCCCGGCGCGTTCGGCGGTGAAGGTGCCCGTGTGACCAGGCGTTCGCCACGGATCCGGCCGGTGGTGCCCGAGCCCGGCCGAGTCCGGAACGCGAGGACCACCCGCGGACGCACATCGCGCACCGATTAGGTTTCCGCCCCGCGCCCGTCTGTAGGTGTGAGATCGACTCACGGGAGGCTGCACGATGCGGAAACTGATCTTCGGCATGAACCTGAGCCTGGACGGCTACATCGCCGCGCCCGGCGACGACCTCGGCTGGAGCGTACCGAGCGACGAGCTGTTCCAGTGGTGGTCCGACCGGGTGGGGGCGACCGGCCTGGCGCTGTACGGGCGCAGACCGTGGGAGACGATGAGCTCCCACTGGCCGACCGCCGGCCAGCAGCCCGGCGCCACACCGGCGCAGATCGAGTACGCCCGCCGCTGGCGGGACATGCCGAAGGTGGTGTTCTCCTCGATCGTGACGATGATCTTCGGGCATGAAGATGCCCCGCCGGCAACACCGGCGGGGCGGTGGTGCTCGCGTTGGTGTCCAGCTGGTTTCGCGGTGACTTCGGTGACGGCGGCCCGTGCGCCGGACTCGTCGACGATGGGGACTCGTCTGATCACAGTGCCGGGGGCAGGCTCAGCCATGGCTTGTCGGCGGCGTCGAATCCGGTGAGCTCGGCGATCTTCCCGTCGACGATGCGCAGGACCGCGATGGCAAATGGCCGGTACCCCGGGTCGCCGGGGGCGCGCAGGTACAGCGCAGCGGCAGGCATGCGGTTGACCGTCGTGGTGATACCGCGCCAGTCGTCGTAGCCGCGCTGGAAGAGCCCATTGGAGACCCAGCCGTCCACCGCGTCCTCGGCCGTCATGATCAAGGTGACCGGCTCGGGCAGCATCGCGAAGCGCAGGTCCTCACGCAGCAGGGACACCAGCGCGTCGAGGTCGTTGCGCTCATGGGCGTCGATGTACGACTTCACCACGCCGCGCTCGTCATCCGACAACTCGTGGGTGGCGGGGCTCCGCCAGTCGAGGCGGCGGCCGGGCAGCTGTTCGCGCATCGTCACACGGGCCCGCTGCAGTGCGCTGGTCACCGATGCGACGGTCAACTCGAGGACGTCGGCGGCCTTCGACGCCGGCCAGCCGAGGACGTCGCGCAGAATGAACACCGCCCGCTGCCGCGGCGGCAGGTGCTGGACGGCGACGATGAACGCCAGCTCGATCGTCTCCCGGGCCACCACCGACTCCTGCGGGTCCTCGGGGAGCATCCGGTCGGGGTACGGCTGCAGGTACCGCACCTCGGAGCCGGGGTCCGGCAGCTCGGACGGCACGGGTGTGCGGTCGTTGCGCTTGTCCAGGAAGTCGAGGCAGGCGTTCGTCGCGATCCGGTACAGCCAGGTCCGCAGGGCCGCGTGGCCCCTGAACGACTCCCGCTTGTTCCACGCTCGCAGGAACGTCTCCTGCGTCATGTCCTGGGCATCCTCGTAGTTCGCGAGCATCCGGTAGCAGTGCACCTGCAGCTCACGCCGGTGGCGCTCGGTCACGAGCGCGAACCGCGCGGTATCCTCCGCGCGGATGGCCGCGATGAACGTGGCCTCGTCGTCGCCCAGCAGCCTGGCGTCGGTCATGGTCGTCAATCCTTCCGCGGGTGACAAGGGATTACCAGAACTGACGATGCGGCGGAGGATTTCTGATCGGTGAAGCCGCTGACACCGCACCGCCGGTCGGGCCGGATGGGCCGGGGTCGATCCAGGGGAGGTGTTCGGGTCGGGCACACCCTCGATGCCGACCCGAACCGGCCGTAGCCCTGCAGCCCCTGGCCGATCACGGCGACATGACCGCAGAGCCGCCTGAACAGCCCACGACGAGGGCCCTTACCGCCGGATCTCGCGGACTTGCTCCTCGCGGGCCGAAAACAGGACGCGCCGGGCCCGGCGGGCGCGGTAGCGTGTGCGCCGGGCACCGTCCAGGCACGGTGGCGGACACACCGAAGGCGGCCAGGACCGCCGATGACGACGTTCTCGGGGGAGGACCGGGTGAGACTCCAGGGGCAGGTGCTCATCTTCGACGCCGACGACACGCTGTGGGAGAACAACGTGCTGTTCGAGCGCGTCGTGGAGGACTTCCTCGACTGGCTGGCGCACCCGACCCTGGAGCGCGCCCAGATCCGCGCCGTCCTCGACGACATCCAGGCGGCCAACGCCGTCACCCACGGCTATGGCAGCACGATGTTCCTGCGCAGTCTCGGCGAGTGCTTCGAGCGGCTGCGCGAGCGCCCGGCGACCGCGGCCGAGCGCCGCCACATCGACGAGCTGGCCCTGGCCCTCCTGCAGCGCCGGGTGGAGCTGGTCGCGGGCGTCACCGAGACGCTCACCGCGCTCGGCGAGCGCCACGAGCTGCTCCTGCTCACCAAGGGCGACCTGGAGGAGCAGCGGCGCAAACTGGAGGCCTCACAGCTGGCCCACCACTTTCGCGACGTGCACATCGTGGCCGAAAAAGACGTCGCCGTCTATCGGTGGCTGGCCCGCGAGCACGCCCTGGCGCCCGCGACGACCTGGATGATCGGCAACTCCCCGAAGTCGGACATCCTTCCCGCCCGGCAGGCGGGCCTGAACGCCGTCTTCATCCCCAACGACCACACCTGGGCGCTGGAGCACGACGAGCTGGACCCCGGCGACGAGCGGGTGCTGCGGCTGGAGCGGTTCTCCGAACTGCTGGAGCACTTCTGAGACCCGCCGGGGCCTGCCGGGACGGTCGGCCGGCCTACAGCAGGGTGAGCTGGGCCTGCCGGGGCAACGCCAGCGGCAGCGGCTGCTCAGGCCGGGTCGGCCCCATCCCGTAGCGGGCGGCCAGCTGCAGGATCTGGCCGGTCAGGCGGCGCACATAGCCGGGTTCGGCGTCGGCGCCGCGGCCGTACAGCTCGGCATAGCGGGGCTCAAGCGCAGGATGGTGCTCTCGAAGCCAGGCCAGATACCACTCACGCGCCCCGGGGGGCAGGCGCAGCACCTGCGGGACGCAGCTGACGGCCCCGGCGTCGGCGATACGGCGCACGGTGGCCGAAAGCTGGTCGGGGGAGTCGGTCAGCAGCGGCAGGATCGGCGCCATCGCCACCCCGCACGCCACCCCGCGCTCGTTCAGCTCCGCCACCAACTCCAGGCGTTTTTGCGCGCCGACAGCACCGGGCTCCACCGTGCGGCGGATCCGGTCGTCGACGAACGCGATCGAGACCACCACCCCGGCCCCCGGTGTGGCGGCTAGCAGGTCGGCGTCGCGCAGGATCAACCGGCTCTTGGTGTGCACGGTGAACGGCGCCCCGGCCTCACGCAACGCGGTGACCAGGCCCGGCATCAGCCGGTAGACCTCCTCCACCTGCTGGTAGCAGTCGCCTGCCATCCCCACGGTGATGTGCTCGCCGTCCCAGCGTGACCTCAGCTCCGCACGCAACCGGCGCACGATGTTGGTGCGCACCACGATCCGCGCGTCGAAGTCGCCTTCGGCGTCCAGCCCCAGGTAGCGGTGCCCCCGGCGCGCCGAGCAGTAACGGCACGCCTGCGCGCACCCCCGATACGGACTGACCGCCCAGCCCTCGGGCGTGGTGTCCAGCGCGGTGCGCGCCTGCACCTCGTAACAGGTCAGGGCCCCGTGAACCCTGGTCAGCGCGGAACGCTCGATCCGCGGCCTGGCGTCGGGCGGCGCGGCGAGCAGGGGAGGCGCGTCCCATCGCATACGGCTCAGTGGAACACGCTTTCGACGCCGCTCGCAAGCCGGGCAGGTCGTGGCGCCGGACGGTTCTGCCCACAGGGGGCACACCCTCTGCGATCAGCGAAAAATGGTATGTTTAGCCCGATTTACGGGGGAGTGGTGACAATGGCGTGGCTAATCCTGGCCGGGGCGATCATCGCCGAGATCGTGGCGACCACCGCCCTCAAACTGAGCGACGGATTCACCCACAAAGGCTGGTCGGTCCTCGTCGTCGCCGGCTACGCCGCCGCCTTCCTCCTGCTGGCCCAGGCGCTCAAGCTCCAGATGGAGGTCGGCACCGCCTACGCCGTCTGGGCCGGAGCCGGCACCGCCGCCATCGCCGCCATCGGCGTCCTCTTCCTCGGCGAGACGATCAACCTCGCCAAGGTCGCCGGAATCGCCCTGATCATCGGCGGCGTCGTGGTCCTCAACCTGGCCGGAAGCCCCCACTGACCCCCGCACACCACCCCCACCCTCCCGCGAACCACCCCCACCCTCCCGCGAATATTGACTCGCCCCCGCCTCGGCGGCTGTCCTACCCTGACCGGATGCTGAAGCCCGCCCTGCCCATCCGGACCGACCGCCTCACCCTGCGCGCCTACACCCCCGCCGACCTCGACGCCCTGCACGCCATCCACCGCCTGCCGCAGGTCACCCGCTACCTGTACTGGGAACCACGCGACCGCGACCAGACCCGCCAGGCACTGGAAAAGAAGATCAGCGAGACGGCGCTGCTGGAAGAAGGACAATCCCTCACCCTGGCGGTGGAACTGACCGCCACCGGCGAACTCCTCGGCGACGCCCTGCTCATCTGGCACAGCCGCTCACAACGCGCCGGCGAGATCGGCTACGTCCTGCACCCCGACCACCACGGCAAGGGCTACGCCACCGAGGCCGCCCGGGTCATGCTCGAACTCGGCTTCGAGCACCTGAACCTGCACCGCATCGTCGGACGCCTCGACGCCCGCAACGAGGCCTCGGCCCGAGTGCTGGAGAAAATCGGCATGCGCCGCGAGGCCCACTTCCTCGACAACGAGATCGTCAAAGGCGAATGGACCAGCGAGATCGTCTACGCCATCCTGCGCCGCGAGTGGCACCCCCAGCGCTGACACCGCCCGCCCCCGGTCGAACGACCGGTTGAACGACGGCGACGCACACGGCACCATGTCTGCGGTGACCATCCTGCATCTCGCCCTGGCCTCCGACTGGGAGGCCGCCCGCCAGGCGGGGGAGTACCGCGTCTCCACCCTCGGCCGCACCCTCGACGACGTCGGCTTCATCCACGCCTGCGCCGGTCACGAACAGCTACTCGGCGTCGCGGAACGCTTCTACCGCGACGTCACCGACCCCCTCGTGCTGCTCAGCGTCGACCCCACCGGACTCGACGTCCGCATGGAGGTCCCCGACGACACCCCCGAGGCCTTCCCGCACATCTACGGCCCCCTCCCGCTCAGCGCGGTGACCTCCGTCCTGCCCTACACCCCGCCCGGCCCCGGCCCCGGCCAGTAGGGTCCCTGCATGACCGACGTATCCGGACCGACGATCCGCACCCTCGACTCCATGGTCGTCTACACCAACCCGTGGATCAGCGTGCGCGAGGACCGTATCGAACGCCCCGACGGCTCCCACGGCATCTACGGCGTCGTGGACATCCCCGACTTCGCCCTCATCGTCCCCATGGAGAACGACGGCTTCCACCTCGTGGAGGAATACCGCTACCCGGTCAGACGACGCACCTGGAACTTCCCCCAGGGCGGAGTCAAGGACAGCCCCTCGCCCCTGGTCACCGCCCACACCGAACTCACCCAGGAAACCGGCCTGCGAGCCACCTCGATGACCCATCTGGGACGCCTGGACAACGCCCACGGCACCTCAGGCCAAAACTACGACATCTTCCTCGCCACGGGCCTGACCGCCGGCGCCCACGAGCGCGAGCACACCGAACAGGACATGCGCCAGGCCTGGGTTCCCCGCACCGAACTGGAACAGATGATCGTGAACGGCGCCATCACCGACAGCAACTCGATCGCCGCCTACGCCATGCTCCTGCTGCGCGGCCTGGCCCGACAGACCTGACCCGACACCTGACAGGGCACTCCCGCACCTTCGGCGCCCTCAAGGCCGCCATCACCGTCAAATCCGGTGATCTCACCTCACACACGCGGACCTCGCGGCGGTACGCTCACCCCATGTCGAACCTGATCGTCATCCTCCTCCTGACGGCGGTCATCGTGGCGGCGCTCATCGCCCTGATCGTCTTCGCGGTACGAGCCGCACAGCGCCCCAGAAACGCCCTGGTCGGCGGGGGAGTAGGCCCCGAGCTCATCGAACGGCTCCTGGAACTCAAGGCGGCCGGCCAGTTCGACCAGGCCGTCTTCCTGGTACGCGGCGAAACCGGCATGAGCCACCGCACCGCCGCCCGCTTCGTCAGGAGACTCAAACCCGCACCCCCGCCCTGACCCCCACCACCCGCCCGGCACAGGAACCGACCCACCAGTGCCGGCGGCGCGCCCCGCGAGGACCGTCACCCGACGCTTTCGGCCACCCAGTTCCGTACGGCCGGGACGTACCCGGCCGGCTTGTCCCCGACCTTGACACCGGGACTGACCAGCCAGCCCTGATAACCGGGCGTGAACATCCGGTAGACCGACGAGGGCGGCACGGCACTCGCCTCCTCCAGCCGGGCGCGCAGTTCGGCCGGCAGCTCGAAATCCAGAGCGGTCATGGTGGCGTCGAGCTGGTCGGCGCCGCTCGCCCCGACGATCGCCGAGGCGACCCCGGGCTGGGTGGCGACCCAGTTGACCGCGACCTGCGCCATCGTCACCCCGAGCGTGGCGGCGACCTCCTCCAGCACCGCCACAAGCCGCCAATCCCGCTCCGTCCACGAGCGGCCCTGCGAGCCCGCGCCACCCAACCGCCCCTGCCCGCTCAGCCCCCGGTCGCCGTGGCGGTACTTGCCGGTCAGGAAACCCCCGCCGAGCGGGCTCCACGCGGTGATGCCGAGCCCCAGAGCACCCCCCATCGGGACGTGCTCCGTCTCAATCGTCCGGTCCAGGAGGGAGTAGGGCAGCTGCAGGCCCACCACCGGCACGAGGGAGTGGGCCTCGGCGTAGGTCTGGGCCCGCGCCGCGTACCAGCTCGGCACATCGGACAGACCTGCGTAGCGGATCTTCCCGGCCCTGGTGAGGTCGTCGAAGGTCCGCATGACCTCCTCGACGGGAGTGATCCGATCCCAGGTGTGCAGCATGAACAGATCGATGTAGTCGGTGCGCAGGCGGCGCAGCGACGCCTCGACCGCCCTGATCATGTGCTTGCGGCCGTTGCCCCCCGCGTTCGGGTCCCCAGGATCGACACTGTTGGTGAACTTGGTGGTGAGCACCATCTTGTCGCGCACCTTGGCCTCGGCGACGAGAGCGCCGAGGATGGTCTCGCTCTCACCGGCGGTGTAGAAGTCCGCGGTGTCGACGAAGTTGCCGCCCGCCTCAAGGTAGCGGCGGAAGATGAGACGGGCCTCATCCTCGCTCTTGCCGTACGCGGCGTGGAAACCGCCGGTGCCGAAGTTCATCGTGCCCAGAGCCAGCCGGCTGACGCGCAACCCCGAGCGCCCGAGCAGATAGTAGTGATCCAGCGACATCAGGACGACACTCCGTTCGAAAGAGAATCCGGGCAGAGCCGGCCCTTGACGGCTCCTCGAAGCGGCAGGGGCCCACGCGCCTGCCCGGCGGGGACGACAGGCCACACGTGTTCCGAACCGCGCGGCCCGCTCAGCATGCACGCAAAAAAATGGACTTCCAAGTCCAAAAAACGAGGGCATGCCCCCCGCCCGACCACGACGCCACAGCCAGGCGGCCGTCGGATCGCCGTCGCGCGGCGAAAGACGGATCCGCCGGAGCGCGGAACCGGTTGCCACCCCCGGCGGCGCCGGGCCGCGAACCCTCTACACCGGCGGGATCGCGCCGGCCCGAAGATAGGCGATCCCCATGTCCAGGGCCGCCTCCAGATGCGTGGTCTGACCGGTGGACATCTGGATCACCACCCCGCCCTGGATGCCGGCGAGCAGGGCGGCCGCCGCCCGGTCGGGATCCAGGCCCGGATCGATCTCACCGGCACCCTGCATGTACCGCACACCGGTGGCGATCTCGGCCTGCCAGCGGCTCATCAACTCCCCGACCACGGCCTGAGCGCCGGGGGTGCTCCCGCCCAGCTGCGACACGACGGAGTTGAGCGGGCACAGGCGTCCCTGCCTGCGATAGCGGGCGACGACCGTGTCACGCCAGCGCCCCCAGGCCGGCCAAGAGGTGAGGTCACCGAGCTGGGGCCGCTGGTCCTCCAGCACACGATCGGCCTCGAAACGGGCCACGGCCAGCAGCAACTCCTCCCGCCCGCCCGGAAAGTAGTGAAACAGCTGGCTTTTGCTCGTCGCCGTCCTGGCCAGGATGTCGTCAAGGGTGGTACCCACCACGCCGTACTCGCGAATGCAGGCGGCCGCGCCCTCGAGAATGCGCTGCCGCGTCGCGGCCCCCTTACGGGTCAGCGAACGCATGACACCCCCAGATCAGACTTCCCGCCCACTGTAGTGCGGGCGCCCCGGCGACTCCCGACTTCGAGTTCGGGAACCGAACGCCGAACAGCCGACACCGAGGACCCGGGCGGTGGGGGAGAAGATGTTCTCCGGCCGGATGAGCAGGTCGCGGGCCGAACACACGAGCGGTCAATGCCCGGGAAATGCAGCCGGCCCTGTGGTGTGGCGAGTTCGACTGCATTTACATTAGAGCCTCGCACCTTTCATCCCATCCTTTACATTTTTCCTTGCCGCCTGCCGAGGAGCACCCTGAGATGAACTGGCTCTACGTCGCGGGGATCATCCTCTTCCTCCTCGGACTGATGATCTCCATCGCGCTGCACGAGCTCGGCCACCTGGTGCCGGCCAAGCTTTTCGGCGTCAAGGTGACCCAGTACATGGTCGGCTTCGGCTCCACAGCCTGGTCCCGGCACAAGGGCGAGACCGAATACGGCATCAAGTGGATACCGTTCGGCGGTTACATCCGCATGATCGGAATGCTGCCGCCGCGCCCCGGAGAAGACCCCACCAAGGTCAGGAGCACGGCGACAGGACCCTTCCAAGGACTGATCGAGTCCACCCGCCAGGCCGCGCTGGAAGAGGTGCGTCCAGGCGAGGAGAACCGCGTCTTCTACCGCAAGAAGTGGTGGCAGAAGGTCGTCATCATGTCCGGCGGGCCGTTGATGAACTTCGTGCTGGCGTTCGTCTTCCTCACCGTCCTGCTGGTCGGCATCGGCCTGCCCACCCAGGCCCCGATCGTCTCGCCCGCCACCGAAACGTGCGTAATCCCCGGTTCCGAACAGCGCGCCACCTGCCGGCCCGGTGACCGGCTCACCCCGGCCGCACAGGCGGGCCTCAAACCGGGTGACCGCATGGCCTTCCTGAACGGCCAGAAGATCGGCTCCTGGGACGACGCCATCCACCTGGTCCGCTCCCACGGCCCCGGCCCGGTCAAGCTCGGCATCATACGTGACGGCAGGCCGATGACGGTCGACGTCACGCTCATCGCCCAAGACCGGCCGAATCTCGACGACCCCGAGAAGATCGACAAGAACGTCGGCTTCCTCGGCGTACGGCCCACCGAGGTGATGGAGCGGCAGAGCTTCGGCCAGGTGATCGGCTACATGGGCGGGCTGACGGCCAGGGCGGCGAACTCGATCCTCAACCTGCCGGAAAAGATGGTCGGCGTCTGGCACGCGGCCTTCTCCGACAAAGAGCGCGACCCCCAGGGCCCGGTGGGCATGGTCGGCGCGGGCCGCCTGGGCGGCGAGATCCTGACCTCCGACCTGTCCGAAGAGCAGAAGATCGCCACCTTCGTCAGCCTGCTGGCGGGCTTCAACCTGGCGATCGGCATGTTCAACCTGATCCCGCTGCTGCCACTGGACGGCGGACACATCGCGGGCGGCCTCTGGGAGGGGATCAAGCGGGGCTACGCCAAGGTCATGCGGCGGCCGAACCCCGCCCCCGTCGACATGGCCAAGGTGCTGCCACTGACGTACACGGCCGCACTGGCAATGATGATCATGACATGCCTGCTCGTCTACGCCGACCTGGTCAACCCGCTCACCCTGACGAACTGACAGACCGGTTCGCACGCAAGACCACCGGGGCAGGACTCTCGCCCCGCCACCCTCGACGGGGAGTACCGCCAGGGTGCCGCAGACAGGGCCCGTACCCGACGACACCAGGACACAAGGCCGTCCGCCGAGCCCCGAACGCAGCCTCGCCGTCGACGACCGCCTTTCACATACCACCAAATAACACCAATAAACGACCTAATTTATTATAGATCAATATAAATTTGGATAAATCGGGAAGATCTATGTGCCGATATTAAGAAGATGTATGCCAACATCAAGGCGGGCCGAAAAAAGCGAAGTAAGGAAGAGATGGTCAATGGTGGCCGCCGAAGACAACGCCGCCACCGCCGGTGAGTGCTTCACGGCCGCCGTCGGCGGCATCGGACAACACCTGCTGCAACAGCACTCACACCAGGCGTTCCCCCAACCCCTCCCCGGCACGAAACCTCCCGCCCCGGACACCACAGCCGCCGCGACCGACAGATGGCTGCTCGCCGTGAGCGAACCAGGCATCGGCCGACTCGCCCTGCAGGCACGCGAACGACTCAACCTGCTGTGCGACGCCGGCTCCCACATCGGCACCTCACTGAGCGTGACCCGGACCGCCGAAGAACTCACCGAAATCGCCGTCCCCCGGTTCGCCGACTACGCCGGCGTCGATCTGTACGACTGCGTGCTACGCGGACACGACCCCACCGGCCTCGACGAGGGACTACGCCGGGTCGCCCTCATGGGTATCGGCGAAAACTCCTGCCTGCACCCGGTCAACGCACTCATCCAACTGCTCGCATCCACACCCCAGGCCCGCGGCGTGGCCGCCGGACAACCGGTACTCGAACCGGACCTGCCCACCAACCTCGGCTGGATGGCACAAGACCCAGAACGCTGCCGGAAAGCCTGCGAACACGGCATCCACTCCCTCGTCGCGGTGCCGATACGAGCCCGCGACATCACCCTGGGAGTGGTCAGCTTCTACCGCTGCACGACCAGGGAAACCTTCGAGGAAGACGACCTCACACTGGCCGAAGACCTGGTCAACCGCACAGCGCTGTGCGTGGACAACGCCCGCCTCTACACCCGCGAGCGCATGATCTCCACAGAGCTGAAGCAGACCACCGAGTCACTGCGAGACACACTCGACCACCAACGACGCTTCACCGCCGATGCCTCCCACGAACTACGCACCCCCCTCGCAGGACTACGGGCCCAACTGGAAGAAGCCCGGCTCCACCCCGGCCAGACCGACCTCACCGACCTCCTCAACCACACACTGAGCGACGTGGACCGACTGCAGGCCATCATCACCGACCTGCTCTCGCTGGCCCGGACCGGAACGACCCCCCTCACCGCCCCGGAGCCCGTCGACCTGGCCGAACTCGTCGAAACCGAAGTCACACACCGGATCGGCGACCATCACCCGACCCGGCTCGACCTCACCCCCGACGTGCTGGCCAACGCCGTCCCCATCCAAATCCGCCGGATGCTGAACAACCTGCTCGACAACGCCCAACGGCACGCCACCCACCACGTCACAGTAGAGGTACGCCGCGTCGACGACGCCGACCACATCGCCGAACTCAGCATCACCGACGACGGCCCCGGAGTGCCCCCGGCCGAACACGAACACATCTTCCAGCCCTTCACACGACTGGACAGCGCCCGCAGCCGCGACCGCGGCGGCACCGGACTCGGCCTGGCCATCGCCCGCGCCATCGCCCACGATCACCACGGCACCCTCCACGTCGAGGACGCCCGCCCGAACGGAGCGCGCTTCACCTTCCGCCTCCCAGCCACCACCTCGTGAAACGACCGGCTCCCCGACCCGCCCGAAAAGTACACAAAACAGCCGGCCACAAAAAACGGCAACAATCCACCGGCCCAACAGGAAAACCCGAACACAGAGGATTTGTTCATCGTGAGGACATCGTGGGCGTGAGCCGAACGGCGAGCGTCTCGAACACCGAGCGACAACCCGCCGACAAGATCATGGAGCGCCTCCTGGACGGAACACTCACAGAGAACGAGATACGCGCTCCGATCTTGAATTCATGGCGACGCTGTCAAGCCACCGGACTACCCCCCGGCGGCTTCCAAACACGCCTGCTCGACAACCTGGACTACGACAGCCCCCTGATACGCGCGGCCCGCCCCGTACTCGACCGACTGCGAACAACCATCGCCGGCACCTCATCAGGCGTCTTCCTGAGCGACTCCTCCGGAGTACTGTTCCTCCGCGCCCTGGGCGACACCTCAATGCGAGCGGCAGCCGACGCCAACGGCGTCATCCCGGGCTTCAGCTACGCCGAGTCCGACATAGGCACCAACGCCATCGGCTCCACACTGCTGGAACGGCGAACCTACCAGGTCTCAGGCAACGAGCACCTGTGGGAAAAATTCCACAAATTCGCCGCCGTCGGAACACCGATACTCAACCCCCTCAGCGGACGCGTGGAAGGAGTCATGTGCATCGCCGCCCTCGACGAGCGGGCGAACGCGCAGATGACGGCCGTGGCCCAGCGATCAGCCCACGACATCGAGCAACGACTGCTCGAATTCAGCGCCGAACGCGAACGTGCCCTGCTGAAAAGATTCCTCAGCGCGGCACAGGAAAGCGGCACCACACACACCGCGTCGGGATCCATACCCTCAGACCTGTGCCATCGCGACCGGATCGCCCTGGAAGACGTCGCTGTGAGACTGGTGGCGCAAGGCAGGGAAACCACAGCGGACATAGCCCTCTCCGACGGCCGGACCGCCACCGTCGCCGCACAACTGGTGACCTATTCCACCGACCTGACCGGCATCGCCGTACAAGCGTGGCTCTCAGAGCGAACCCCGCGGACACCACCGAAAATCGGCTGAGCCGAGCCGCCTCCGGCACCCACCGCGGCCCTGCCCGCACCCCCGAACCCGGGGGAGTGGCGGGATCCAGAACGATCCGCAGGGCCAACCTGTCCGCATCCATCCACCGAAGCGAATGTCTTCGCTGACGACACAGGGGAGAGCCGGCCTGGACACCGATTTCGTGGACGCCGGTCACCGCCATCGAACGGCCGAAGAAAAACGTCCAACAGAACGCCTAACAAAACAGGGCAAATGCGACAAATCACCCATCAGGCGGATCGCCCGAGATGACCATGACCACAAAGCGAGCCGGCCGAGACGCGGCCCCCGTCGCATCCGCCGGGCGACCACCGAGCAGGACACTCCCGACGGGGTGATCCCGGCGGCGCGCATCGACGGAGCCCTGCCACCTCTTGATCGTTCTGGGCGATCCAGCAGGTTGTGGATCTTGCCCGACGAAACGATCAAGAGCGGGGTGATCATGCACGGAAAGAGACTCCAGGCGCCGTGACGTACCCGGAAGGGAAGCCGCTTCGATTCTTCGCCCTCCGGCGCGGCGGGGAGCACCCGACCGGAAAAACCCGCGCTACACACCAAGCAGGCCCTACCGAAACACAAAATCTATACCATACAGAACAATGATTATCAGAGGGAGTCATGATCAACATCTGCGTCATCGCAGTACATCATGTTGGTGCGATCGCATCAACAGTGCCTCGTTGCTGCAAAGCATAGCCTGCCTCGGTGTCGGGCCGGCTATGACTCTGTGGAGTCACTCTCTTCAAAGACGGGTCCATAGAAGGTAGCCCTAACCGCGTCGACTTCAGCATTGAGTGGCGTAATTCATAGACAGACTATTCCAGGTGAGCATCAGGCCATTCCCTGGATCATGAGGCTGCCCTCACAGCCTGACCACCCCGCCAAGAATGCCCGCTCCGGGTGACCGATTGCGGACATCGTCATAGCCGCGCTCTGTTGTGATCGGTAAGAAGGTGAGAGCACGGAAAGCGCTGTATTGATCTTGACGCAGGTGATGCTGAATAGGGCGGTCGCGTGCAGCATCGGGGAGGCCAGTGTGCTGGATAAAGACGATGCGCCGTGGCTGGGCCGCGGCCCGGTGATACTCGGGATGATCCATCTGCAGCCGCTACCTGGCACCCCGTTTCATCAGGAGGGCAGCTTCCCGCAGATCCTGCGCACGGCGGTTGACTCGGCGCGCGCTTTGTATGAAGGTGGCGCGGACGGCGGTCTCATTCAGACGGTGGATCGGGTGTATCCCCCCGGCGAGGAGTGTGATCCGGCGCGGATCGCCGCGCTCAGTCTCATTACCCGCGCTGTCGCCGACGCCGTCGGCCCCGACTTCCGGGTGGGGGTGCAGGTGATGAGGAACGGTGTGCAGGTGTCGCTGGCTATCGCCAAGGTCGCCGGTGGGGCTTTTGTGCGCGTGGGCGCGATTGTGGCGACGCTCACCACGCACGGCATGGTTGAAGCCGATCCGCTGGCGGTGATGGAGTACCGCAAGAAGATCGACGCCCAAAACGTGAAGATCATCGCTGAGGTGGAGTCGATGCATTACACGTGGTTCGGGGGCGGCAAGACGGTCGCCGACGTCGCCCGGGCGGCCCGGCAGGTCGGCGCGGACGCGGTGTCGCTGTGCCATCCCGATGAGGGACGCGTGCTGGAGATGATCGCCTCGGTGCGCGCCGCCGTACCGGGTATGCCGATCATCCTGGCCGGTCACACCAATCACAGCAACGCCGCCCGACTGCTGGCCTCGGCCGAGGGCGCCGACGGCGCGTTCGTCGGCACCTGCCTGGAAGGTGAGGGCTGGGGCAGCGCCATCGTCGCCGACAAGGTCAAGGCGTACGTGGACATCGTGCGCGGGGCAGCGCGGTGAGCCCGGTGCCTGGCGTTGCGAGCGATACACAGCTAGGAGGAACACAATGACCTCCCCATCGCCGCCTGGTCCCCCCGCCTACACCCTGGCTGAGATGCTGCGCCAGGCTGACGCTTTGGCTGAGGACCTGCGCGCCGGGTACGGCCCGGCCCTACAGCAGGTTCGCGGCCTTCCCCTCGTTGGGGACCAGTCGGTGATTTCCCGGGTCTACCTGGTGGGCAGCGGCGATTCCCACCACGCCGCCTTGGCCACGCAGATGGCCTTCCACCAACTGGCGGGCGTGTCGTGTGAGCCGTTGAGTGCGCTGCGCATGTTGGAGTACGGCGCCGCCTGGGAGCACGACGACGCGCTGCCCGCGGGAACCTTGGTGATCGGGATCTCTGCTTCCGGCGGTAACCGGCGCCTCATCGGCGCGCTGGAGCGAGCTGGTGAGCACGGCGCCCGTACCCTGGCCATCACCGCCACCGCGCACAGCCCGCTCACCCGGGTGAGCGACCACACCGTGACCCTTCCCCTGGAAGGACTGCGACCTTGTCCCGGGATCCGCACCTACCAGGCCAGTCTGCTCGGCCTGCTGCTGACCGCCATCGAGTTGGGCCGACAACGCGGCCACCAATCAGCGCACGCCGACGTGCTCAATCGGGAGGTGCTGGCCGCAGCCGACGCCATCGAGGCCACCACCGCAGCGCTGCGGCCGCGGTGTGAGCACCTCGCCGACCAGATCGCTGACGCGCCGGTGACGATGGTGCTCGGCAGCGGCCCAGGGTATGGCAGTGCCCTGTTCGCCGCCGCGAAACTCATCGAAGCCGCCGGTGTGTTCGCCGCCGGACAGGACCTGGAGGAGTGGGAGCACGTCGAAGTCCTGGCGCACCCCCGCAACATGCCGACCATCGTGATTGCCGCGCCGGGCCGCAGCCGCAACCGTGCCCTGCGGGTGGCCACCCGCGCCCGCAATTACGGGCGCACCGTCATCGCCGTGGCTGACGATAGCGACCGCGACCTGGCCGAGACCGCCCACGTGGTATTGCCACTGCACAGCACGGTCCGTGAGGAGTTCTCCGCACTGGTGTCCCACCTGTTCGTCGGCCCTTTGGCCTGCTTCGTTGCTGAGCGTCTGAAGCGGCTACCATTCACGACCAATCATCCCCAGCCATGATCACGAAGCCGCGACGGTTTTCGCTCGGCGCCGATGGGCTTACCACCTGTCCCAGTTCCCACTACGTCCCGTCAGAAGTCGCAGAGCCCAGGGCGGTACCCGCGGTGCACCTCTAAATGGCGACGCGAGCCAACTCCAAAACCTCCCCCGGAGAGATTTCACGATCCCACGGGGTGGCCACCTCGGTCAGGAAGCGCACCGCACCCATCAGCGCGTACGGAGACTCGGGGCGCCCCGCCGCGTGCAGGACCCGCCAGGGCGAGCGCACCGTTGTCCCGATCATCAGCTCAGGTGCGGCGCACGAGCTGGTGTCGGCGCTTTGGGTTTGGGTCAGGATGCCCACGTGCTGCCAGAACGCCAGCAGATCCGCCATGGTCTCCACCTGCGGGTGGCCGCAGGCTTGAACCAGTGCGGAGAATCCGCTGTCCCAGCGGGCCCAGCTGTGCTCATCACCGATCATCTGCAGCCGCAACGTGTGGATGCCGGGGTATTCATCCAGTTCGGGCATCTCACCGGCAGCCGGTATGCAGTCCAGGGGCGGCTGGATGCCGTCCCAGACGCAGGAGGTGAGCCACTGTTCACCGTCGTCCCATCGTCCAGGGGTCTGGGCCGCGGCGTGTGCGGCGATTTCCTGCGCCGAGGCGCACGGGGCGTCGAGGAAGGCCCTGATGATCTCACCGGCGCGGGGGCAGATCGTCAGCCAGCCGGTCTCGTACACCCCGATGACCGCATGAGGCGTATCCGCCGGCCGTGGGAGGTCGGGGTGGGTGAGGGTGATCTGGTGCGGCCGCGAGGGCAGGGTGGGCAGTTCCACCCGGTGGGGGCGGCGGCCGTAGCGGTCGGTCCAGTCGTGGGCCAGGGTCACCCGCTGGCACTCGAGGGCGTCTTCTTCGGCTTGGCGGACCTTGTCGCGGGCGGCGCGCAGCTGCTCGCGCCGCTGCTGTTCGGCGGTGGTCAGATGCACGTGGCAATGCTCGGCGCCGATGCCGGTGAAGATGCGCTTGGCGCAGCGCACCCCTTTGAGGTTGACGCCGGAGCACTGGGCGTGCGGGAAGAGGTCAGGGCGAGAGGCCTCGCTCAGCGCCTGCAGGTGTTCGGCGGGGATGTCGGGTTTGGCGGGGGCGTACAGCTCCGGGATGACCGCCTGCGGGTCGCTGCCGGCTTCGCGGGCTTGGGCGAACACCGAGCGCGGGCGCGGCACCCCACTGCTCCAGGAGGGGGCCAAAGGCAGGCGGGCTTCGACGATGACGCCGGCGTGCGCGGCATTGATCAACGCTTGGGTCGCCTCGTGCTGGATGGACAACTCTTCGGTGAGGTTGAGGCGTGCGCCGTGGATGAGGGACAGGATGGAGTTGATCTCCCACGACAGCTGGGCGGCTTGGACCAGCAGCCAGGCGGGGGAATGGCCGCCGTGGTGGTTGCGGCGCGGTACGGCGACCGTGCGGGCGGGGCGACGCGACTCCGTTGTGATCATTGTTGCCTCTTCAGGTTTGCCGAGGTGAGCAAAGGGGTCGCCGTCAGCTTCCCGGCTGGGCGGGGGTGGAGACTGATCACCCTCCGTTATATGTACCAAACTTGGTACAGACCTTTGAGGATCATGCACGCCACCTTGGGTAAGTGCCCGCCCCGATCACGCCACGCCTCGCTGAGCTGCGCAGACAGTTCGGCCTGCGACTGCGCGACGTGCGGGAAAGTCAAGGACTCAGCCAGGAACGACTCGGAGAACTCGCAGAGGTCGACCGCAAGACCATCAACCGCATCGAGAACGGCATGTACAGCCCTCGACTGGACAACATCTTCCAGATCGCCGACGCCCTCGACATCTCGATCAAGGAACTGTTCGCCGCGCGTAGCGCCTCACCCAACAAATGAAGGCATGTTGCCTATGTGCGGGTACGGTCGCGCCATGCCATCGCATTGAGCAAGGGACGAGCCTTCGCGAGGATCGCTGGTCACGAAACCCAGGCTCGTACGAGGGTGTCCATCGGCACCCGCTGCGCTTCGAGGTGGCATGGAAGCAGGTAATCGGCAGCCAGTCAGGTGCAGGCCTCGCGGTCACTCGCGGCGCGGCCGATTCGCGACCGTGCTCTACCCGGCCGCGAGCCCGTCGCTTAAGTTCACTTTGATCGCCTGGTCGCAGGTGGCAGCTCCACCACCTCAGGCGGCAAATCGGCGCTCACGAGTCCGCCTTGGCAGGTCACCGTCCATACTGAGCTCCGCCGTGATGTCGATGACAGCGAGCTGCAACGACACGATGCGCATATCGCGTTCCTGGATTTGAAAGGATCTCGTTCCAGCAAGGCTTGCATCGGATGAAACGTCACCAACCCCGATGAACGATTGTTGAATGAAGAACGACCCCGTAACCATGGAATGGAGCAGTCGAAGGTGACGATAGAGGATATTTCGGTCAGCAACGTGTCGCTCAAGAAGCTGTTCGAGGAGTCCTTCTACACCATCGACTTCTACCAGCGTGAGTACGCATGGGGCGAGGAGGAGGTACGGACCCTCGTCACAGATCTTCGTGACGCCTTTCTCGAAGGAGTCGATGCTGCCGGGACCCGTAGGAAGCCCGAGCCGATGCCGCAGTACTTTTTAGGGCCGTTCGTGTACTACGAGCGCGGGGACAACGTCCGCTCGCTCGTCGACGGACAGCAACGCTTCACCACACTCCACCTGATCTTCATGACCTTGCGATCCATCAGCATCCGCCTCAACGCCCAGGGGCACACCGAGATGCTCACCTCGGTGATCCGCAACTTCGACGAACGATCCAAGCCCCGCTACCGAATCGGCGACGAGGAACGTACCAAAGTCCTGAACGCCATCTATGAAGATCGGCAGTACGAGGGGACACAGGCCGACTCCCTGTCCGTACGAAACCTCTGGCGCCGGAGCCAGGACATCGAGCCGATGCTTCGCGAGGTCCCGGCCGAGTCCTACACGCGGTTCATCGAGTGGCTCCTCAACCGTGTCGTGATGGTCGGTATTCGCGCCAGCGACAGCAACAACGCCTTCCGCATTTTCGAGTCGATGAACGATCGCGGCGCGCGACTCACCGCTGTCGACCTCCTGAAGAGCTACCTGCTGGCCAACGTGGGTGAGGACGAGGACAAGCTCAATCACCAGTGGCGGCACATGCTCGCGGAGCTCACCACCGTGCGCGACGACCGAAGCGCGCCGGGGCATTTCCTCAAGGCCGCGCTCCAGGCCCGATACGCACGCCTTGACGACGAGCACGACGACATGGCGGGAATCGAAAGCGCCCTCAATCTGTGGGTGCGCAGGAACGAGGACCATCTTGGCCTGAGAGGACGTCCAGATCGTTTCCACGCCTTCGTTGAGGAGCTCCTGCGCCTGGCGACCTTCTACCGCACCTTCCTGCATGCCAGCCGAACCCTCCAGGACGGGTTAGAGGCGCTCTACTTCAACGCTAAGAACAGTCTCGACTCGCAGATGATCGCCATCTTCGCCGCGGTCAGGGCGGATGACATCTTGGTAGAGGCAAAAGACAAGGCTCGCCGCATCGCGGCCTACATCGATCGCTGGTACGTACTGAGAATCCTGAGTGACCTCCCTGTCCAGCAACGAGATCTCATGGAGGCGATAAGCGCTCTCCTGCCGGGACTTCGCCGGTGTCGAACCACCGATGACGTCAGTGCTGTGCTCGCCGCCCAGCTTCAAGGGGAAGAACGCGAGTATGCCGTCTTGGAGGGGTTCGGCCTCCGCGGCACCAACCGTGGCCAGGTGAAATACCTGCTGGCGAGGTTGACCGCTTTCGTACAGCAAGGGTGCGGGCAGCATGGTGAGGTTCCCGACTACCTCAGCGACACACGCCCGTACCAGATAGAGCATCTGTTCGCGAACAAGCCGGAGCGGCATCGAGACGAGATCCCGGACGCTCTTCGCTTCCGCTCCCTGCGCAACCAGCTCGGAGGGCTGGTCCTGCTGCCTGACAAGGACAACGCGAGTCTAGGTGCGATGCCGTATGACGAAAAGATCGAGCTCTACGGACGTCACAACGTCCTTGTCGGAGTGCTCGACCAGAGATACCACCGTCGGTTTCCGGGGCTGCGTGAGTTCGTCAAGGCGCACAAGGTGGAAAGTTGCATGCGCTCTTTCGGGACCAAGACGCCCATGGCCACCATCGTTCAGACGCGGCAGGAGTTGTACCTCCGGTTGTGTTCCAAGATCTGGTCTTTCGATCACATGGGACTCAGCGCCGATGACCAGGCGAAGCTCTCCGATCCCTTCCTCAAGCCCGAAGCCGACGAGGTCGCGCCCCCTCCACGGAAGATACGTCTGCGAACGGATGTCGCCCGTATGGTCGCGGCAGGTGTCATCCAGCCGGGTACGCGCATCGTCCTCACCTATCTGGGCTTCAACCACTGGGCACAGATCAATGACGAGGGACGGATCACGTTGGAGGGCACAGGCGGCATTTACAGCAAGATCGATGAGGCGGGAGCGTTCGTGCGCGAGACACGGACCTGCGACGGCATGGGAATGTGGTGCGTCACACGCGAGGACGGCGAGATGCTCTCGCTCAGGGCACTGCGTGATCAGGCCGTCGCCGCAGGCGTTTTGGCTGGTCGCCGGATGTAAAAAGCTTTGCTCAATGGCTTCGTAGGTCTGGCTCTGATCCAGTGGAACGAGTGCACTGGTTGAAAACCGCGACCGCCGCGACTCAGTCGCGTACCGAATTGCCGTCCTAGTACGGCAGCCGCCATTCGTTAGTTGAGCTGGGTGTATTCGGTGGCCAGTCGGGCACGGCGGTGGAACCATCGGGCGCGGGCTTGATGAC
>NZ_JBEZEZ010000025.1:0-125726 GCF_040649155.1 Streptosporangium sp. NPDC049046 | reverse complement strand
CCCCAGCCGAATCGGCGACATCGTCAAAGCCGCACTCGTCCTCACGCACTTCGAACACGGCTACCTGAAATAAAAGTCGCTGAGATCACCTCAATCAGCTTTCCTGTAGCGACTAGCTGATTTTCGATATATTCTTGGGGAATAGCTGATGGCGAATGTGCCCTTCTTGTCCGCGAAATGCCCGAAACTCTCCTAGTTTGTACTTGCTGCTGCGAGTGCCTTCGATCACGTCAATTTCGAAGTCGCGTTCGAGATGCTTTAGGCGCCGCTCAACGTCCTCAACGGGGATTTCGATGCCTGTCGCTTTGGCGATCTGGCTAAGAGTGAGAGGGGCATCGCTGGTTCGGAGCGCTTGGTATACGGGGTCATGGACTGACCTGGTGCGCTGAACAGGCTCAGTCTCGTGGAGTAGTGCAGCTTTGATGGCCCTACCGAGAGCTTCGGCAACAGGTGGAGGGAAGGCATTACCAATTTGACGATAAACCGATGTCTTTCCGCCCTCGAATGTCCACTCGTCCGCCGCTTTCCAGCCCTGGATCAGGGCAACCATCTCGCATGTTAGCTTTGGGCCAACAACAAATTTGCTCCCCTTGGGAGGAGCGCTATTGGCAACGCCGAGAGCATCGACCCCCAGCAATCCCCAGGCTTTCTTTGCTCGCGTCGGGCCAAGATCGGCCCCCCCGTGCTTTTTGGAGCCACCCACAACGGTTGGCGCAATGCCTTTTGCCTTTTCAGCCCATTCGTCAGCACCTTCCCAGCCAGCGGAAGCCATGAGGTCACGGAGTGTTTCACCCACTGTGGGAGGTTCCCCAATAGGCTCGGGCCAGTGGAAATAAGGAGCATCTTCTTCTCGAAGAGCGATGAGCACGAATCGAGGACGCAACTGAGGTACTCCGAAGCTGGATGCCTGCAGGAGCTTCCATTCAGCAATATATCCAAATCCATGAAGTTCATCGAGAACATGCTGACGATAGGCCGCGAACCGGCGCATACTCAGTCCGCGAACATTCTCTAGCATGACCGCGCGAGGTTGCAAGACACCGACCTGCTTTATCGCCCAAGCAAAGAGATCACGTTCGTCATTCGCGCCGAGTTGCTTGCCGGCAATCGTGAAGGGAGGGCATGGCACGCCTCCAGCGAGCAGGTCTATCGGTTCACGGTCAAGGTCTTGGCTGCTGGGAGCGTAGTCTGCCGGATTCCAGACACTGGGATCCGCGACATCGCCTTGCTCAACCTTCCACCCCGGTCTGTTGGCCCTGAGAGTCTTGACCGCGTTGGGATCCAACTCGATAGCTAGTTCGTGTTCGAACCCAGCCTTTTCAAGGCCTAGAGCTTGACCACCAGCGCCAGCGCAGATCTCAATGACACGAAGCTGCCGCTCGCTCACGGTAGATCCTTTCATGTGCGATGTAGGGCATGACCGGGTAGCCAGATGTATCTTCCCTGAGAAGACAGTAACCGGTGGGGACATGACAGAGACGAATAGGGATCAGGTCCGGAAGGAGGCCCACGCCAAGGGCCTCTACCCTGCGCCGCTCAATGAAGGGCGTTCGCGGAACATGCAGGCGAATCGGAGGACGAACACCAAACCGGAGGTGGTACTGCGCAGTGCCCTGCACCGTATGGGCTACCGGTATCGGAAGGATTTGAGACTCGATGTTGAGGGAGTCCGGGTTCGGCCCGACATCGTCTTCACCGCTCGGAAGGTAGCGGTTTTCGTCGATGGGTGCTTCTGGCACGTCTGCCCTACGCATGGTCGCCAGCCGACGATCAACGAGTGGTACTGGACACCAAAGCTGCGCCGGAACATGGAGAGGGACCGGACTGTTACTGCTGCTCTTGAGGCCGCTGGCTGGAAGGTTGTCCGGCTGTGGGAGCACGAACCGCTTGCCTCTGCGATCGACGCGGTGGTGGCAGCGGTGCGGCCAAGTGTTCCCGAACATGTCGGCGAATCTAATGGGTCGACCGATATTTAGCGAGACGAGCTCACCGTGTCGAGACGTAGGAGAACGGTTTTCGCTACTGTCTTGCAGCGGACTGAGCTTACCCCGCGGGGGCAGAGTGTGTACAACCCCGTGTGGCAAGGAGGTCCCGCACGTATGGGCCGTACCAACGGCCGCCGTCGCGACTCTGCTTCCTCAGGGGTTAAGCCCTGAGCCAAGACGGTCTTACCACACCCGCTCCAGTTCGGATCACGTGGCCTTCGTCTACCTGCTCGGCCAAGTCCGTGATGCCATTGCGTGCTACCCCATGAGGAACATCGAGACGTACGGACTCCCAACGGCCTGAGAGCGAAGTATCAACCGGAGCATGGCGTGTGATCCACTCCGTGTCGATCGTTCCGATAGAGTCGATCGCCTGATCTTGCCCCAGCAGTACAACTACCAGCCGCCACTGGGGGTCAGCGAGCATGACATCGAACTCGTTGCGTGAAAGGTAGATGGTGAGGCGTCCTCGGCGCGTAGTTGACTTGACCTCCAGGTTGAGATGGAACCCGTCGCAGGCAATCGCTACGTCATACCCCAGTCCGTCCGAGTATTCCGCGACGTAGGTGATGGTCAAGCAGCCAAGGTCTTCCAGGAGGCGCACGAGAGCTTGTTCTCCTGCTGATCCGATCTTCTGTCTAGCAGCTGTGTCTACTTTCCCCCATGCTGCTCGGATCGCTGCTAGCGTCTCCCGAGGGTTGAGTCCCAGCACCTCACCTGCCGTCGCCGCATCCTCAGGGAGATCATCAGGTTTGATGATCAATTGGTCGGCATCCTGAAGCCAGAGCGGATCAGACTGGGCAATCGCAGCCTGTAATAGAACTAGTTTAGTTCTGTTGGTGGCGATGGCCGGCAGACCGGCTTCCGTCACTAATTTGGCGCGCCGTAACCACTCCAGCGCGGCCCCGTACTGGGTCATCGTTAGGTCCGTGTAGTCGGTGTGGGACGAGAACAAGGCCTGGACGCGAGCAAGCGATGAATGTTGTAGGTGGTCCATCCAGCGCAGGGAAGCGCGCAGAACAGGGTCAGGAGGCAGGGGGGACATCTAAGTACCCAAGTAGGGCTCTTATGTCAGCCATGTCCATGCCGCCGCCGACGGCTGACTCCTCCTCTAGATCTGCTAGTTGCTCTACCTCGGGATCATCCAAGATCGATCCCATGAAATTTAGCTTGGTTTCTAGACGCCTTGCCACAACTCCGTCGATTGTGTCTTCCGAGGCAAGAACGGTGACGTTAGTGATGGTGTCTTCAGGCAGGCCCAGTCGGTGAATACGATCTAGGCTCTGAAGGTAACGACCGGCTGCAAAGTCTCTGTCTACGTAGACAGCATCGTGGCAGACCTGATGCAAGCTGATACCTTCACCGAGAGTTGCTGGATTGGATAATAAGACCAAGCAATCAGGATCCTCTCGGAATCGCTTAATCTGTTCTTCGCGGTCAATAGTTCCTCCGTGAATCATTGCAGGTTGGTAATGCCTGAACATAGACTCCATGGTGGTTAAGCTTCGTACGAATGTTGACCATACAATGGTCTTGCGTCCAGCCTCAGCGTTTGCGGATACGATAGCGAGAGTCTCTTTATATTTCGGAGAGAACTCATGATCTGGAAGATCCCGCAGAAGTTGGTCTAAAGTAGCCCCTGCTGGGACCTCAATAGGTGGGACCCTATAGTTTAAGGGCTCATATCTTGTGGTGCCTACTGTGATAAGTGCGGGACTTGTGGCAGCCATGAGTAGATACATCGTCACGCGTCCAAGTGCGTCAAAATTGTTCTGCGTTCCAGACACGCGTGCGCTCATCACGCCTGTTAGCGCTGAGTAGATCTCTTTATGAAGTGGCGGGAGTTCTAGTTGTCGTATACGTGTAATAACAGGTGGGAGATTGAGCTCCTTTTTTGTGGTGCGTGTAAAAAATGGTCGAAGAACCTGGCTGGCGTACCGCAGGTCTCCATCCGCGATGGCTCGGCTAACTGTCTGCCGTCCTTGTCCGGGCAGCAAAAATGCGAAAAGATTCTGAATGTCCTGTACGCCATTTGGTGCAGGAGTTCCCGTAAGGATTAAACGTTTTCTGGCTCGCGGCCCCAGCGCTAGACAGATGGAACCATAGACGCCAGATGGGCCTCTCTTCATACGGTGTGCCTCATCCAGGATCATCATGGAGGGCTCGGCAGACAGCCATTTCGCAAGTGCAGTCTCATTGACTGACAGTCGTTCATAATTAACAATTATTAGTTCAACGTTAGGATCGAGTTTATTTTCGATGACTTGTAGGCGAAGGGGGTTTAAAAAGCACTCTTGATTTTCGAACTGCCAACTCTCATACGCAGCCTTGGGGCAAACCACAAGAAGACGCCTGACGTCTCCTCTGGCACGCAACATCTGGAAGGTTGCCAGGCCAACTCGGGTCTTGCCGGCACCAGGTACGCTGAAGTTGGCGCCGTGTCCGAGTGAGAGGAGTTTGATGATGTCACGAGACTGAAAGGTAGTTAGATCTCCCTTCCATACAGAGGAATCCAGAGCGTCATACAGATCTTGGGGTGTGACAAGTTGAGGAGCAGAATCTCTCCCCTCTAACAGAGCGTCAGCTTCGAGAGCTGCCTGATAGCTGTCCTTTACCAGATTTGCTAGCGCTGGCTCCCAGTCCACGTCATCAGAGGGCCATTGCCCAATCTCGCGCAGGTTAACCAAAAGGTCGTCGAGTTCGAGCTCGACAAGGCTTGGCCCCCTCTGCACCGCAGTACGAAACCGTGGCGCGAGCTGGCGTAGGTCGGCCGTGTGATGCTCTGAAGACTTCAATAGAACCGCAGTCCCGGACGCCTCAAGTTCGAGTCGAAGGCTTGGCACGCTAACTTCTACCCTCGATCCGAAGTTGCGTTCTGCAGCCAGATGAGTCCTTCGCCAGGGTCAGAGACGCCGCGGGACGCGTACTTTGCGAGCTTTTGAAGCGTGTCACGCAGGCCAACAATCGCCTCATCCAAAGCCTCATAGTCCAACAGGGCCTGGCTACGTGCTTGAGCAATGTCATCGATACACGACTTCAGAATGTCAGTCGCATCGCTCACTTTTTCTGGGGCAGCAAGCTTGCGCTTACGCAGCCTGACATCACGACCTGCAGATTCCAGGCCAGATTCAACAGCTTGTTCGGCCGCAGCGATTACCTTATTAGCTTCGGTGCTTTCTCGGGGAGTCAGTTGCGTCGCTGCTGCTGCCTGTGCCTTGGCTTTGAGGACGGTATCTGTGGTTGCTCGCGCTCGCTTGATCTTAGAGGAGCTGTCGGGCACGTTGATACTGAGCCCGGGGATCTTCACCGTAGGAGGTGCTGCGGTTACCTCTGGCTTGAGTTCTGGAGTGAGTTTTGACTCAAGGTATTTATCAGCGAAGTTATCCTCGATGAGCCGAACGTCGGTCTTGCTCTTGCCAAGCAGGATCGCCAGCAGTCTAGCCTCTTTGAGGGCATCCGCTTTTTCTGGGTCTCTCATGTTTATGTAGGCGCGGTGTAGCTCTCTGAGCTTTTCCTGATCTTTCTCGAAGTCGATCAACCTCATGCTCACGGTGCTGCCATCCGATAGAGTTACCCGGCTGCGATCGATCGCTTCACGGATGAAGCTTAAGATCCATCGGGCTTGTTGAACGGTCTTCTGATGGATTCGGAAGCTTTTACCGATCTCTGCGACCGCTCGGCCCTTTGCCTCCTCTTCCTCGATTGCGAGCAGCCAGTTGATGTAGGAGTATTCACGGCGGTGCTCTTTGCGTAGCTGAAGCTCAAGTTCGACCGCTCCAATGTCAGACCAGGACCAGTCATTGGGGAGGACGCCTACCCGGATATTGGACTGACCGATGTTTTTGAGCGCTGCTCGTCGAGTATTACCGTTGACCAGGATGCCCGTGGGTGTAATGATCCCAGGATCCTTCTGCCCGTACTCCTTCAGGTCATCCTGAAGCGCAACAAAGTCAGGGTCCTCGCGATCAGGGTTAGCCGGTGAGGCCTTGAGGAGATCGTGCAGATAGTCCTGGCTTGCAGGACTCCACGGATCAGCGGTTAGATGGGCGTCGCGAACAGGGTCGTGTTCCCGCTGCGCACGGATCCGGTGGGTCTCCGGGTTGTAGTAAGCCATCTCGACAGGCATGTCGATCACATCAATACTCAGCGGGCGGCCCCGCCACTCGATAGTGACGGACTCCCGCGCGCTCTGACCTCTCTGGACCTCGGCCAGTCGCCGCTCTACCAGCGATCTGACATCCTGACCGCCAGGGGGTTCCGGCAGGACCATGGAGGATCTCCTAGGGTGACTATGGGGGCTGACGCGTCTGGTGGGAGCGCGCTGCATGTACTAGGCCGCTTTGGCCTACCTATCTACGTATCATCGTATGGATTGCCGTTGCTTGGGCTGAGCGGCGGTTCGGACGAAGGGAGCCGGCATGATTCTTCCTGCTTGGGATGACACCAGCACGAAGCATGGGACCAAGATCCGTGTTGCCCTGTGGTTGCTGTCCGTGGTCGGCGAGGGGAACCTCTTCACCAAGGCCCAGCTGCGTGATGCGTTTCCAGGGGTCGAGCAGGTTGATCGGCGGATGCGTGACCTCCGTCCCCACGGCTGGCAGATCCTGACCAACAAGGAAGACGCATCGCTCAGTCCGAACGAGCTGAGATTCATCAAGGCCGGCGAAGAAGTCTGGGACCCCAAAAAAGCCACAGCTTCTGGCGATACGCTTTCTAACAAGCAGCGCATGGCGGTCTTCGCTGGCGACGATTTTATGTGTGTCGTCTGCGGCATCACCGGTGGTGAGGCTTATCCAGAGTCCGCTCATGAGACCGCCCAGCTTACGGTAACTCGCCGTCCAGTGGAGTCCGCCGACGGTGAAACTGTCGTTCAATATGTTACGGAATGTCGGCGTTGCAAGGCAGGAAGCTCTGCCGGCTCTGTGGTTAGCGTCTCAGATCTCATTGAGGACATTGTTACCCTCGACCATGATGAGCGTGAAATTCTCGCTTCCTGGGTAAGCCGAGGTCGTCGGCAGCCTAGCAAGGTCGATCAAATTTGGGCTGAATACCGGCGACTGCCTGCGGATGCTCGTCGAAGCATCACAGATCATCTGAAGTTTACACCTTAGGTATTAGATCGTGGTCAGATTCTAAAATCAGGACCTGACCACGCGCCCTGCACTTATTCTTTTCTCTCCTAATTATTGTCTTTTGAGTTTCGACAGCTGACGCTCAGCATCAAGATTTCCGGTCTTGCCGGCGATGGAAAACCAGTTTGCCGCGAGTCCATTTTCGCTGAGACTGAGATGAAAATTAGCTAGATGGTATGCGGCATCGGGATGCCCGGCTTTTGCGGCACACTGGTAGTAGAACATGGCGTGTGCTCTGCTGCCCCCTCCGTGATGGGCGGCATGCCCGAGGAGATACGCGCACTCGATGGCTGAAGCTCGCCCAGTCTTACTGGCGGGAGCGCTGGCGAGCAACTGGGTGGCACCGAGATGAGATCCATCTCTTGCCGCGGCAAGCCAACTCCTTGCCTTGCGGGGGTGCCGGTCAACAGTCGTGACCACTCCAAGGCGATAGGCGGCTTCGCTCTCACCTGCGGCAGCGGCGCGAAACAGCTCTGTCCCTACTTGGCCGTAAGCGTTGGCGTACCACCGCAGCTCAGGAAAGAACTCCTCTGAGGAGACTGCAGTGGAGACCCTCCCGCGAGAGGTCGCCCCGATGGAGATCGGCATCGTCGGTGTTCTGTCATCCTGGGGTGCGCCCTGAGGGGAGGTAGGCGGGATGGCGAGCTCCACGAGCCTGGCCCAAGCCTCCCTGGTCTTGGCGGAGGAGTCTATTTTCGGCATGAGGCCGGCTTCTTTGGCGTACTGGTAACAGGCCCAGAGTATGGGCGCCAAAGTTTCCCAAGAGGGAAACTTGATGCGTTTTCCGGAGAAGAGATCGCCCAAAGCTGTTATCGACGGCGAGGGTGAGCCCTGAGTGACGTCGCTCACCGGGAACTTGGAAGAGATGGCGCAGATAGTTGCGTAGGTGGGCTCGCCACAGAGAAAGCGGATTCTACGTAGTTCATGAGTTACAGCATGATGATCAACTTCTCTTTTTTTGGGCATGGGGGATCGCCAACCTCTTTCCGGGCGTGCGGATGCCGCGCTGATCGTTCTATAGACGATACAGCAGATGTTGGGCCAATGTGACATGACGCCTTTTGGTGACAGGTCAACAGTAACGGACGATAGGGCACGAATCTGACAAATGGGCCCTTGGTGATGTTGGTGAGCTGAGGGCGGAGGTGTGGGGTGCGCGATGCGCGTTCGAAGCGTCGCACCTTTGACCTGTTGGGTATGTCATGCGTCGCCGACGAGCGTCGTTCGCTCACCTTTGCCGGTCCCCGCGATTCCCGATTATTCCCGAAAATGTCCAGCTTTTGCCGATGGTGCCGATCTGCTTGCTTTCGGGTGTGGACGCATGAATTATTGCCCTTGCTGCCCATGCCGCTCTTGCGCTGGGCGCATACATGATTTCCATTAGCAGCTTCAGGAGGTGATAGATGAGCCTTGCCGAAAGTGGTATGGAATCGTCTATAGGGAGGTTGGAGAAGGTGTCGTTGCGAGAGCTCTGGCCGCATGAGGTGCGCCACTTCACCCCGTGGCTGTGGGCGAATCCGGGTGAGCTTGGTCGCGTCCTTCGTATGGACCTCGAATGGACTGACAGTGAGTACCCTATCGGGAGGTACGTCGCCGACCTGATCGGGACTGATCGTTCGACCGGCGACATGGTGATCGTCGAGAACCAGCTTGATCCTGGCGACCATGGCCATCTCGGCCAACTCGTGACCTACATGGCGGGTACCCGCCGTGCGACTGGCGTAGGTGTGTGGATCGCCAAGTCGTTCAGTTCCGAGCACATCGATGCTCTCAACTCGCTCCAGGGCCTCGGAGCCGGGTGGCGGTTCTTCGCTGTAGAGCTCCGCGCACTGCGCATCGGCCAGTCGCTCCCCGCGCCCGATTTTAGGGTTAGGGCTCACCCTCAGGGGTGGGACAGGCGGTAGTCCTCGAAAGGAACGGAGTCCTAGAAGTAGTCCGCGTCAGAGGAGCCACCGAGACTCTGCCTAAAAGTTCGCGGTGTTTGTCGCCACACATCTGCTGACACTCTCTGTGACGCGACCTCCGATCATGGCTGTGGTCGGGGGTCGCGTCATACCGTACACCCGCAGATTTGTTGGCTACCGGAGCCGTGAGTGCCCGCCATAAGGCGCCGGTCATATGTCGGCCGTGCCGTCAATTTGGGAGAGCAACCGTTAAACAACAGTGAGACAATCTCCCTGGTGGTGCGCGTGACGCCGCCTTCGCCGGGCAGGCTGATGGTGAATACCAGGGTCGTCGTAGTCGGGGTTCAGTTGCAAGCGGGTTTTTCAGTGCTTCGAGGTCGGTGCTGTCGACGTCGTCGCGGCTGTAGCGGAACAGAGAGAACGTCACCGGCCTTTCATGCCGTACGTCGCCGGCGACGGTGCGGGCCATGGCGAGCACGGCCGACAGGCGGCCCTCCTCATTCTGGGGATGCCGGTGTGAGCAGTGTCCTCGTTGGTCCACGCTACGGCGGTCGGCTCACGCGGTGGTGGTGAACGTGACGGGTAGGTAGCCGAGTTCGGCGCAGAGCATTTGGGGAATTTCAACGAGGGCGTCGTCGGCGATGGCGTCGGTGCGGTTTCAGCGGCCGGTGAACCGCGGGTCATCCTGTACCGGGGTGATGCACTCGATGCGGACGCCTTTCAGGATGACGTCCTGAGCGCGGTCGGCGTTTCGGGCGATCGTGTATGACGTCCCCCAAGAGCCCTGGACGGTGCTGCAGACAGTCCATCCGGGGCCACGATGCCGAGTTTCCGTGCCGTGATAGGTGACGGTGCTGCCGGTCGGCGCGTACTCCTCGTGGGCGATAACCGAGACGACGATAGCGCTGCTGAAAGCAGCGCTGAGCAGTTCGCCTTCTGCACACATACCGTCTTGGCCGATGCGGCAGGAATAGCAGACGCGAACATGATGGCCCAGTTCGGACTGGGCGATGTCTGCGGCGGTCCGGACGGTGATGACTGTGGCGCGCGGATCGGTTGTCGCGGATTCCTCTGGGATGACCTGGATCTCGTTGCTGGTCATGTGACTCCCCCCTAACATCGTCTGGCTATGCAGACGATGTTAGGGGGGAGTTGAAACTTTGTCTGAGGGAACGGACAAAGAAAAAGGGTCTCGCTCAAAGATGAGACCTGGCGACTACCTCTTCGGTTTCGGCCCTCCGCCTGCGCCCTGCCCTGGTCGGCCGGCCTCCCAGGAGCGCCACTCCGCTTCCCGTTCCGGCAGCCAGCCCTTCACTGCCAGCCTGCCCTCCCCGATCTCCGCGTCCGGCTTCGGATACGGATGCGTCTCCGCGTACCGGTCCAGCCACTTCGTCACCGTGCCAGGCGATACCTCGAACCACGCCGCGACGCCGGCCACACCCACATAGCGGACCGCTGCCCTCTCACTTCGCCGTCCACTCACGCGGACAAAGTAACCCAAGGGTGGTCGCCTATCGGGCGTCCCACGCGGTAATGGCCGAGTGCATGTCGCCGCTTGTGGCCAGAGGTCGTGAGATAGTGACCGTACGTGATCAGGGTTGTGATTGCGTAATCGGCCAGGCACGACCACCTTCCCGTTAGCACGATTCTCGATCCGGTGGCCACGATTGGGACCATGCGGGCTACGAGCCCGCCAGTCGTCCCGGGACGTGGATTTTTGTTGCGAAGTGCAGCCAGTGGTGCCGACGACCCCAGGGAGAGCCGACCGTGAAACCCCAGTGGGACGACCTCCCCGCCAACGTGCGCGCCACCGTCGAGGAGCAGGTCGGCCAGGTCCTCAAGGCCGACCCCGTGACCAAGGGGCTCATGCCAGGGCTCACTGCCCGCCTGTACACCGATGACTACAGGATCGTCTTCCTCAAGGCCGTCCCCACCGCCAACCCGGCCGCGACCCTGTACGAGCGCGAACGACGAGCCGGTGCCGTACTGCCACCCGGCCTGCCCGCGCCCCGCCTGCGTTGGAGCGGTGAAGTGGACGGGTGGATCGTGCTGCTGCACGAGTACGTCGACGGCCGGGACGCCGACCTGTCGCCCGGTTCACCGGATGTGCCGCTCGTGCTGGACACCCTGGTCGTCCTGAACGAGGCGCTCACCCCGTGCCCCGGCGGGCTTCCGGAGGTCGCGGTGAACATCGCGGGACTCCAGGCCAAGGCCACGAGCCTGCTCGCCGGGGAGCTGCCGGACCGGGCCATGTACAAAACGGCCCTCACCACGTTCAGCCTCGACGCGTTGGAGGGCGACACCCTTCTCCACTACGACCTGCACCCCGGCAACTTCCGGATCGACGACGGGCGAGCGTACGTCATCGACTGGGCGTTCGCGGTGCGCGGTGCCGCGTGGGTGGACGCCGTGATGCTCGCTCCCCGTCTCATCGAGGCGGGCCACACCCCGGAGCAGACCGAGGCGCTTTTGGCCCGCGTACCGGCCTGGCGGTCCGCACCTGCGGACGCGGTCACCGGCCTGGCCGCGCTGTGGACGCTGTTCCGCCTGCACAAGGCGCGGTTCGGCCCGGAGGAAGGGCGCGGTCTCCGTGCGCGGGCCGCCGAGGCAGGGCGAGCATGGGTGCACCATCGCTCCACCTGACCGGTGGCCACGTCGATCACCGGTCCCGAGCCCTCCTCAGCGGCCAGAGCGACAGAACGCCCTGTTCGGCGGGAGAAGGGCTCGGAAGCCCGGGATAAAAAACTTACGGTTGGTTGGAACAGAAGAACCAGTAGCGGGCCTGGCCGGACACGCCCGTGTACGGCTCGTCGATCTCAAGGCGCCAGTATCCCTGCTCCCCCTGCCAGGAGAAGGGCACCGTCCATTGCTTGGGCACGTCGACCGTGCCGGCCGAGGTGAGCGTCAGTGAGGTCCACGGGTCGCGGACCCAGGCGTTGTTCGTCTGGGCGCTCTTGCGTGCGTACGCGTAGCGGATGGGACCCGGCCCCAGCGCGGTGATCGAGCCTTTCAGCGTGAAGGTGGCGGGCCGACGCAGCTCGCAGGACTCCTCCTCGCTGGTGAACTCGACCTGGGTCAGGTTCGGTGTCGCGAGGGGGCGGCAGGTCGTGGACCAGGAGGTCAGGCCGATCACGTCCGTACGCAGGTCGGGGAAGACGATTCCCACCTTTCCGCTCCCTGGACGCTGTCTGGGCAGCCGCGGGCCGTCCACGTACCGCGTGCCGCCGTGCTCCGAGATGTTCACGGTTTGCACGCCGGTCCCGGGCAGCGGGGTCGCGTTCTCGTCGACCCACTGGTAGCGCGTCTCCCCCTTGCCGCTGGTGATCATGGCGCGTGTCGGGGTCGAGAAGTCCGGACCACACGGGCCGTCGTAGTTCAACCGGCTCGCGCCGGCGATGTCCACGGGCGGAGTCGCGCAGGTCGTCTGGGTGATCACAGCCTGGCTGGGGTTGGGCGAAGGCTCGATGATGTTGATGTAGTAGCGCCTGGGCCAACCCGACGAAGTGCGCGGCAGGAAGCCGGTGACCTCACGGGCTCCGGGGCTGTCGAAGACGAGCGTCTGGATCTCGTGGCCGGGTACGGGGGAGCCGCCGTACGTGATGGCGTAGTACCACTGGTAGCGGACCGTCTGCGCGATCGGTGAGGTGATCACCCCTTTGATCGGGGTGGTGGCCTCCGATCCGCACAGCCCGGTGTAGTCGCCCACGGGCTCGACGGTCGCCTTCGCGTCCTGGCAGGTTCGGTCGATCGTGACCTGTACCGGTGTGCCGGTCTCGACCGGCTCGCCGCCGTTCCACACCAGGCCGACCATCTTGAGCTGCCTGGTCCCCGACTCGGTCAACGGAATCCGGAACTCGTACGTGCCCGGCCCGTTCTGCTCCTGCTGATGGACATGGTGCACGTATTCGTCGTTGATCCCGCTCAACGTGTAGGACACATAGGCCCGACCCGGACCGGTGTAGGTCAGTTGCACGGTTACCTTGAGATCGTTCTCCCTTCCATGGCACGGCCCGGCGTAGGTGGGCTTGTCGACCTGGACGCTCTGGACGACCGCCTGGCCGTACTCGTGGTCCGCGTGGGCGGTCCCGGGTAACAGCGCGGCGAGCAGGCCGAGGACGAGCAGGGTCGTGACACGTTTCATGAGCACCTTCGTTTCACGATGGGCGCGATGGAATGCCGTGGACGGCGGTGGCCGATGCCCTGAGCGGCACCTCGCCGTCTCACGCTCATGCCACGGTGCCGAACGGTGATGGGAGACGGCTTGCATCCCACTGGTGGAGAAGCCGGCCCGGGATGCGCGGTTCAAGGCGGCCCGGCGCCGTCCGGGCGCACGGCTCGGCGGCCGGGACGTGCGCCTTGGAACCACTCCCCGGGGAGCCCTTTCAGGCCGGTGGCCGGTATGTGACCCGGTGGGCACCTCATGAGTGACGGCACCGGTCAGGACCCGGCTGTGAGGTCCCATTCGCACACAAGTGAGCGGCAACCGGTGGTTGAGATCTTCGGTCTGATCTCAGGTGTTCCCGATGGAGGACCCATGCGTTTACGAAGATCGTTCCTGACCGCCGCGATCACGCTGCTCACCCTGGTCTGCGTGCCCGCCCTACCGGCACAGGCGTACCCGGTGCAGGGTGACCTGCCCTGGTCGGTGCTGCTGTGCAAGTTCGCCGATCATCCGGATACGGAGCCCAGGCCCCCGCAGTTCTTCCGGGAGCTGTTCACCGACGCGGGCAAGGGACTCGGCGGGTTCGCCGACTATCTCGCCGATCAGTCGCACGGGCGCACGAGTGTGTCCGGGTCGGTGGTGAAGGGCTGGTACACGATGCCCGTCACGGTCGCGCAGGCCAAGGCCAAGGACCGGTGGCAGCGGACCGAGGACTGCGTCCGGACGGCCGCAGCCGCGGGCTACACCGTCCCGTCCAACCACCGGGTCGCCGTCATGGTCAACTACGCGTGGGACTCGGGCTCCGCGGGAGGGGGCCGGATACTGCTGGACCCGCTCGCCTGGAACCTCGGCTTCACCACCCACGAGATACTGCACGGCTACGACAGGGACCACTCCTTCTCCGACGACCCCACCTACCGCAACGCCGACTGGGCACAGTTCGGCGAGTACGACGACCAGTGGGACGTCATGAGCGCCATGCACATCCACACGTACGAGACGCAGAGGTTCGGCACCAGCGCGGTCGGCTTCAACGGTCCCAACCGGGACGAGATGGGCTGGCTGGAACCCCACCGGATCGTCACGCTCGGCGCGGACGGCGTGGCCGACCGGACGGTGCGCCTCGCCCCCCTGGACCAGCCCGGCTCGACGGGCACGCTGTTGGTGCGCGTCCCGTTCAACGTCGCCGACCCGTTCAACTACTACACGGTGGAGTTCCGCAAGAAGACCGGCCAGAGCAAGGGAATCCCCGGCGACATCGTGCTCCTGCACGAGGTCAGGGAGGGCAGGTCGTATTTGCTGAGGGACCGCATAACGCGTGATCCCGTGACGTCGCTGAACACCAACGGGGTCAGCGTCTCCATCGACTCCGTGGGCCAGGACGAGGCGGTCGTCACGGTCAGCACCGGCATCACGCAGAAGTGCCTGGCAGGCTACGTCCACCGCAAGGCGACGCCCAACGATCTGGTGTGCGTGACACCGGCCGTCTACGAGGAGACCCAGGCCGACACCGCGGACGCGCCGAACTGGGAGGAGAACGGCAAATGCCTCCTCCAGCGTACGCGGCGGCTGGCCACGCCCTCCGACACCGTGTGCGTGAGCTCCGCCGCGCGCCGGCAGGTGATCGCCGACAACGCCGCCGCCTCCTCGCGGGCCAACCCGGCCAGGTTGGTCCTGGGCCCCAACGCCTGCAAACCGGGCTACGTCTGGCGGGGGGCCGACAGCTTCGATCAGGTCTGCGTCACCCAGGAGATCCGCGACCAGGTGATCGCCGACAACATGATGGGGGCCGGTCGCTGGACGAACGGTCCGGACGGGCCGCGCTCCTGCATCCAGGGCTACGTCTGGCGTGAGGCGTTCGCCGGTGACAACATCTGCGTGACCGTCGACCGGCGCGAACGCGCCCTGCACGACACGCACACCTCCTGGCAGCGGGTCCTGCGCCCGGCGGGTTAGCGCGGCAGGCAGCCGGGCTCGGTGCGAGGCCGGACAAGCGGCGAACCGGCCGGGCCCGGTTCGGGAGGCGGGGCGGGCGTCAGGTGCGCGTCCCCGCCTCGGTGGTGTCGGGAAGGGCGAACCGCTGGGCGAACGCGGACATCTCCTCGCGTTGCCGTTCCGGTTCGGTGGCGGTGGCACTCACGACGATGCGGGTCACGCCTTGCGCGGCGAACGCCTCGACCTGTTCGGCGGTCATGTCGATCGCCCCTGATCGCGTGTACTCCAGCGTTTCCGGGCTGCGGCCCGCCTCGGCGGCGGCGGCCCGGGCGAGGTCCATCTGGAGGGCGCGTTCGTCCGGGGCGAGCGCGCCACCCGGGAAGTAGCCGTCGCCGCGTCGTCCGGCGCGGCGTGCGGCCGCCCGGCTCGATCCGCCGACGTGGATCGGCAGGTGGGTGACCCCGTACGGCTTCGGAAACTGGCACAGCTTGTCGAAGGAGAAAAACTCCCCGTCGAAGTCGACCCCCTCTTCGCCACCGGCCCAGAGCAGCCGCATCACGTCGATCGCCTCGTCGGCGCGACGCCCACGGGTGCCGAAGTCGACGCCCGTCGCCCTGGCCTCACCGGGCAGGGTGCCGAGCCCCACGGTCAGCAGCCGCATCCGCCCCTTGGACAGCACGTCGATGGTCGCCAGGCGCTTGGCGAGGATCACCGGATGGTGGTACGGCAGCAGCAGCACACCCGTCCCGAGCAGGATCCTTCGCGTGGCCGCGGCGACGAAGCTCAGGCAATCGAGCGGATCGAAGTACGGTAGCGACGGCGGGAGCTCGAAGTGCCCGACCGCCGCGCCGGGGTACAGCGCGATGTGCTCGGGCAGATACAGCGCCTCGAAGCCGCAGTCCTCGGCGTGCCGGGCGTAGGCCACGATCGTGTCGGGGTCGACGCCGTGGTAGGGCGTGCTGTAGCTGACTGCGAACTTCATCGTCGTTCCTTCGGTCGGCCGGTCGGTGCGATGGACGGGCGGTCGTAGATCGGCATGGGCCGGTACCGAGGCGGCGTCATGGCCTCACCATGCGTCGACGACGTCCCCACCCGTCTGTCGCGGCCACACTAGAACCCTGTCACCGGCGTCAAGGCAAGGCGGAGCGAGCATGGATGCACCACCGCTCCACCTGACCGACCGGCCACATCGATCGAAGCCGCCACCGGCCTGCCGATCACCACGGCTCGCGCCGATCTGCTCCTGGAGGAACGACCGTGACCGTGGTCGAGCAGTTCACCGCCACGCAGGCCCGTTTCGGGGTCGGCGGGATTCTCGCCTCACTGCCGTGTCAGTACGTCAGCCACCCGTGGGCGATCACGGCGGCTGAGGCGCCCGCAGGTGCTCGACCGAGACGGCCGGAGCATTGGCGAACACGACAGAAGAGCGCATACTGGCCACCACCTCGCCGGCCGGAGTGAACGAGGAAGGCAACTTCGATCCAACCTCCGGCGAGGCCCTTGTCAACGTCTGTCCACTCCGGCGATCTCGCACCCGGTTACGTGCAGAACTTCTGGATAGGCGCTTAGTTCTACACTCGGTACGGCCGGTCCACCGGCCTCGTTCCATCTGGCATGACACGAAAAAGCGGAAGGGAACATGAAAGAAAAAGAGGAGCGCGCCGCGCGGGTTTACGAAAGAACCAGCACCCTCGCGACGGGAAACGTGTTGGCGCAGGGTGCGAGCGGGTTCTTCGGCGGCGGAGCGAACCTGGTCGTCGACGTGATCGCGATTCCGTTCTACATCGACCTGTGGAACGACGTACGGAGCATCTACGGCAGGGGCCACATCACCGGGGAGGCCGCCAAGGAATACCTGAAGCCGAACATTCCCTTCCTCGCCCAGGACCTACTCTGGGACAAGCTCGTCGGCTCCATTCCCATCGTGGGGATTCCGTTCAACATCGCCTTCGCCAAGGCCCTGACGTGGCGCCTCGGCGCATGGTTCGGCATGCTCTCGGCAATCGGCGGGGACAGCACTCCCAACGAGAAGATCACCGCGTCCACGATGGAACTCACGCGCAGAATCTTCCCCTCGCTGGGAGACACCTTCAGCTTCAAGGCCCCCGACAGAGACGTCTTCGTCTCCTTCGTCGCCTCCGTGGACGGCTTGACGCATCAGGAGGCCCAGAATCGGGCCGAGGAGGCACTCCGGGTGCTCCGCGGCGAAAAAGACACCCCGTCGTACTGAACAAGAAAGCCGGGGGTTACCCCTGACTTTCCCGGCTGAGGGCTCAAGGTCTGTGCGGACCGCGCGTCACGCACTCGAACCTCTCGTCAACCTCGCGCGCCTGCACATCCGCGACGGCGACGGTGACGCCACACTGTGATTCATCACCGGCTCGTACGAGGCCGTCACCGGTCGCGCCGACACCGTGCTCTCACGCCTCGCGGTCCTCAGCCGAGGTTTTCGAGCGCGGCGGCGGCACGGCCGCGCTCGTCCTCGTCGCCGGTCTCGGCGGCGATCGCCAGCGCCAGCCGGTGTCGCTGCGCCGCCTCGCCGTCACGGCCCACGGTGTGCAACGCCTCACCGATCGCGTTGAGGACACTCGCCTCGCCGTACCTGTGTCTGGTCGACCGGAAGATCTCGAGCGCCTGCTCCAGGTGCCACAGGGACTCGTCGAATTTCGCCTGACGGCACAGGGCGGTCCCGAGGTTGCTCAGCGCGGTCGCTTCCCCGTCACGGTGCTCGATCTCGCGGAACAGGCTCAGCGCCTCGCGCAGTTTCGCGACGGCAAGCGTGTCTTCGCCCAGCGAACTGTGGATCTGGCCGAGGTTGGACAGGGCGATGGCCTGCCCGGCACGCTCACCGAGCGCGGCGAAGATGTCGTGCGCGGCCAGGAAGTGCCGCGCCGCCTCGGCGTGCTCGCCGATCGACTCCTTGAGATTGCCCAGGTTGGTCAGCGCCGCCGCCTGGCCGAAGGGATCGTCGATCTCGCGGTAGAGCGCGACGGCCTCGCGGTGCCGGGCGGCGGAGGAGGCGAACTCGCCGAGGCGTTCCTCGATGATGCCCAGATTGGACAGCGAGCGGGCCTGGCCGTGGCGGTTGCCGCTGCTCCGGCACAGCTCCAGCGCCTCGCTCAGTTCCTCGACGGCCGAAGCGTACCGGCCGAGCAGCCGCAGGATGACCCCGGCGTTGGTCCGCAGATGCGCCTCGCCCTCCGCGTCTCCCATCCTCCGCGCGGCGTCGACGGCGCACTCGTAGATCGACAGGGCCTCGGTGCCGTGCCCCGCTTCCAGGTAGCGGTGTAACGCGGCGGCAAGGGTGACCGCCCGCTCGGGCCGCCCTTGCCTGACCGCGAACTGGCAGATCGTGCCGAACGACGCCAGCTCGCTGTCCAACCACGACAGTGCCGCGCCCGGCGAGAGAGTGACGCCGCTGGGTTTGAGGGCGAGCCCGGCGTGCCGCCAGCTCCCGCTCCACCCGGGGTAGAGGGTGTCGCTCGCCTCGACGGCGGTCCCGCAGTAGTGCTCCAGCAGCCTGTCCACGGCCGCCTGCCGTTCGGCCTCGCCGTCCAGGGCGAGGCTGATCTCGGCGGCGTACGCACGCAGAAGGTCGTGAAACCCGTAGCGCCCCAAGGTGTCGCATCGCAGCAGGTGCGCCGAGGTGAGCCGGTGCAGGAGCCGGGCCGCGTCGATCTCGTCGACCTCCACCAGTGCCGCCGCGCAGGCCAGTGTGGAGTGCGGCGCCGGGTTCAGGCTCAGCAACCGGAACAGGCGCTGCGCCTCGGCGTCGAGCAGCCGGTACGAGCAGCCGAAGACGTGCCGGATCGCCGCCCCGCCCCAGTCGAGCAGATCCAGCGGTCCGGCCAGGTGCAGCCGCGTCACCACGCCGGCCAGCGGCAGGTGCGCCTGCGCCCCGGCGTACTCGGCGGCCAGGCGCAGCGCCAGTGGCAGGCGGGCGCAGATGGTGGCGAGCGAGTCGACGCTGTCGGGATCGGTGCCCGCCCGCTCGCCCACCAGCCGGCGCAGCAGGTGGACGGCGTCGGTGCGGGGCAGCAGGTCCAGTTCGATGCGGTGCGCGCCGTGCAGGGCGACCAGGTTGGCCAGCCTGTCCCGGCTGGTGATCACCATGAGGGTGTCGTGCGTACCGGGCAGCAGCGGCCGTACCTGCTCGGTCGAGGCCGCGTTGTCGAGCAGCACAAGCAACCTGCGGCCGTCGGTCTCGGTGCGCCAGCGCGCGGCCCGCGACTGGGTGTCGGCCGGAATGTCCTGAGCGGACACGCCGACGGCGGCCAGCATGCGGCCCAGCGCCTCGTGCGGGGGTAACGCATGTTCGGCGTCGTCGCCGCGCAGGTCGAGGTGGATGCGCCCGTCGGGGAACAGTTCGCGGTTGCGGTGAACCCAGTGGACGGCGAGAGCCGTCTTGCCCACGCCCGCGGTGCCGCAGACGACCACGACCCCCGGCGGGCGGCGGGCGCTCGCGGCGTCAAGCAGGGCCAGCTCGTCGACGCGTCCGGTGAAGTCCGGCACCGGCGCCGGGAGCTGACGCGGAATCCTTGGCACACCACGGCTTTCCTGCTCCTCAAGCAGATGCCGGTGCGCCCGTTGGAGCTCCCCGCTCGGCTCCACGCCCAGTTCCTGGGCCAGCACGAGGCGAGTGGTCTCGTACCGCTCGAAGGCGATCGCCCGCTGGCCCGTCGCCTGGTACGCGCGAATCAGTGTGGCCTGCACCGCCTCGTCAAGCGGGCTCACCGCGCCCTGCACCGCCAGCGCGGCGATGACCTCGGCGGCGTTGCCCGCCCGCAGCATCAGGTCCCAGTAGGACAGCTGCGCGCGGCGGCGCTCGGCCTTGAGGCCCCACACCTTGGGGTCGCTTTCGAGCGCCGGCACGTCGCACAGGGGGTCGTCGTCCTCCCACAGCCGCAGCGCCTCGCGGAAGAGCGCGGCTGCTCGCGCCGGGTCGCCGTCGCTTTCCGCCTGCTGCGCGGCTGCCACCGTACGCCGGAAGCGCAGCAGGTCGAGGGCGTCCTCCGGCAGGCGCAGCAGGTAGCCGTCGCCGACGGTGGAGAGCACGCCGCCCTGGCCGCGCGGGCTGTGCCGTGGGTCGAGCAGGCGGCGCAGGTGTTTGGTGTGGGTGTGCAACACGTTGACCGCGCTTGACGGCGGCCGTTCGCCCCACAGCGACTCGATCAGCTCCCGGCGCGTGGTCAGCCGCCCGGCGTTGAGCGCCAGAACCCCCAGCATCAGACGGCGGGCGGGCGGCCCGGCATCGACCTCGCGATCGTCGTGCCACACCCGCAGGCGGCCGAGCACCTGGACGACCAGCACCGCCACAGTGTAGAGGCGATGTTCATCAAACTTCCAGAGCCTGTCCAGAGGCCGGGGTTTCCCTTCGTCCAACGTTCTTCCACGAAGGGAGTAACCCGTGGCCAGATGGAAAGCGGGGATCGCGAGCGTCGCTCTAGCGCTGTTGTCCCTGCTTGTCCCCACTCCTCCGGCGACAGCGGCACCGGACAAGCCCGCACCGGAGCCCACCGTCGTACAGGAGTGCGGCGCCGACCTCAAACAGCACGCGGCGAAGATCGCCGCGACCGAGAAGTCCGAGACCGCCACCTGTATCCGCAAGCAGGCGAGGAAAACCGGCCCGGCCACGACCGACGCCGGCGTCGCCGCCGCCGATATTTGCGGCGGGCGCGCCACGCTGTCCCGGACAGCCGCATGCGTGATAGAGGATGGTCTCCTGCTCATTTTCACGGTGCCCAACGGGGTCGTCATCGGCTCGATACAGTTCACCGTCTCCAGCTTGACGACCCTTGACTACAGCTCGCTGCGGTGGAGCCAGTCGTGGCACTACCAGGCCAACTCCGTCTCCGGCCCGGCGATCCCTGTGGTGCTCGACACCTTCGTCTACGCCGAGCCGCAATGCCTCGCCAGCTGCACGGTGTCCAGCAGCGGACTGGTCGGCGGGTCAGCGCTCCCGGGCCGCGTCCACTCGACCACCACGTACTTCAACAGCCCGCTCAGCGGCTACAAGTGGGGGGCACACGGTGGGATGAGGTACTGGTTCGCCAACGCGGGATGGGTCAACCCGACGACAAACCCCTCGATCACGGCGCCGGCCGTGCACCGCTGCGACGACGCGCTGACCGGTTACCCCTCGGGCTGCGTCTACGACTCGGTCGTCCCGATGCACGACGTCCTGTCGTATCGCTACCCGTCGTATGCTCGCCACCTCCAGCTCGCCATCAACCATTTCAAGATGACGAACCTCCTGACCAGGACCCAGAACGAGACCCTCATGGCCAACAACTACAACAGGGCATGCCCGCCGGGGCGCCCTGACCCTCCGCTTCCGGGAGTCTGGTCCTGTGACGAATACCCCTTCAAGTCCACCTACAACGGTGCGTACTCCCAGCCGTACGGCCGAAACATCTTCATCTTCAACCTGAACACCGCGTATGAGTTCAACTGTCGCGCGACGTGGCTGTCGATGCGCGTCTCCACCGACTCCGGCGGCTACAGCGCCTGCATGATTCCCCTGGCGGAGAACACTCTCGGCGGAGCCGACCTGGGCGCCTTCTACTACAAGTCCCGGGTCCTGGACGGGGACCAGTTCCAGGTCCGCGTCATCTGATCAGGATCGGACAACTTGCCTGGCAACACACCGCTCCACCGGTTGCGGGAGCGCGACTTGCCAGGCAAGTCACACGACCATGCCGACCACCGCAGCCGTGCGGCGGGTGGCGAGGAGCACAGGGTGGCCGTACTGACGTGTGGAGACAGGTCGGCGGGTCTAGAGGCTCCGCGGGTCGCGCACCCGCAGGCCGAAGGCCGACAAGCCCTGCTCGTGGTGCTCGATCAGGTCGAGGCGGCGGTAGAAGGCGTGGTTCGCGGGGCCTGCCGGGGTGGACTCGTGATCGGTGGTGAGGACGAAGTAGCGGCAGTGCGCGTAACGGTCCTTGAGGTGCTCCAGCAGTCGGCGGCCGACGCCCTTGCCGTGGTGTCGGGCGTTGACCAGCAACTCCTGCACGTAGCAGACGATCTCGTCGTCGGATACCGTCCGCGCCAGGCCGAGCAGCTTGCCCGACTCGTCCCTGGCGGTGATGACCAGGTGCGAGTTGGCCAGGCTCCGGCATACCCGGGTGACGTCGTGCGTCCACGGGCCCCAGCCGACCGAGTCGTAGAGCTCGAACATCTCGGCCTCGTCGAACGACGTCTCCTGAGCGATGATCACCACTTATGGGGCTCCCTGATGTGCTCGGAATGAAGTGACGCGCCTGAGCTTATTCGGCCCTTGAGCGGCCACCAATCGGCCGGTGGCGCCAGGTCTCCGCTGAAGATCGGTCACGTGTGGAAAACGGGGCCGGCGGGTCTGGCGCACTCCGCGACGCCGGATCTCGGCGATGGAAACGTCACCCCAGAAACCGCCGCGCGCCACGCAGCCTGGTCCGAAGTCGCCGCTGAGTCATCTCGCACTCCAAGCGCACATCCAGCGGGCCGGGCACGTTGGTGTCCGCTTTCAGGCCTGAAGGCAATCGGTCCGCGTCGAGCCCATCGCGTCGGGCGATGAGCAGCCCCAGTTCGTACCGGCTGATCGCATCGGTGCCGGCGACGTGGTGGACGCCGTGATACTCGGACACGGCGAGTTCGAGGAGCGCCGCGGCGAGATCGGCGACATGCACGGGACATCGCACGTCGTCGGTGAACAGCACTCCGCTCGCCCTGCCGGTGGCGAGCGAACGCACCAGCGCCTCGTGCGGAGAACCGCCGTCGCCGATGATCAGGGACGTCCGGGCTATCACCGAGGTCGGCGCGATCGCGCTCACCGCCGTCTCGGCGGCGGCCTTGGCCGCACCGTACGGGGAGATCGGGTCGGGCAGGCACGTCTCGTCATAGCGAATCGCGGCACCGGAGAAGACCGTGTCGCTGGACACATGGACCAGGCGCCCGCCTGCCGCAGCGGCGGCGAGAGCCACGTTCACGGCTCCGGTCGCCGTGGTCGCCCAGTCCGACTGCAGGTACGCGGCGTTGACGACCACCTCCGGCCGGAACGCGCCGATCAGCGCGTCGACGTCGTCTCGTCGGCGTACATCGAGCGGCGACCACTCGACACCCGTGGCCTCTCCCGGTCGGGTCAAGTAGGTCGCGGCCACCTCATGTCCGGCCACCAGACACTGCCGGACGAGTTCGCCGCCGAGAAACCCACTGCCGCCGACGACAAGGAATCTCATTGGCCGGTCCGAGCCGGATGCGCTGGAGGAAGTGCTCACCGGCTCATCATGCATTCATTCTCGGTGTCGTGTCCGCGGAGTCGAGGACCGGATCCCCGTGTGTCCCGCTTGAGCTTGACACGCAGCACCGCGGCGGAGGTTCAGGCGATCAGCAGGCGAAGGCCGAGCTCTGCCGCGTCGAGATCGACGAGGTCTCGGTTGCGTTCGGCCCACCGGCCGGACGCGAGGTCGTCACGGAGACTGCGTACCGCGCGCTGCTCGACGTCCGGCCCGACTCTGGTCCAGACCGACCCTCCGCGACGGACGTTCTCGTCGAGGTATGCCTCCGGCCGACGCCAGTGGGCTTCGAGGAAGCCGTCGGCGCAGTCCCACGGGATGAGCACCGGTTCCATCCGGGCTCCGATCGCATCGGCCTGCTCGGTCACCGAAGGCCGGCCGACCAGGAGGTCCGCGACCTCGGGCAGGTAGTCGCGAGTGAGCCAGAACCGATGACGCCATCCGGTGTCAGTGGTGTCGTGCGTGAACACCACCACGCGGCGAGCGACCCGCCGCATCTCGCACAGGCCGGCGATCGGGTCCGGCCAGTGATGGATGGAGGAAACCGTCATCGCGGCGTCGAAGGACTCGTCGTCGAACGGCAGGTTCTCGGCGGATCCGATCAGGCACGGCGCCGCGTCCGGAGGACGCTGCGAACGCATGAGTGCCGACGGTTCCACCGCGAGGACGTGGCGGTCGGTGGGCTCGTAGGAGCCGGTGCCCGCCCCGACGTTCAGTACGGTCCGGGCGTCGCCGAGCGCGGCCCAGATCTGCGCGGCGATGCGCGGTTCGGTGCGCCGTGTCACGGTGTAGGTGCTTCCGATGGTGTCGTACAACTGCGTGCTGGACATAGACACCGCCTTTCCGGCTGTCGTCATCGTCGTACCGGCACCGTGCCCGCGGCCTGGGTGGCGTGGCGCCGTACGGGATGTCGCTTGATCGCTGTTTCAGTATCGCTCCTGCTGACCTGCCTCTGAAGGACAGGCCGTATCGGGCTGCTCGTAGCCTCGGCCCGGAGCGGTGGGCGTCGCGGAAATACGGGGTCACAGGCCGGAGATGACGCGCGGCATCCGGCGAGGGGGGCGGTCACGGGGTGCCCGTGCTTGGTGTAGGTGACCTCGGGGAAACGTGATGTCGGCCCGTCGAGCAGCGGGGACTTCCTGCCGCGCAGGAACCGGTCGAAGAAGGCGAGCGGGTAGGCGCGCTGGAAGGCCAGCGCCCGCTTCTCGGTGATCGTCCCGACGGATTCCACCAGTTCCTCTACCGGCAGCCCGGCCTTGCGGATGAGCCGGACGTCGTCGCCGAAGGAGTTGTGCGCAGCGCCCCTGACGGTCAGGTGGAGCCGCCATCCGCGCAGGTTCTTCCAGAACGTCCGCAGCGCAGGGTTGCTGACCATCCCTCCCTTGCCGGGCGTGTCGACCACCAAGTACGGCCGGTCCAGCCCGGCGTTGGCGACGGGGCCGAGCACCGCGCCGTCGAGGCTGAGCCCGGCCTTGATACGCCTGTCGGCGTACATGGCCGAGGAGGTGGTGGCGCCACCGAGGGAGTGGCCGAACATCGCGATGCGCTTCAGATCCAGCACCCCCCTCAGCCCCGCGGGCAGGGCGCCGGGCAACTGGTCGAGCACGAACCTGGTGTCGTCGGCGCGTACCTTGGCCGCCTTGACGAAGTCGGTGATCTCGCCCTTCGGGTTCGTGACGACCCGGCCGCCGGGAAACTCGACCACGGCCGCGTCGTAGGTGTGGTCGATCGTCACGACCGCGTAGCCACGGCTGGCCAGCTCCTGCGCCACCCCGGTGCCGAAGGAGCGTGAGGCATTGGCACCGGGCGAGTACAGCACCACGGGCAGCCGCCCGAGCCGCCGGTCGGCCGGAGCGCCCTGATGGCCGTCGGTGTCACCCAGGACCAGTTTGCCCGGCGGCAGCCCCATGTCGCGCAGGTAGCGGTCGGCCGCCGCCTTCGGCATCCAGGGCACGAGCGGGTATCCGGCCGTCTTGCGCGCCGGGTACCAGATGCTGATCATCAGTTCGCGTTTGCGGTCGGTCACCCATGGGTCGGTCCTGGACTGGTCGACCAGGTGCAGCGCGACTGTGCCGATCTTGTGTGGGCCCGTGGGAGAGGGCGGTTCGAACCGCGCCGGGGCTGTGGTCGCGCCCGCCGGGGACGCGACCGTTACCAGGAGCGCGGCAGCGGCGATCACGAGAGGTGTTGTCTTCATGCCTCCACGCTGTCGCCAGGACCGAACGGTGGCATCGCCCTGCCGGACGAAGCCCACATCAGCCCAGGACGCTACGCCAGACAGGCGTTCCTCCTTGCGGACGATGTCGCGCAGGTGACCTGCGCGGATACTGTCGGCTGATGAGAGAGAGCCTGGTGGTGCACAGGCTGCGCCACGGCCACTGGGTGGCCGTGGACGTGGTGGTCGCGCTCCTGCTGGCCGCCGCCTTCGCGGCGGCGGCGCAGCTGCGGACCGGCGTGATCGCGGCGGTCGTCGCGGCCGCCCTGGCCGCGCTGCCCGTCGCGACGCGGCGACGGTGGCCGCTGCCCTCGCTGGTCGTCTCGCTCGCCGCCGCCGCCGCTGCGCTGCTCATGGGCGTGGAGGCGGCTTACCTGCCGGTCGCCGTGGTGCTCTACTCGGTCGGCGTGCAGGAGCCGCGCGGACCGGCCATCGCCGGCCTGTCCGCGTCGCTGGGCTGTGTGGCCGCCGCCCTGCTCGCCGCCGCCTGGCCGTCCTGGACGCAGGCGCTCGGCGACGCCGGGTTCGGGCTGACCGTGATCGGCTTGTCCTGGACGGCGGGCCTGGCCGTCGGTGAACAGCGTCTGCACGCGGCCCGTACGGCGGAGCGGGCAGCCCTTGAGGAACGGCTGCGCATCGCCAGGGATCTGCATGACGTCGTCGCGCACAGCATGAGCCTGATCACGATGAAGGCCGGGGTCGCCGGGCTCGTCGCCGAGACCCGTCCGCAGGAGGCGCGCGAGGCGCTGCGGCTGATCGAGACCATCGGCCGGGAGGGGATGCTGGAGATGCGCGCCATGCTCGGCATGCTGCGCTCGGAGTCCGGCCTCCAGGGCACCGCGCCCGTGCCACGGCTGCAGGACCTGCACGCCCTGGCCGCGCACGCGGGGGTCGAGGTGGACCTGCGCGTCGAGGCCGGGGACTTGCCCGATGGGGTGGCGCTGGCCGTGTACCGGATCGTCCAGGAGGCGCTGACCAACGTGGGCAAGCATGCCGGGACCGGCTGCCGGGTGCGGGTCACGGTACCTGAGGCCGGGGTGGTGGAGGTGGAGGTGACCGACGACGGCCGGTGCCCACCGGGTGACGGAGGTGGGCACGGGTTGCGCGGCATGCGCGAGCGCTGCCTCATGTACGGTGGGCGGCTCATCGCAGGCCCGGTCCCGGGCGGCGGCTTCCGCGTGCTGGCTCACCTCCCCTACGCCTCGCAGGAGGCGCTGTGATCAGGGTGGCGATCGCGGACGATCAGCCGCTGCTGCGTGCCACGCTCACGATGCTCGTCGGCACAGCGGCAGACCTGGTCGCCGTCGGCGAGGCGGGCACCGGCGCGCAGGCCGTCGAGCTGGCCGCGCGCACCCGGCCCGACGTCGTCCTCATGGACGTGCGCATGCCGGACATGGACGGACTGGAGGCCACCCGCCATATCCTGTCCGACCCGTCATGGGCCGGGGCCCGGGTCGTCATCCTGACCACCTTCGACCTGGACGAGTATGTCTACGCGGCACTGCGTGCCGGGGCGAGCGGGTTCCTGCTCAAGGACATCCCGCCGGCCGACCTACTGGCCGCGATCCGCGTGGTCGCCTCCGGCGAGGCGCTGCTCGCACCAACGGTCACGCGGCGGCTCATCTCCGAGTTCACCCGCAGGGCCGCCGCCGACGCCCTGAGCGCGCGCGAGCTGACGGCGGTGACCGGCCGCGAGCGCGAGGTGCTGACGCTCGTCGCCCGCGGTCTGACCAATCCCCAGATCGCCGCCCACCTGCGCCTCAGCATCTCCACCGTCAAGACCCACGTGCGCAGCCTGCTGTCGAAGCTGGATGTGCACGACCGTGCCCAGCTCGTCATCATCGCCTACGAGAGCGGCCTCGTCAGTGCCGCCAAGGCGTGATGCCCTTGGCAGGAGGAGGAATTGCCGGCAGGTCCATGCCGTCCAGCGCGGTCCGCGCATCACCGTCCGGGTCGGCGGCCGTATCTCGCATAACACGATCGCGGCGCTGTCCAGGTCCTTGAGCGTGCGCAGCCGCTTTCCGTAGAAGTACCGCCTGTCCGCTGAGCAGCCGGTGTTTTATCGTGAACCGATGCTCACGGTTGGTGTTGACCTGGCGACGGAAGCGAAAGAGACGGCGGTGGCCTGGCTTGATTGGTCTGCCGACGGGGCCCGTGTCCGCAGGCTTGAGACTGTGGCCGACGATGATCTGATCGTCGAAGCGATCAAAGGCGCGGACAAGGCCGGTATCGACTGTCCGCTCGGCTGGCCGGACAAGTTCGTTGATTTCATCACGGCTCACCGCACGGGACATGTCGCCGTGCCCGAGGGCAGCACGGACGTCGCCTGGCGCAGGCAGTTCACCATGCGGGTCACCGACTACGAGGTGAAGGAAGTCCTCGACTTCTATCCTCTGAGTGTTTCCGCGAATCTCATCGGCAGCACGGCCCTGCGTTGCGCGGCCCTGCTCGCCGAGCTTGCCCGGCAGGGGCAGCCGGTCGACCGTAGCGGCACCGGTGTCGTGGCGGAGGTCTACCCCGCGGCCTCGCTCAGATGCTGGGGCCTGCCCCACGGCCGCTATAAAAGCCCGGCGAACCGTGGCGGACTCGCGGGGTTGGTCGATGAACTCCAGGAAGCGGCGCCATGGCTGGACCTGGGGGAACACGAACAGATCTGCCGGACGTCCGACCACGCGACGGACGCCGTCATCGCCGCGCTCACCGCCCGCGCCGCGGCTCAGGGTCTCGCGACCGTTCCGGCACAGGACCAAGCTCACTCGGCGCGCTCCGAGGGATGGATCGCGCTCCCCACCGGACCTCTGAGTGAGCTGTGCCCGGCCGGCTGAGGAGAACGTGTAGCCGGGCACCCTGGTCGTCCTGAACGAGGCGCCCACCCCCGATGTCGTCTCACCTCCTCGGGATCGGGATCGGGATCGGGGACGGCAGGGCGAGCCGGGTGGATCCGCGTGTCCTGGACGATCCGGCCGGGTTGTTCGCGGGACAGCCGCGAGTCGCCGGGCGGTTCGTTAAATCCGTGGCCGGGACGCTTGAACGTGGATACGGTCGCCGGGTGCCTGATGCGATTTTCGCGCACCCTCGTCTCGCACCCGTCTATGACGCCTTCGACGGCGACCGCGACGACCTGGCCGCTTACCTCGACCTCGCCGACGAGTTGGGGGCGGACCGCGTACTCGACGTCGGCTGCGGGACGGGATCCCTCGCGGTCCTGCTCGCCGCAACCGGCCGTACCGTTGTGGGGGTCGATCCGGCGGAGGCGTCGCTTGAGGTCGCGAAGTCGAAGGACGCGACCGCAACGGTCACCTGGGTTCATGGCGATGTCAGGACGGTGCCGCCGTTCGGCGCCGATCTCGCGGTGATGACGGGAAACGTGGCGCAGGTGTTCCTCACCGACGACGACTGGGCTGAGACTCTGCGGGGCGTCCACGCCGTTCTTCGTCGAGGCGGATATCTCGTGTTCGAGACCAGGAGACCCGAGTATCGGGCCTGGGAGGAGTGGGCCGCCGACGATGATCACCTGATCCTCGACATCCCCGGGAAAGGACAGGTGGAGCGGCGCCGTGAGGTCACCGAAGTAAGCCTGCCGTTCGTCTCCTTCCGCTACACCTACAGGTTTCCGGTGGACGGTGCGACGGTCGTCTCCGACTCGACCCTGCGGTTCCGCAGCCGCGAGGAGGTCGAATCGAGCTTGGTCACCCACGGCTACCGGGTGCTCGATGTGCGAGAGGCCCCTGATCGCCCGGGGCGCGAGTTCGTGTTCATCGCCCAGCCCACGACCTGAGAACACGGGGCGGTTCAGCCGCGCCCATGGCCTGACCGGTGAGCCTCCGGACAGCCGGCCTATCCCGACGCCAACGACGAACAGGGCATCAGCTCGCGGAACGCACTTTCAGGACGGTGGGGGTACCCGCACCATCAAGCGTCGACCGCGAGGAGGTACGTCGAAACGCGTACGCGCGTCGGGCTTTCAGGCCGACGACGGGGCGAGGGGCGGACTCGTAGCGTGACCGGGTCCGAGCTTCCCATCCGTTAGGTGAGCCTGCTGATGCGACATCGACTTTCTCTTGCCGTCCTTACCGCGTACGTCTGGATCGCCATGGTGGCGTTCGGGGGTATCGCGGTAGAGACGATCGTCATCTACCCCAACGTGTTCCACGACGTGCCGGCCTCCCTGGCCGAGTCGGTGGAGTTCTTCGTGGTGAGCGGTCCCGCCGACTTCTTCCCACCGATGGGCGCGGTGACCGTGATCGCCTCCGTGGCGACCCTGATCCTGGTGTGGCCCATCCGGGACACGCGGTTGTGGGCCGGCGGCAGCCTGCTGTCACTGCTGCTGGGCGAGTTCCTGTTCTCGGTCCTGTACTTCTGGCCGCGCAACGACATCATGTTCGAGCAGGGCGCCGCCGTTCATTCCGTGGAGGTGCTGCGCCAGACCGCGTTCGAGTTCGAGACCGGTCACTGGGGGCGGCTCGGGATGAGCGCGGTGACGGCCACGCTGGCCTTCGCCGGCCTGTGGCGACTGCTCCGCGCCGGCGCCCTCGCGCGAGATGACGTGTGAGGCGGCTCCTCGGCCTGCCCGCGGCGGTGATCCGAGGGCCGGCGCCGCTGGGCGTGCCGCGCGTGGTCGCGCACGACAGCCTGCGCGACGACCCCGGGGTCCTCGAGTGATCGCCGGTCGCGGCCCGTGCCGCGTGCGGCAAGGAGGCAGTGGAAGGGTTGCTTGATCTGGGCGGCGGCGCTCGCGGTGGATCGGCTCAGGTCGCTCCTGGCGCGGCGAGCAGTGGATTCTCTCCCCTGACGGATGCCCGTTCAGTGGCAGTGCGGTTGGTGATGATCACCGGATGAGGCGCCGAGGTCGTCGTCGTATCCGGCCTTGATCCGTGACCACTGGGCGGTCGGGCGGCCGTCCAGCAGAAACTGGTCGCCTCGGGTGTCCCAACGCTGAGGCCAGCCCTCCGGCGAGTCCTCCCAGAACTCCTGCCGACCGTAGACGGTCAGATCCAGCAGTCCGTACGACGGTGCCATCAGTTCGTTGCCGCGGCCGGTGGTCCAGTAGGTCTCGTAGACCTTGTCGTCGTCGCGGAGATAGGTGACCAGGATGCCGAAGTGCCGGTCCGCGACCAACCGGTCCACGGCGTCCTGCGGCACCGAGTACCAGGGAATCGTCCAGCCCATGAAGTCGCGATAGCGCGAGCTCTCCTCGTACGGCCCCTGGCAGAAGGTCGCGTAGCCGACGTCCCGCGAGTGCAGGTAGGACAACTCGTTGATGTGGGACGTGGAGAAGGTGCAGCCCATGCACTGCCCCGCCGCGGGCTTACCGGTGTGCCACATCTGGAAGTAGGCGATCAATTGGGACCGGCCGCCGAAGATGTCGATCAACGGCACCGGACCGTCGGCTCCGATCAGCGGAGTCCGCGGATCGACTTCGACCATCGGCAGCCGACGGCGTTCGGCGGCGAGTGCGTCTCCGGCCCTGGTGTGGGCCTTCTCCTTGGCCCGGAGTTCGTCGATCTGTTTCTGCCAGGTCCGCCGATCGGCGATCGGCGGCCGTGGAAGGGGGCGTCCGGCTGCTGGTGTCTCTGTCATGTGAACCTGTTTAGCCCGGTTGGAGAGGGCGGAACAACACCTTCGACCGATCGTCGTCAAATTCTGATCTTGGGAATGGCCGCCGGTTTCGCCCGTGACGTCGATGGTCTTCCGGTGGCGCCGACGACGCCGTCCGGGCGCGTGGGTGGTTCGTCGGTACGGTCCGCCACGGCTGCGGGACGCCGTCGTGGTCCGGCAGCGGCGACCGGTCGAACGCGGGTGACCGTGTCGCCGCTGTCGCCGCTGCCGCCGCGCTCTCAGCCGACGCCCTGGTCGAGTCCCCAGCGACGCCGCAGGGCGTTGTCCGCCGCGCCGAAGCACATGTCCACCACGATGCCGATGACCAGAATCACGATCATCGTGGCGAGGAGGCCGGGGGCGTCGGAGAGTTCCCTGGCGTTGTCGAGCTGCTCGCCGATCGACGCCTGATGGGCGATGATCACGAGCAGCTCGCCGGCCATCAGGGAGCGCCACGCGAACGCCCAGCCCTGCTTGAGTCCCGACAGGAACGACGGCAGTGACGCGGGCAGGATGACGTGCCGGTAGAGCGCGAGGCGCCGCAGGCCGAGGATGTGCCCGGCGCGGAGCAGGATCGGCGGGGTGTAGTCCACGCCGGCGATCAGCCCGTTCGCGATCGACGGTGCCGCCCCGAGGACGACCACGAACAGGATCGCGCTCTCGCTGAGCTTGAAGAACAGGATCGCGAGCGGGAACCACGCGATGGAGGGCATGGTCTGCAGGCCGGTGATGAGGGAGCCGAGCGCGGCCCGCAGCGGCTTGACCCGTGACACGGCCGCGCCGACCACGAGCCCGACCAGCACCGCGACCGCGAACCCGGTGACCGCTCGGCGCATCGTCACGGCCACGGCCTGGTAGAACTCGGCCTCACCGAGGCGGTTCCACAGATCCGCCAGGACGGTAAAGGGGCCGGGCAGGACGTACTCCGGGCGCCAGCCGCTGAGCACGACCAGTTCCCAGACGGCGAGGACGAGGGCGATCGCCGAGAGCATCGGCCAGGTTCTGGCCCAGATCCTGGAGGCGAGGCTCTGTCGTTCCCGGTGGGACAGTTCCAGCGCGTCCAGGCCGGCGATGTGCTGGGAGAGATCAGCAGTCATTGGTCACCCGCTACTTCTCGATCCCGGTGCCGGCGGGCCGCTGCGCCGCCGGCTGGGCGTGGCGCAACACCTCCTGGCGCAACCGGTCGGTGATGGTGGAGGCGAGTTCGGCCACTTCGGCGGAGTCGGTACGGCGGGGCCGCGGCAGCGTCACGGGGAAGTCCTCGATCACCGTGCCGGGCCTGCTGCTCAGCAGGACGACCCGGTCGCCGAGCCGTACGGCCTCGCGCACGTTGTGGGTGACGAACAGGACAGCCAGTTCCCGCTCCCGCCAGATCCGCTCCAGCTCGTCGTGGAGCAGGTCGCGGGTCATGGCGTCGAGGGCGCCGAAGGGCTCGTCCATGAGGAGTACGTCGGCCTCCTGGGCGAGGGCCCTGGCGAGCGCGACCCGCTGGCGCATGCCGCCGGAGAGCTCGTGCGGGCGCTTGTGGCCGAAGTCGGCGAGGTGGACGATCTCCAGGAGTTCCTTCGCCCGCGCCTGGCGCTCCTTCTTCGTGGTCTTGCCCGAACTCGTCACCCGGAGCGCCAGCTCGATGTTCCCCGAGACCGTGAGCCAGGGGAACAGGGCGGGCTCCTGGAACATCATCGCGATTCGGGCTTCCCTGGTGTCGATCTCCCCGGCGGTGGGACGGTCGAGACCCGCGACGAGATTGAGCAGCGTGCTCTTGCCGCAGCCGGACGCTCCCAGCAGGCAGACGAACTCGCCCCTGTCCACCGAGAGCGTCACCTGGTCCAGGGCCAGGAGCTCTCTGCCGTACACCTTGGAAACCGCGTCCAGCCGGACCGCGGGCTCGTGCCCGTCGGTCCGGCCGGGGCGCAGCTCCTGGATCGGAGCTGTCACTTCGCCTCCCTGACCAGCGGCTCGCCGGATGGTGACCGGGGGTGCCGCCTCGACTCTTCTGTTCTGTGGTGCTCGCTCTGGCCGGTCACTTGTCGCTCACGGCAGGCTGGTTCTTGGTCTTCAGGACCTCGTTGAGGATCGTGAGGTCGTAGATGCCGTTCAGGTCCACCGGGTCGAGCAGGCCGACCTTCTGGGCGTGGTCGGCGCTGCCGACGAGGGAGGACGCGATCGGGTCGTTGGTGAAGGTGATGTTGCCGAAGGCGCTGTCCAGGACCTCCTGGGCGATCGGCTTGCCGCTCAGCTCCTTCAGCTCCGCGTTGATCGACTCCTTGGCGCCCGCCGGGTCGGACTTGATGAACTCGTTGGCCTCGACGTGCGCCTCGACGAGCTTCTTCACCAGGTCGGGGTGCTCCTTGAGGAACTGCTGCCGCACGATCAGGTGCGTGATCACGAACTGCTTGTTCGGCCAGAGTTCGGTCTCGTCGAGGAGGATCTTGCCCTTGCTCTCCTGGACCAGACGGCTCGCGAAGGGCTCGGGCACCCAGGCGCCGTCGATGTCGCCGGTGGCGAAGGTCTGCAGGGTCTGGGCGTTCTCCTGGGGGAGGATGGAGACCTCGCCGCCGCCCTTGGTGTCGGTCTTGATCCCCTTCTCCTGGAGCCAGTAGCGCAGCGCGACGTCCTGGGTGTTGCCGAGCTGAGGTGTGGCGATCTTCTTGCCCTTGAGGTCTTCGACGCCGTTGATCTCGGGCTTGACCACGAGGAACACGCCGCCGGACGCCGCGCCTGCGACGATCTTGATCGCCTCGCCCTTGGACTTCGACCAGGCGTTGATGGCCGGGTTCGGCCCGATGTAGGTGGCGTCGATGGCGTCGGAGAAGATCGCCTCGGTCGCGGCCGGGCCGGCGTTGAAGGTCGAGATCTTCAGCGTCGCGTCGTTGCCGAGCGCCTTGGCGAACAGCCCCTTCTGCACCCCGACCAGGGCCGTGGAGTGCGTGATGTTGGGGAAGAAGCCGAGGCGGACCTCTGTCTTCGCCGTGGCACTGTCACTGCCGGAGGACCCCCCGCCTCCTCCGCAGGCCGCCGCGAGGGCTGTCACCGTGACCGCAGCCAGTGCCACTGCCGTCCCCCGGAGCCTGCGAGCCTTCATGGATTACTCCTTAATTCCTACTTAATAAGTCGGTTAAGTGCATAACATTGCAAACGAGCCCTCCTGTCAAGCGTTGTGATCGCACGGGCACGAGCCGTTACCGGTTTGTGTTCCTGGACGCCTCGGCGTCGTTCCGTATGTCCGCTTATTGGGTTCTATGTCGCATTAGGGCGTCGATGTGTCTGGCGGGGAGGTCTCGACGGGACGATGATCCTGGTCAAATTCTGATCTTGGAGATGGTCGCCGTACGGGGCCGGTTCGTCGATCAGCCGACCCGGGCGGCGATGATCCGCGCGCACGCCAGGGACTCGGTATGCGTGGTGTCCACCTCCACGTCATAGATCACGCCGTCGTGAACCACCTCCGCCTGCGACGCGGCCATCCCCTGGACCCGATCACCGCGTGCGATCTCACGGCCCGCGGCGACCGCACCCTCACACCTCACACCGACCCACAGCACGTCCATCTCGCCCAGAAGCCTCTGCCACCGCTGCTGGGTGGCGGCTCCACCGAGGAAGACGTCATCGACGATGACCCTGGCGCCGGCGTGGGCCATGGCCACGACACCCCGCATCCAGGCCGTCTGCAGCTCCATGAAGTCCGCCCCGACGCTCACCCCGCCGTCCGCGGTGATCTCGAGCCCTTCGGTCGACGCCCGCATCCTCGCGGGCATCGCGTCGATGAACGAATCAACGCCGAACGCCGGCCACGGATCCGGAAGAACGGCCTGCAGGCACCGTACGATCCCGGACTTCCCCGAGCTGGAACCACCGTTGATGATGATCATCTGAGTCGCCACCCGGCCACAGTAGAGCCTCTCCCGCACGACACGAAGCGAATTTCGCGGCCCCTTGGAGGCTCGGAACGCGGTCGAAGATCGTGGTGAGTGCCGCAGCCTTCGACGGATGCGCCGCCGCTCCCGTCGAAGTCGGAGGATTCGAGGCTCGGTGCCGGAGATGTCCTTCTGTAGGCTGCCGCGATGAACCGTACACACCGTGCCATCGGTGCCGTCGTGGGCTCGGCGGTGGGCGACGCGCTGGGCGCTCCCTTCGAATTCGGTCCTGCCGGGGCGTTCTCCGCCCGGTTTCCCGTTCCAGACGGCGTTCCAGGCAGTGCTCCCGGCGACGTTCCAGGCGGCGTTCCCGGCAACACTCCCGGCGACGTTCCCGGCAGGGAGAACGAGATGTGCGGGGGCGGCGGCTGGGACGTCGGGGAGGCGACCGACGACACGCAGATGGCCCTGCACCTGGCCGAGTCGCTGCTGGAGCGCGAAGGGCTGGACCTGCCGGATGTCTTCGCCAGGTTTCAGCGCTGGGCGGCCTCCGATCCCAAGGACATCGGGCTGCAGACCGAGGATGTCCTGACCAACGGCATGCCCTGGGACCGCGCGGCCGCGACCCACTTCCAGATCAACCACCGCGCCGCGGGAAACGGCTCGCTGATGCGGGCCACCACCTCGGCGGTCTACTTCGCCCGGCACGGGCAGGCCGCCACCATGGACGCCGCCCGCCGCATCGCCGCGCTCACCCACGGCGACCCCGCGGCGTGGGAGGGAACGGCCATCTTCCACGATCTGCTGCGCGTGGCGCTGGAGGGCGGCGACCCCGTCGCCGCGCTGCCGGACAGCCTCGCCCTCGTCGATCCCGACCAGCGCGAGCGATACTCCGTCGTTCTCGCGTCACACTGGCACCCCGACGACGCCACCGAGCCCAACGGCGCCGTCTGGCCCTGCCTCGGCTCGGCGCTCTGGGCACTGCGTACCACCTCCGGCTACGCGGACGCGGTACGCGCCGCGATCGACCTGGGCGGTGACACCGACACCGTCGCCGCGGTCACCGGCGGTCTCGCGGGTGCCGTCTACGGAGCCGACGCGATCCCCGTACGCTGGACCGAACCCCTGCACGTCCCGCTGCCCGGGGCCGGTGAGCGGGTGCTGCGCCTGCCCGAGCTGGTCGATCTCGCACAGCGTCTGGTGAGATGAGGTCACGGCTTCGGGGAGCAGGCGCGTCGCCGCTGTCCGGGACGTTCTCCTGACGGGCGGAATCCTCGTCACGGGAGGGCGGTCGCGTTGGCGAAGCGGTGGGACAGTTCGCGGAGATGCCGGGCGAGTTCCGGGGGAGATTCGACCTCGAAGTCGACGCCGAGCATGCCTACGGTGAACGCGACGAGATCGAACGAGTCCGTGGCGATTTCCAGCAGGCAGGTGTGGTCGTCGACGGGGGTCACGATTCCGCTGACGCGCCCGGCGATGTCCGCCGCGGAGGCGTGCATCCGCAGCCGGGCGCGGAGCGGCCACATCTCGAAGCCCATCTTTCTGCACAGGTAGGTCGTGACGTCGCCGTCGGGTGGTTCTCGGTGGGTGAACCGAGGGCCGTTGGGCGTTCGCAGCGAGATCCGGTCGACCCGGAAGGTGCGCCAGTCGGCCCGTTCGACGTCCCAGCCGACCAGATACCACTTCCGTCCCCAGCAGACGAGGCGATGTGGCTCGACGCCGCGGCGGGACTCGGCCCCGTGATGGCTGACGTAGTCGAAACGCAGCCCCTCGGAAGCATGGATCGCGGCCGAGATCGCGGTGAGCACCGCCGCCTTCACCGGCGGGCCGCTCTCGGGAGACATCGCGACCACCGCGCTTCTCAGCGCGATGACCTGGTGTCGCAACCGGGACGGCAGCATCTGCTCGATCTTGGTCAGGGCACGCAGCGAAGCCTCTTCGACCTCTGCCACGCTGTGCAGGCCGACCGTGACCGCGACCGCCTCCTCGTCGTCCAGCAACAGCGGGGGTAGCGAGGAACCGGCTCCGAGCCGGTAACCGCCGACCGGGCCCATCGAGGCGCGAATCGAGTAGCCCAGCTCACGAAGCCTGTCGACATCGCGCCGTACCGTCCTGGTGGTGACTCCCAGCCGCTCGGCGAGTTCCGTACCGGACCAGTCGCGGTGCGTCTGCAGCAACGACAGTAGTCGCAGCAGTCGAGCGGGTGTTTCCAACATTCCTCCACTATCGCCCCTGTATAGGAACGGAGCTGTCCTACACGGGGCACAGGGTGGGCGGCATGAGCACAGAAACGCCCTTCCGTATCGACATTCCGCAGACCGAACTCGACGACCTGCGAGACCGCCTCGCCCGTACCCGCTGGCCGGACGAACTTCCCGGCGTCGGCTGGTCCTACGGCGTGAACAAGGACTACCTCGTCGAACTGGTCGAGCACTGGCGTACCGGCTACGACTGGCGGGAGCACGAGGCCCGCCTCAACAAGGTCCCGCAGTTCACCACGACGATCGACGGGCAGAACATCCATTTCCTGCACGTACGCTCGCCCGAGCCCGACGCCACTCCGCTGATCATCACCCACGGGTGGCCGAGCACGGTGTACGACTTCCTGGACCTCATCGGGCCGTTGACCGACCCGCGGTCACACGGCGGGGACCCGGCGGACGCCTTCCACGTCGTCATCCCGTCGCTGCCGGGCTTCGCGTTCTCCGGGCCGACGCGGGAGACCGGCTGGGGGGTCACCCGCGTCGCGCGGGCCTGGGCCGAGCTGATGCGACGCCTGGGATACCGGCGCTACGGCGCCCAGGGCGGCGACTGGGGCAGCGTCGTCTCCCCGGAGATCGGCCGGGTGGACTCCGAGCGCGTCATCGGCATCCACGTGAACGCGCTGGCCAACGCCGCGACCCCGGCCGATCCCGGCATGCTGGACACGCTCTCGGAGGCGGAGAGGGAACAGGCCGAGCAGAACGAGATGTGGTGGTACGGCCGCTCCGGCTACGCCACGCAGATGGGTACTCGGCCGCAGACCCTGGCGTACGCGCTCAACGACTCCCCGGCGGGTCAGCTCGCCTGGAACCTGGAGTGGTTCGTGGACTGGGACCCCGCCGGAACCGAGCAGACCTCCGTCGACCGTGACACCATCCTGACCAATGTCACGATCTTCTGGCTGACCGCGACCGCCGGATCAGCGGCCCGGCTCTACCTGGAAGCCGGGGAGACGTGGGGCCGGTCTCCCGAGCGTTCACCGGTCCCGACGGGTGTGGCGAACTTTCCCGGCGATCGGGCGATCCGCGGGCTGGCGGAGCGGTCGAACACGATCACCCACTGGTCCCATCACCCCCGAGGTGGCCACTTCGCCTCGCTGCAGGCCCCGGACCTGCTGATCTCCGACATTCGGCACTTCTTCCGGATCGTACGACCGCGGTAACCGAGCGCGACGGCGGAACGGCGCGGACCGGTCATTCCCTCATGGGGAAACCGTCTGCTCCCGCCCTCACCCGGTGAGAAGGTGACGAGCGGGAAGAAGAACAGCATGGCTGCCACGAGTGTCGACCATCCGCTCTTCGCCCGCTGTTATGCCCGCATCAGCCGGGTCGTGGAGAAGCGAGGGCTGGCCGGACATCGCCAGGCGCTGCTGGAGGGCCTGTCCGGTCAGGTGATCGAGGTGGGTGCGGGAAACGGGCTGAACTTCGCCCACTACCCGTCCACCGTCACGCGCGTGCTCGCGATCGAGCCGGAGCCGCGGCTGCGTCACCTGGCCCGTGCCGCGGCTGTACGGGCACCGGTCCCTGTCGAGGGCCGCGAGGGCCTGGCCGAGCACCTTCCGGCCGCCGATGGCACTTTCGACGCCGCGGTGGCCTCACTGGTGCTGTGCTCGCTGCCCGACCCGCACGCGGCGCTGAGCCAGATGCGCCGGGTGCTGGCTCCGGGTGGGCAGCTGCGGTTCCTGGAGCACGTACGCGCCGACTCGGCAGGGATGAGGTGGGTGCAGGACCTGCTGGACGCCACCGTCTGGCCGCGCCTGGCCGGTGGCTGTCACACCGGTCGCGACAGCGCGCTGGTGATCCAGCAGGCCGGGTTCACCATCACCGCTCTGGAGCGCTTCTTGCTGCCCGCGGTGCGTACACCGATGTCCTTCCTCATCCGGGGAACGGCCTACCCGACCGCATGAGTGCCTGGTAATCCGACGACGGGCGGCACATCGAGTCGGAGGCCGGGCATTTTCCCGGACCACGGAGTGGCTTCCCCAAGGATCGTCGTGCTGTCACGATACGGTCCGCTATCAACAAGGAGGACGGCACGATGAAGTATCTGATGCTGATCTACGGCAACGAGGAGATCTGGAACGCTCTCGCGCCGGAGGACATGGCGAGTCTGATCGCCAAGGTCGACGGGTTCAACGAGACGCTGCGTGAGTCGGGGGAGCTCCTTGAGTCCGAAGGGCTGATGCCCAGGCCGCGGTCGGTTCGGTGGGTGGGTGGTGACGCGGTCGTCACCGACGGCCCGTACGTCGAGGCGAAGGAGTTCGTCGGCTCCTACTTCGTGGTCGAGGTGGACGACGAGGAGCGGGCGATGGAGATCGCGCGGGCCTATCCGGGGACGTTGTACGGCGGTGGCCTGGAAGTGTGGCCGCTGATGGGACGTGACTGGGCGAGTGGCGAGGTCTGACGAGCCTTTCGAGCCGGTCAAGCCGGTCAAGCCGGATGAGCCGGTTCAGCCGATCGAAGCGGACGAGGCGGTCGAAGCGGTCAAGCCGGCTGGGCTGATCGAGCCGGTTGAAGCGGACGAGGCGGCTGAGTCGGTTGGGGCGGCTGAGCCGGTCGACTCGGTCGAGCCGGTCGACTCGGTTGAGTCGGTCGAGGAGCTGCTGAGGTCGTCGGCGTCCCGGGTGCTCGGTTCGCTGGTGCGTCGGTACGGGGACTTCGACCGTTGCGAGGATGCCGTGCAGGAGGCGCTGATCACCGCGGCGGACGCCTGGTCGCGTGACGGTGTCCCGGCCCGCCCGCTGGGCTGGCTCAACAAGGTCGCGGCGAATCGGTACATCGACCGGGTCCGGGCCGACAGCGCCCGGGAGCGCCGGGAGAAAGCCGCTCTCGACGCCACGCCGCGCGACGCGCTGGTCGCGCCGCCGCCGGACGCCGAGGTGGTCCGTGACGACCTGCTGGAGCTGCTGTTCCTGTGCTGTCACCCGGCGCTGACCGTCTCGTCGCAGCTGGCGCTCACGCTGCGGGCGGTCGCCGGGCTGACCACCGGCGAGATAGCGGCGGCCTTCCTGGTGCCGGAGAAGACGATGGGGCAGCGCGTCTCGCGGGCCAAGCAGCGCCTGCGGGAGGCCGGGGCGCGGTTCGAGCTGCCCCCGGATCCCGAGCACGGGCCTCGGCTGCGGGTCGTGCTGCACGTGCTGTACCTGATGTTCAACGAGGGCTACAGCGCCAGCTCCGGCTCGGACCTGCGCCGGCCCGACCTCACCGGACAGGCCGTCCACCTGGTACGGCGGCTGTACGCGCGGCTGCCCGACTCCGGCGAGGTCGCGGGCCTGCTGGCGTTGATGCTGCTCACCGAGGCGCGCGGCGCGGCGCGTACGGGCCCAGACGGGGTGCTCGTGCCGCTGGAGGAGCAGGACCGGTCCCGCTGGGACGCCGAGGCGATCGCGGAGGGGACCGAGATCCTCACCCGTACGCTCGCGACCCGCCGGCTCGGCCCGTACCAGGTCCAGGCCGCGATCGCGGCGATACACGACGAGGCGCCGTCGGCCGAGGCGACGGACTGGAAGCAGATCCTGGAGCTGTACGAGATCCTGGAGCGCCTGCAGCCCAACCCCGTCACCACCCTCAACCGGGCGGTCGCGCTGGGGATGGCACGCGGACCGCGTGCCGGGCTGGCGCTGCTGGACGAGCTGGAATCCGGGATGCTCGCCGGTCATCACCGGCTGCTCGCCGTCCGCGCCTACCTGCTCGACCGGGCGGGGGAGACCGCCGCCGCGTCCTCGGCGTATCGGGAGGCCGCGCGTCTGGCCGGTAGTCGTCCTGAACAGCGGTTCCTCCTGCTGCGTGCCGCCCGCTGCGCGCGCTGAGCCGACCGGACGCGAGGTCGTGTCGTCCGTTGTGAGAGTCGGACCGGACGCGAGATCGCGTCGTCCGGTGGCGTGAACCGGTGACCGGCCTGAGTAGCGATCGCGCCGCCCGCCGCGCGAGCCGGGCCGACCGGCCGCGAGATCGCGTCGTCCGCTGTGAGAGCCGAGCCGAGGCCGCGCAAAAAATATTCGCGCGGGCAGGTAGAAATCCGGTTCGCGGCTCCGATCCTCCACCGAGCGGGCCCCGGAAGGGGGGCCGCCGGAACAGGAGCGAAGCGATATGACAAAGGTGACGGCACAGATGTCGGTGTCCCTCGACGGCTACTACGCCGGTCCGCGACACACCGGCGAGCGGTCGGGCTGGTTGCAGTCTGAGGAAGCCGCGGGCTTCTTCCGGGTCACCCGGTGGGTGATCGACGCCATGGCCTGGCGTGAGCGGCAGGGCTTCGCGGGCGGTGAGAAGGACGTCAACTCCGACATCATCGCCGAGTCGTTCGAGGCCGCGGGGGCCTACGTCATGGGACGGAACATGGCGGACGGAGGCGAGGTGCCCTGGGGCGACGAGCCGCCGTTCCGCGCGCCGGTGTTCGTCGTGACCCACCGCCCCCGCGAGACCCTGGTGCGTCAGGGCGGGACGAGCTTCACGTACGTGACCGACGGCGTCGCCAGTGCCGTGGAGCAGGCACGCGCCGTCGCGGGGGGTAAGAACGTGGCGATCGCCGGAGGCGGCACCCTGCTGCGCCAGGTGTTCCAGGCCGGTCTGCTGGACGAACTGGAGCTGCACATCGTCCCGGTGGTGCTCGGCAGGGGGATGAGCCTGTTCGGCGCCGACATCGGCGCGGGCCTGGGCGCGGGTCCGGGGGCCGACCTGGACGCGGGGCTGGGCGCGGGCGCGAGGCCGGGTGCCGACCTCGGCCTCGGCCTCGCGGATAAGGAGGCGATCGAGCTCATTCCCACCAGGGTGATCCACACCCCCGAGACCACGCACATCCGCTACACGGTCAACGGGCGGTCCGCCCTCGTTCTCGACGACCGAGGCAGCGGGAGTTCAGATCTCCTGAGCTGAGACGGACTCTTCGCCGGCTTCCCTTGGCGCGGTGGATCCCTCGGTCGCTCCGGCGACCGAGGAGACCCTCACCCCTTCTCCGCCGCGCCGAAGGGGTTGTCGATGGCGTACCTCCAGTACCCGTCCTGTCCCCGTCGGGCGACGTCGGTGGCGGTGCCCTGGAGGTGCACGGGCCGGCCCCCGCGGTCCGTGCCGTCGATCACCCAGTCGACGATCAGCAGGGCGAGGTCGCCCGTGGTGTGGACGTGTCGCGGACGGACGGTGATCGGCAGTCCCAGATCCATGAAACGGCCGTTGGCGGCGTTGATCTGCTCTCCGGTCAGCGGCGCGCCGGATTCCGAGACGAACACGGCGTCGCTCTCGTAGATCTCCGCCACCGCCTCGGCGTCACCGGCGTTGAACCGCTCGGCGAAGACGGTGGGCACATCCTCCGGACGTTCGGCAAGCTGTCGCATCATCGCTCCGTTTCGGTAGAAACAACTCGGACGCGGCAACGCTAGGAGGCGCCTTCGTGGCTCACCAAACGGTTGGTTGTTCGGGCCTGCCCGACCATCCCCATGCGAACGTCACAGAACCCACCCCGTCATGTCCGGTGGAGATCACCCTGGCGGCCCTGCACGGACGCTGGACGACCCTGATCATCCGTGAACTGCTGCGGGGCGACCGTACGTTCAGCGAGCTTCGCCAGGCGCTGCCCGCGCTGTCGGACAAGGTGCTGTCCGACCGGCTCGCGCACCTGGCCGAGGCCGGTGTGCTGGATCGCCACCGCCGCCCCGACTGGCCGCCCCGGGTGCGCTACAGCCTCACCTCCCGCGGGCGCGATCTCGGCCCCGTCCTCCAGGCACTGTGGGACTGGGGTGTGCCGCACCGGCCGTCGGACACATGAATCACTCGGCGGGCACCCGTCTCCGGTGGCGGGTGCGTGTCACCGTGAACCGCCGCCACGGTGCCGGACGTTCGCAGCGGTTTGTGTCGGTCGCCGTCGCTACAGTCGCCGCACCGTTGACCTTCCGCCGAGGAGACCACATGACCGAGCCCGATGTGACACCCGATGTGATGATGGCCAGGATCGGCCATGCCGCCGATCTGGGCAGGCGGGGTGAGCGGGAGGCCGCTCGGAAGTTGTTCTCCGAGCTGTGGGAGGAGATGGGGGAGACGGGTGACCCTCTGCACCGGTGCGCTCTCGCTCACTGGATGGCCGATGTGCAGGACGAGGTGAAGGAGGAGTTGCTCTGGGACCTGCGCGCCCTGGAGGCGGCCGACCTGGTCACCGACGAGCGGGCCCGGCAGGTGGGTGTCGCCGGTTCGGTGAGCGGCTTCTACCCATCCCTGCACCTCAACCTGGGTGACGCCTACCGCAGGCTCGGCGATCTCGACCGGGCACGCGACCACCTCGAACGCGGACGCGCCGCCGTCGGCGCACTTGATGACGACGGGTACGGACAGATGATCAGGCAGGGCCTGGACCGGCTCGCCGGACGCCTCACAGCCGACTAGATGTCCGTTTTGCGATAGGAGGCCCGGCCGGGTCGCGATGATCGTACGGTCGGACGTATGAGCATCGAAGATCGAAAGATCGGCGGCGGGGAGGACGGGGAGAAGCACACCCGCCGGGCCGGGCTCCGGGCGTGGGGACGGAGACGAACGCGGGGGCGGGACGCGCCGGACGGAGCATCCGGGGAGCCCTCGGGTTCCTGGGGTTCCTCGGGGTCTTCAAGGTCCTCAGAGTCTTCGGGGTCCTCGGGGCTTTCAGGGTCCTCGGGGCTTTCAGGGTCCTCGGGAACGCGGTCGCGGGGGTGGGTTCTCGCGTCGGTCGCCGTGCTGGTGGCGGTGCTGCTCGCGTTCCCCGCCGTCGTGCCCAACGGCGTGGGCAATCTCGGCAGCCTGCTGGAGACCTTCCTGCCGTGGGCGGGCCTGGCCGTTCCCGCGCTGCTCTGTCTGGCGCTGCTGCGCCGCTCGGTCCTCGCGACGGTGTCCCTGGTGCTGCCCGCGGCGGTGTGGGGCGTGGTCTTCGGCGGGCGGGTGCTGCCCGCCGACCGGGAGGCGGCGGGTGACCTGACCGTGCTCCAGCACAACGTGGGCGAGGAGAATCCCGACCACGAGGGGACGGCGCTCGCCCTGGCGGGGGCCGGGGCCGACCTCATCGCCCTGGAGGAGTTGACGCCTGTCGTCCGGCCCTTCTACGAGGACGTTCTCGCCTCCGGCCACCCTCACCGTGCGGTCGTGGGCACCGTCGGCCTGTGGTCCAGGTTCCCGCTGGCGGACGCGCGGCCGGTGGACATCAGGCCCGCGGACGTCGGACCCGACTGGAACCGCGGGATGCGGGTCACCGCGCGGACGCCACAGGGGGACGTGGCCGTGTACGTCGCGCATCTTCCCTCGATCCGTATCCGGCCGTCGGACGGTTTCGGGTCCGGCCGCAGGGACGAGAGCGCCGCCGCGCTGGGTGCGGCCGTCGCCTCGGAGACGCTGGACAGGGTCGTTCTGCTGGGCGACCTCAACGGCACCCTCGACGACCGTGGCCTGGCCCCGCTCACCTCGCGGCTGGTCTCGGCGCGGAGGGGGTTCGGTTTCAGCTGGCCCGCGGCCCTCCCCCTCGCCGGGATCGACCACGTCATGACCCGTACGGCGGTCCCCGTCGCCGCCTGGACCCTGCCCGCCACCGGCAGCGACCACCTGCCGCTCCTGGCCCGCGTCGACCTCTGACACCCGGCCGCGGAGCCCTTCCGAAAGGCCGGGGGATCCGGGCTTCGTTATGCTCGGGCGGTGAGCTCCCCGAGAACGCTCGTACTGTGGGACATCGACCACACGCTGATCGACGCCGGCGGTGTCACCGCCGACACCTACGACCACGCGCTGCACGCCACCACCGGCCGCAGGATGGAACACCCGGTGAGCGTGGCGGGGCGGACCGAGCGGGCGATCATCTCCGAGATCCTCCAGGCGCACGGCGTCGAGGTGTCGGACGAGCTCCTCGACTCCTTCTACGTCGCCCTCGCCGAGGCGTTCGTCGTGCGCGAGGCCGTCATGCGGGAGCGTGGCCGGGCCCTGTCGGGGGCACGCGAGGTGCTCGCGGCGCTGGCGGAACGCGAGGACGTGGTGCAGTCGGTGCTCACCGGCAACACCGAGGCGGTCTCGATCGGCAAGCTCACCGTCTTCGGACTGGACGGTTTCGTGGACTTCGAGGTGGGCGCGTACGGCACCGACCACGAGGACCGCGCCGCGCTGGTGGCCGGCGCGCAGCGACGCGCCGCCGACAAGTACGGGGACTTCTTCACCGTGCGCAACACCGTGCTGATCGGTGACACGCCGAACGACGTCCGCGCGGGTCATGAGGGTGGAGCGAGGGTGATCGCGGTCGCCACCGGCTTCAACGACGTGAACGTCCTGAGCGAGGCGGGGCCTGAGCTGGTGCTGGAGGACCTCGCCGACACCGACGCCGTCGTACGGGCCGTGCTGGGCGTGTCGGACCGGACGGGCGGATCAGCGGGGTGAGCCGGTGGGCACCGTCTGGGTGTCGATCTCGGCCTCGACGAGGCGGACCAGCTCGGGAAGGACCGTGCCCAAAGGGCCGTCGACGGTGAGTGCCGCGTAGCCGTCGCCCCTGGTCGGGCCCTGATTGACGATCGCGACGGAGATGCCGAGCTTCGCGGCGTGCAGCACGAACCGGCGGCCCGACATCACCGTGAGGGACGACCCGAGGACCAGGAGCAGCCGTGCCCCCTCCACGAGGGCGAAGCACGCGCGAACCCGCTCCGCCGGAACGGTCTCCCCGAAGAAGACGACGTCGGGCTTGAGCATCCCTCCGTCGCACGCCCGGCATCCGACCACCTGGAAACCGTCGATCTCCTCGTCGGGCAGTTCGACGTCGCCGTCCGGGTTGATCGCGGTGGGCAGGGCGCCGAAGCGCGGGTTCGCCTCGGTCAGGCGGTGGTCCAGCTCCTCGCGGGGGCTGGAGTGGCCGCATTCCAGGCAGACCACCTCCCGCAGGTTGCCGTGCAGTTCGATGACGGACCGGGCGCCGCCCGCCTGGTGCAGGCCGTCGACGTTCTGCGTCACGATGCCGGAGACCAGGCCCCGCCGCTGGAGGGACGCGACCGCGCGGTGGCCGTTGTTCGGAGCGGCCCGGGTCATCGCCCGCCACCCGAGGTAGCTGCGGGCCCAGTAGCGCCGCCTGGCCACCGGGTCGCCGGTGAACGTCTGGTAGGTCATGGGGGTGTGCCGGTTCAGGGTCCCGCCAGGTCCCCGGTAGTCGGGGATCCCCGACTCCGTCGAGATGCCGGCCCCGCTCAGCACCAGGACGCCGCCCCCGGTCAGCAGTCTCGCCAGTGTGCTCGTACCCTCGCTCACCCCTCCATGCTGCCCCATCCGTACGGGTGGAGCGGCCTCGGGGCCCGCCCGCGGGCCTGGCCGGAAGTTCCGCCGTGTCCGGTCATGCCCGCCGCGTCTTCCCGGGTGATCTCGTCCAGGCGGCCGGCGAGGGCGGGACCGCCTCAAGCTCGCTGCGTCTCAAGGTCGCCGGCAGAAGTCACCACGGGTGTGGTGGTAATGTCGGCGAGATGAATCGGGAGCGGCGAGACCGTCTGCGGGACGCGGCCATCGAGGTGCTCGCGGAGAGCGGGGGGCGCGGCCTCACCCACCGGGCCGTCGACGCCGCCGCGGCCACCCCGCCGGGCACCGCGAAAAACTACTTCCCGACCAGAGACTCCATGCTGCGGGCGATCGCCGAGCGCTGCGTCGAGTTGTACCACCAGGTGCCGGGAGGGGAGCCTGTCGATCGGGACGGGCTGGTGGCCATGTTCCGCGGGCTTCTGGAGAACGTCGCGGGTCCCGGCCGTTCTCGCCTGCTCGCCTACCTGGAACTCCAGGCGGAGGCGGCGCGCAGGCCGTGGCTGGCGACCATACTCGACGCGATCGCGGCCACCGACTTCACCGACTTCGAGCGGGCCCAGCGCGCCGCCGGGTTGCCCGTCACCCCGCGTCGCGCCGCCGCCGTCACGCTGGCCCTGCACGCCGCCGTCTCGCACCTGCTGGCGGACGGTCACGACACCCTGGCCGCCGCCGGGTTGAACGATCTCGATCGGTTCGTCCGCGATCTCCTGGACACGGTCTACGGACGGGAGTCGGAGCCGCCGGAGGCGACGTAGGCGGCGTTGAGTCGCTCGAACGCGCCCGGGCCTTCGTGCGGCTTCGGCGGGGCGTCGAGGTGGCGGACGCGGAGCTCGTCCATGAGTTCCTCGACGAACGCCGGCCCCTCGTCGCGCATGAGCTGCTGGCGGCTGCGCAGCTCGGCGCTGCCGGAGGTCCAGTCGAGGCCCCAGTTGCCGAGGGCGTAGATGATCGGCAGGGTCTGGATGCCGGATTCGGTGAGGCTGAAGCGCGCGCGCTGCCCGCGGCCCGCGGCGCCGCGGGTGAGGATCCCCGCGTCGATGAGCCGCTTGAGACGGTCGGCGAGGATGTTCGAGGCGATGCCCTCGATCGACCCGGTGAGCAGCGCGCGGAAGTATCGGCGGTCGCCGAAGATGATGTCGCGCAGCACGAGCAACGACCAGCGATCTCCGAGCAACTCGACGCCTGCGTTGATCGGACAGCCGGACCGTGGTTCCACGACTCCTCCTTGACGGTTGTTTCGTTGCCAATATAGTAGTTGCAAAATGCAAGCACTATGGGAAGGAGGAGCTGATGGGTCGCTTCCTCTATTGGATGAACGTGTCCCTCGACCTGCGGATCGAGCAGGTTCCCGGGGACAACGGCGCCGGCGAGTGGCTGCGCATCGGCGAGGAGCTGCACCGCGAGTTCAACGCGCGGGCGCGGGAGCTCGCGGTGATGGTCCAGGGCCGGGTCATGTACGAGACGATGGAGGAGTTCTGGCCGCGGGCGCGCGAGGACGCGTCGCTGCCGGACTTCCTGCGTGAATACGGCGAGATCTGGACGGCGGCCCCCAAGGTGCTCGTCTCCCGTACCCGCCACAGCGCCGATCACGACACCCGGATCATCGGTGGGGACGACGCGATCGAGCAGCTCGCCGCCCTCCGTGACCAGACCGACGGCACCATCGGTGTGGGCGGCGCGGCGCTCGCCACGCAGCTGCTCCGGGCGGGGCTGCTCGACGAGTTGCTGCTCTTCACCCATCCGGCGATCCTCGGCTTCGGCAGGCCGCTGTTCGACGACTACGACCTGCCGATCGATCTCGACCTGCTGGAGCAGCGATCGTTCGACCAGGGCGTCACGATGCATCACTACGCCATCCGGGACGCGAAGGAGACGGGCTCGTGCTGAAGCAGGTCGCGGAGGGGGTGTGGGTCCACGAGAGCGAGTTCGTGCAGACCAACACCGTTGTGGTGCGGGGCAGGGCCGGTGTGCTGCTCATCGACCCCGGCGTGACCGGCTCCGAGCTCGACTGCCTCGCGAACGACCTTCGCGAGGCGGGCCGGCCCGTGGTGGCGGGGTTTTCCACGCATCCGGACTGGGACCACCTGCTCTGGCACGCCGGGCTCGGCGAGGCGCCCCGTTACGGCACGGCGCGCTGCGCGGCCACGATCCGGGAGCAGCTGTCGGAGGCGGGTGCGAAGGACCGCATCGCCGACCACCTGCTCGAGACGGAGATCGCCGGGCAGGTGCCGATGGACCTGCTCGGCCTCATCACCGGACTGCCCGCGGAAACCACGCGGATCCCCTGGGACGGCCCCGAGATCCGGATCATCGAGCACCGGGCGCACGCCCCGGGCCACGCGGCGCTGCTGATCGAGGAACGCGGGGTTCTCGTCGCCGGCGACATGCTGTCCGACGTCCTGGTCCCGATGCTCGACATGGAGGGCACCGCCGACCCGATCGAGGAATACCTCACCGCGCTGGACCTGATCGAGGGCGTGGCGGACGGCGTAGACGTCGTCGTCCCCGGCCACGGGTCCGTCGGCGGATCCGACCAGGTGCGGGCGCGGATCGACCTGGATCGGGCGTACGTACTCGCGCTGCGGGACGGCCACGTCTCCACCGACCCACGGGTCGGTCCGTCGGCGAAGCCCGGCTGGGAGTGGGTGAGCGACGTGCACGAAGGACAACTCGAACGCCTCGCCCGACGAGGCGAGCGCGAAGGAACGCCCCGCTAGCGACCGGTGTGCGGCACGACGCCAAGGTGGCGAACTTCGCGTCAGTCGCGCACGTCGCGACCGCAAACACGATCGGGGCGAGCTCCAACTGCTGCTGTATCCGTATTCGCACCGGACGCGAGCGGACGGCACCCCGGACGCGTGAACAGCGCCGGATGCCGTCTGCAGGTCACCGCCACCGGGGATCTCGACATTCGCGGAACACGTCGTTCTCTTCGTCGGCTCACCTCTTTCTCGGTGTTGCCGGGAATCGACGACGAATAGCCGGTCGAGGCGCGTCAGCGGAAGTCGTCGGCGTGGTCGGCGGCCCACTGCCGGAACGGGGTGCCCGGCCTCCCGGTGAGTTCCTCCACGGTGGAGGTGACCGACTCGGGGAACATCGCCATCTGGGCGTGCCCGTCGATCAGTCCCTTCGCCGCCGCGGGCGGCCAGCCCCGGCCGACCAGCTCGCGCAGCGCCTCCTCGGGCGGGAGTTCCTCCCAGCGGACCGCCCGGCCGACGGCCTCGCCGATGGCGGTCACCTGCTCGATCTGGGTGAGGGTCTCGGGGCCGCTCAGCACGTACCTCGCTCCGGCGTGGCCCGTGCCGGTGAGCACGCTCACCCCGGCGGCGGCGATGTCCCGCTCGTGGATGAGTGCCCTGGTGGCCCCTCCGTACACCCAGCGGACGGTGCCGGTGTCGCGGATCTGCGAGGCCCACATCAGGGTGTTGGCGGCGAACCCGCCGGGCCGCAGGAACGTCCACTCGGGCCCGGACCGCTCGATCAGCCGCTCGATGCGGGCATGGGAGCCGAGGATCGAGTTCGGGTCCGGCTCGGGCGTGCCCGGTGCGGGGTCGGGGACACCGCGTGCGGAGAGGTAGACGACGTGGCGGGCGTGCTTGGCGATCTTCTCGATGGTCGAGGGTGCCGCGTGGTCGGCCGAGAGGGTGGGCCAGACGAGGAACACCGACTCGACCCCGTCCAGGGCGTCGTCCAGCGTGGCGGGGTCGGCCAGATCACCGCGTACGACCTCGGCGCCCTTCGGGAGGGCGGCGGAGGTGGGGTCACGGGTGAGCGCGCGTACGGGGAGGCCCGCGTCGAGGAGTTGGGTGACGGTCTGCCCGCCGACCTTGCCGGTCGCTCCGGTGACCAGAATCATGCGGATCTCCTTCGTGGGTGAGGATGTCCCGACCAGCTTGCGACCTCATCTTTGGTTGAGGTCAAGCGGTAGGGGGTGCATGAGCGCGTTGCCGCTCTGGCCGAGGTCGGGCGGGGGAAGGCGTGTGAGGGTGTCGCGTCTTCGGCTGCGGTCAGCGGAAAGTCCTGGCCGTGGTCGGGCGGAAAGTTCTGGTCGTGGTCGGGTGGAAAGACGTGGCCGTGGCCGGGCGGGAGGTCTTGGCCGTGGTCAGGCGGGGAGGAGGCGCAGGAGGGCGTTGCGCGGTCCCGTCAGGGGGTGGTTCGAGAAGCGGGCCATATGCCGCGACATCGTCACGAGACGCTGAGCGGGCTTTCTGCGCCTGGCGTCGTACGCGCGCAACGCGGTCTCGACGTCGTCCGCGGTGCGGAGGCAGTCGGTGAGAGCCACGGCGTCCAGCAGGGCCTGGCACGCGCCCTGCCCGAGGGCCGGTGACATGGCGTGCGCCGCGTCGCCGACCAGGGCGACGTTGCCCGTCACGAAGGATCTCAGGTGCGAGGACAGCTCGTGGATCTCGTGCCGCAGAACGGTCTTCTCGTCGGCTTCGGCGAGGATCTTCGGGATCGGGTCGTGCCAGCCGGTGAAGCGGGCACGCAACTCGTCAAGGGTCTCCCGGTGGCCCTCCGGTGTCGCCACGGCGGCGTACCAGTTGGTGGACCCGGGTTCCTGGGGAGTGATGCCGAACACCTGGCCGGGCCCCCAGGTCTCACCGCGTAGGTCCGGCTCGAACCCCACGACGCCCCGCCAGGCCACGATCCCGGTGTAGCGCGGCCGGACGGCGGTGCCGAAATACGCCGTGCGGACCGTGCTGCGCAACCCGTCGGCCCCCACCACCAGGTCGTACTCTCCGCGTAGCGCCTCCGGATCGGTGATCTCCGTGCCGGTCGTGATCGAGGCGTCTCCCGCGGCGTCGAGCAGCATGTCCATCAGGGAGATCCTGGACAGCATCAGGACCGGCGCGCCGCCCTTGCGCTCGATGCGCTCCAGCGGGAGGTCGGCGATCCTGCGGCCGCCCGGCGTGCGGATCTGGGCCCGCCGATAGGGGACCGTACGGCGACGGAGCTCCTCGTCCAGTCCCAGCCGCGCGAGCGCGGCCTGCGCGTCGGGCCGCACCCCGAGGGCCGTGCCCTGAGAGTTGATCTTCGGCCAGCGTTCGAGCACGCGCACCTCCCACCCGATGCCGCGCAGCCCGATGGCGGTCGTCAGGCCGCTGATCCCGGCCCCCACGATGGCGGCTCTTCCCCTCATGCCCTGCTCCCCTCTAATCACCACAGCGGTGGTGCCACGTCTGTGGTACCACCGCTGTGGTGAATCAGGCAAGTGGGGGCGAGCGGAGTGAGGCGTCGGGATCGACCGCGGCCGGTTCCCGGTTCACCGGCCGCGGTCGGTCTCTCGTCGTGATCACCGCTTTCCCGCTGTGATCATCCGCTCCTCGTGGTCATCGCTCCGGTCGCGGTCGACCTCTTGTCGCGATCATCCTCTTGTCGTGGCCACCGCCTCCCCGGCGGGCTCGTCGCCCTCGAGGACCACGGCACCGCTGAACTGCGCCGAGTACAGGCGGTGGTAGGCGCCCCGCGCGGCGAGCAGCTCGTCGTGGGTGCCCTGCTCGACGATGCGGCCCGCGTCCATCACCAGGATGAGGTCCGCGTCGCGGATGGTGGACAGCCGGTGGGCGATGACGAAGCTGGTGCGGTCCGAACGGAGCGCGGCCATCGCGTGCTGCACCAGGACCTCGGTGCGGGTGTCGACCGAGCTGGTGGCCTCGTCCAGGATGAGCAGCGACGGGTCGGCGAGGAAGGCGCGGGCGATGGTGATCAGCTGCTTCTCCCCGGCGCTGACGTTGCCCCCCTCGTCGTCGATCACGGTGTCGTAGCCGTCGGGCAGGGAACGGACGAACCGGTCGACGAACGTGGCCCGTGCGGCGGCCTGGATCTGCTCCTCGGTGGCGAGCGGATTGCCGTAGGCGATGTTCTCGCGGATGGTCCCGCCGAACAGCCAGGCGTCCTGGAGCACCATGCCGACGTGCGAGCGCAGGTCGTCGCGGCGCATCGCGGTGACGTCCACGCCGTCGAGGGTGATCCGTCCGGAGTTCAACTCGTAGAAGCGCATGACGAGGTTGACCAGGGTGGTCTTGCCCGCGCCGGTCGGACCGACGATCGCGACCGTGTGCCCGGGGTCGGCCACCAGGGACAGATCCTCGATGAGCGGCTGCTCGGGGTCGTAGCTGAAGGACACGTGCTCGAACTCGACGCGGCCCCGCCTGACGGTGGGAGGCACCGGGGCTGCGGGATCCGGTGCCTGCTCCTCGGCGTCGAGCAGCTCGAAGACCCGCTCGGCCGAGGCGACCCCCGACTGCATCAGGTTCGCCATCGAGGCCACCTGGGTCAGCGGCTGGGTGAACTGCCGCGAGTACTGGATGAACGCCTGCACGTCACCCAGGCTCATCGACCCGGTGGCGACCCGCAGGCCGCCGACGACGGCGATGGCGACGTAGTTGAGGTTCCCGATGAACATCGTCATCGGCATGATGATCCCCGACACGAACTGGGCGCCGAAGCCGGCCTTGAACAGCTCCTCGTTCCGCTGCCTGAACACCTCCTCGACCTCGGGACGGCGTCCGAACACCTTCACCAGCTCGTGACCGGTGAACGCCTCCTCGATGTGGGCGTTCAGACTGCCGGTGTGGGCCCACTGCGCGACGAAGTGCTTCTGCGAGCGCTTCGCGATCAGCGCGGTGACGAACATCGTCAGCGGGATGGTGATCAGGGCGATCAGCGCGAGCAGCGGCGAGATCACGAACATCATCGTCAGCACGCCGATCACGGTCAGCAGTGAGACCAGTAGCTGGCTCATCGTCTGCTGCAGGCTCTGGGAGACGTTGTCGATGTCGTTGGTGACCCGGCTGAGCAGCTCGCCGCGCGGCTGGCCGTCGAAGAACCGCAGCGGGAGCCGGTTCAGCTTCTCCTCGACCTCCTCGCGCAGCCGGAACACGGTGCGCTGCACCACGTCGTTGAGCAGGTAACCCTGGAGCCAGCCGAAGGCCGACGCGGCGAGATAGACCCCCAGGACCCACAGCAGGACCGTGCCCAGCGCGCCGAAGTCGATGCCCCGGCCGGGTACGAAGTCCATTCCCGAGAGCAGGCCGGCGAAGTTGTCGTTGCCCGCGGCGCGGGCGGCGGCGATCGCCTGTTCAGGGGTCGTCCCGGCGGGCAGCTGCCTGCCGATCACCCCGGTGAAGATCAGGTCGGTCGCGTGGCCGAGGATCTTCGGTCCGAGGACGTTCAGCACCACGCTGGTCACGGCGAGGGCGATCACGACCAGCAGCTTCGGGCGGTCGGGGGCCAGGCGCCGTAAGAGCCGGCGCGCCGACGGCCCGAAGGTCATCGATTTCTCCGCGGGCATCCCGGCGGCCCCCCCGAAGGGGCCGCGCCCGAAGCCTCCGACGGGCATCGGGGGACGCGGTCGCGTGGTCGTCATGGGCCGGTCGCTGCTCATGCTGCGGCCTCCGAGGCCAGTTGGGATTCGACGATCTCCAGGTACGTGGGGCAGGACTCGATCAGCTCGTCATGAGTCCCCAGGCCGACGACGACACCGTCGTCCAGCACGATGATCTGGTCGGCGTCGGCGATGGTGGAGATCCGCTGGCCGACGATGACGACGGTGGCATCGGCGGTGTGCGGGCGCAGGGCCGCGCGCAGTCGCGCGTCGGTGGCGAGGTCGAGAGCCGAGAACGAGTCGTCGAACAGATAGATCTCGGGCTTGCTGACCAGCGCCCTCGCGATGGCGAGCCGCTGCCGCTGCCCGCCCGACACGTTCGTGCCGCCCTGCGCGATGGGTGCCTCCAGGCCCTCCGGCATCGCCTCGACGAAGTCACGGGCCTGGGCGACCTCCAGCGCCTCCCACAGCTCCGCGTCGCTCGCGTCCGGGTCGCCGTAGCGCAGGTTGCTCGCGACGGTGCCGCTGAACAGGTACGGCTTCTGCGGCACCAGGCCGATGCGCGTCCAGAGCATCTGGGGGTCCAGGTCGCGGATGTCGACGCCGTCGACCGACACCGTGCCGGAGGTGGCGTCGAACAGCCGGGGGATCAGCGAGATCAGCGTCGTCTTGCCGGAGCCCGTACTGCCGATGACGGCGGTGGTCTGTCCCGCGCTCGCGCGGAAGGAGACGCCGGACAGCACCGGTGCCGCCGCGCCCGGATATCGGAACTCGACGTCACGCATCTCCAGCTCGGCGCGCCCGCTCACCTGCCGTACGGGGTCGTCGGGCGGTGTCACCGACGAGTCGGTGTCGAGCACCTCGACGATGCGCTCGGCGCAGACCGCGGCGCGCGGGATCATCATCGAGATGAAGGTGGCCATCATCATCGACATGAGAATCTGCATCAGGTACATGAGGAACGCGGTGAGGGCGCCGACCTGCATCTCCCCGCTGTCCACCCGCGCGGCGCCGAACCAGAGGACCGCGATGCTGGAGATGTTGAGGATCAGCATGATGGTGGGGAAGATGAGCGCGGTCAGCCGCCCGACGCGCAGCGACGTCTCGGTCAGCGCGGTGTTGGCGTCGGCGAACCTGCGGGTCTCCTCGCGCTCGCGAACGAAGGCGCGCACCACGCGGATGCCGGTGAGCTGCTCGCGCAGCACCCGGTTGACCTGGTCGATGCGATCCTGCATCGCGCGGAACTGGGGGACCATGCGGACGCTGATCAGGCCGATCGACACCAGCATCGCGGGGACGCAGACCAGCATGAGCCAGGACAGGCCGAGGTCCTGACGCAGGGCCATGACGATGCCGCCGACGCCCATGATCGGCGCGGCGATCAGCATCGTGCAGGTCATCACGACGAGCATCTGGACCTGCTGCACGTCGTTGGTACCGCGGGTGATCAGCGAGGGGGCTCCGAACTTGGAGACCTCCCTCGCCGAGAACCCCCCCACCCGGTGGAAGACGGCCGCGCGCACGTCACGCCCGAATCCCGTGGCCGTGAGGGAGCCGTAGTAGACCGCCGCGATCGAGCAGGCGATCTGCACGAGGGAGACGAGCAGCATCCAGCCCCCGGCGGACAGGATGTAGCCGGTGTCGCCGGTGGCGACGCCCCGGTCGATGATGTCGGCGTTCAGGCTGGGCAGGTACAGCAAGGCGATGGTGCCGACGAGTTGCAGCACCACCACGGCTGTCAGCGCCCACGAGTAGGGGCGCAGGTATGTGCGGAGCAGCCGGGTCAGCATGAGGGCTCCTCGCGTGGGGTGGCCGGGCGAGGAGCGTCGTGCCGGGGATCCGGCCGTCGTCGGCCGGTCGCGCTCGTCGCCCCGGTAACCGGGATCATGAGGGATCTCCTTCAGGGGAATGGTGGGAATCAGCCTGCGAGGTGAAGCTCGGTTGAGGTCAAGCCGAGGAGGACGTCGAGGCAGGAGGAAAGGGTCGAGGTAGGACGGAAGGACGGGAGGTCGCGTTCCCGGCTCGTCGGAGCCGCCAGGGCCGGGGCCGCCGAGGTCGGGGCGGTTGGGGGCGGGTGCCGGGAGCGTCGGAGTGCCGGGGGCGCCGTGGGCAGGGTCGGGGAAGCGGCTCCGGTGGGTGGGCGGGAGGTCGGGAAGAGGTTCCGGGGGAAGGCGGGAGGTCAGGGAAGCGGTTCTGGGGGAGCGGCTGTGAGGCGTACTCCGTCGAGCAGCATGGAGACGACCTCCGAGGCGGCCAGCGGATCGCTCTCGACGAGCCGGGGATGGGTGCACGCGATGACCAGCAACTGCAGCCGGCGGGCGGCCTCGCCCGGTTCGCAGCGCAGCCGTTCCCTGGCGGGTTCGATCAGGCCGGTGAGCGCCTCCCTGATCAGCGCGCTCTCCTCGGAGAGATCTCGGTGTTCGTGACCGGCCTCGATGGCCTTCATCCCTATCGCGTCCACCAGGCGGAAGATTCGCGCGGTGCGCCGCTGCAGGATCTCGACCGCCTCGACGAGCCGAACGTCCAGGGGGGCCGTACGGTCGATCGTCTTCAGCTCGCCCAGTAGCGAGGAGGAGTCGAAGGCGCTCGCGATCGCCACGCTCACGAGCTCGTCCTTGGTGGCGAAGACCCGGAAGATCGTTCCCTCCGCCACCCCCGCCGCCTGCGCGATCCGCCGGGTGCTCACGTCCGGCCCCTCGGCGAGCACGAGCGACAGGGTGGAGGCGATGAGAGCCGCGCGCCGCTCGTCGGGGGGGAGGGGGGTGGCACGCTGGGAGGTCGATGTCACGTCGGCATCCTAGCGAATGAATGAGTGAGTCGCTCACTCATTTAAAGCGGTCCGGCTGTGAGGCCCCGGCACGACTCGCTCCAGGTGGTCCGGCCGTGAGGTGTCGGCTTGTGCGTTCGGGGTGGCGGGGCTTCGGTGTGGCTCGTTCGAGGTGGTCCGGCTGTGAGGTGTCGGCGTGTGCTCGTTCGGGGTGGCGGGGTGGCGGGGTGTCGGTGCGACGTGCGGAAGGTGCGGTGGGGGCTTCGGTGCGGTGCGGACGCCGGGGCCTGTGGGGGTGCCGGTTCGGGGATGCGGAAGGTGTGAAGTGGGGCCCGTGTGAAAGAAGTGATCTTTTCTGCAGAAGTTGGCCGTATTTTTCCGGCAAATGTAGGAAAAAGCAGCTAGAAAGCCCGTCTTTCACCCGATGCGCTGGTCGTCGCCTGCGTTCTAACGTCGTCTGGCAGACATCCTGACATCCCCGCGACAGCCGTCTGCCTGTCGGCCAGGAGAACACCCGATGCCCCGTGCCCTCGCCCACCGCCCGTGGGTGCCCGCCACCACCGAGGATCGCGTCCAGTCCGTCCTGAAGGCCGTGACGGACCAGACGGCGTCCTCGGTCCAGAGTGAGATCGAGCGGCTGGTGGCCGAGAACCACCGCATCCACGACGTGGAGTCGATCAACCTCAACCCGGCGACGAACATCATGAACCCGAGGGCCGAGGCCCTGCTCTCGGCCAACCTCGGGTCGCGGGCGTCGCTGGGGTACCCGGGCGACAAGTACGAGATGGGCCTGGAGGCGATCGAACAGATCGAGATCGTCGCCGCCGAGCTGGCCGCGGAGGTCTTCGGCGCGGGCTACGCCGAGGTGCGCGTCGGCTCCGGAGCACTCGCGAACCTCTACACGTTCATGGCCGTCTGCGAACCCGGCGACACGATCATCGCCCCGCCGGCGAGCATCGGCGGTCACGTCACCCACCACCAGCCCGGCGCGGCCGGCCTGTACGGGCTGAAGACCGTTCCCGCCCCCGTCACGTCCGACGGCTACACGGTGGACGTCGACGCCCTGCGCGAGCTCGCCGTACGGGTACGGCCGAAGCTGATCACCATCGGCGGCAGCCTCAACCTGTTCCACCACCCCGTGGCGCGCATCCGCGAGATCGCCGACTCGGTCGGTGCCCGCGTGCTCTTCGACGCCGCCCACCTGTGCGGGATGATCGCGGGAAAGACCTGGCCGCAGCCGCTCGAAGAGGGCGCCCACCTGATCACCATGAGCACGTACAAGAGCCTGGGCGGTCCCGCGGGCGGGCTCATCGTGACCGACGACGCCGAGCTGGCCCAGCGGCTCGACGCGATCGCCTACCCCGGGCTCACCGCGAACTTCGACGCGGGAAAGACCGCGGCGCTCGCCATGACGATGCTCGACTGGAAGGCCGCGGGCCCCGCCTACGCGCAGGCGATGGTCGCGACCGCGCGAAGGCTCGCCGACGAACTGATCGCCCTCGGGGTCCCGGTCTTCGCCGCCGAGCGCGGGTGCACCCGTTCCCACCAGTTCGCCGTCCTCGCCCACCGCTACGGCGGTGGTCAGCGGGCCGCCCGGCGGCTGCGCGAGGCGAACCTCCTCGCCTGCGGCATCGGCCTGCCGTTGGAAGCGGTCGAGGGGGACGTGAACGGCCTGCGCATCGGTACGCCGGAGATCGTCAGGCTCGGGATGACCGAGGCGGACATGCCGGAGCTGGCGTCGTTCATCGCCCGGGGCCTGGACGAGAACGTCGACCCGGGAACCGTGGCGCCGGAGGTCACCCAGTGGCGGAGCCGCTTCTCGGGAGTGCGCTTCACGGTGGACGACCCCGCCTGAGGAGGGCTTGACCGGCCGTCCGGGGCCTTTCCGTAACGGCCGGGAACACCGCCGTCCGGGAGGCTCGGCTCACTTGATCATCAGGGCTCTTTTCCCGCCCGTACCCCGGCCCGCGTGTTAACGGGACGGAAGCCGGGGTAGGGCGGGCCGTGCGCCCGTCACCGCGCGCCTTCCCCCGTGGGAGGTCCGATCCGCGCCGGTGGCCGGTTCGTGTCCGGGGCGTGGCCTTACCGGCCCGGCATGAGAGGAGAGCACGGTGGCCGAAGAGTCGGATCTGATCCTCGACCTGGTGTGGCAGGAGTTCCACGAGGTCGTGAACATGACATCGGAGGAGCTGAGGGCCTTCCTGCTCGCGTCGGCCTCGGCCTCACAGGACGCGGCCGCCGTGAGCCCCGAGGCGGCCATGCCGCCGCTCGGGCGCCAGGTGCTCCAGGTTCTCGGCAAGCGGAAGGCCGACCTGACCACCGACGACATCGAGACGATGCGCAAGGCCGTCGACCGCGTCGAGGACACGCTGGCCGAGGGTACGGTCGACGAGGACGACGACGACCGGCGACGGGCGCTGCTGGAGGTGGGCCACAACCCGCTCAGACCGTCACGACTGGGAGGCTGACGCATCGGCAGGAAGCCGGAGGCTGGCAAGGCGGGAGGAAGCCGGAGGCTGACAAAGCAACAGGAAGCCTCCGAACCCTCCTTGATCGAAATGGAGACGCCGTGAACGCGCCGACGACCGCAAGGGTGGAGCTGTTCGCCCATCCGGCACTCTTCTACCGGGGCTTCCGGCAGTATCTGGACGGTACGGTGCCCTTCGTCCCCGAGGGCGTCGAGGCCGGAGAGCCGGTCGCGGTCGCCGTGCCGGGACAGAACCTGAAACTCATCCGGGCGGAGCTGGGCGAGGCGGCCGACGAGGTGCACTTCCTCGACATGGAGGAGGTCGGCCGTAACCCCGGGCGCATCATCCCCGCCGTCCTCTGGGCCTTCGCCGACCTCCACCCGGGCCGCCGGGTCCGCATCGTCGGCGAACCGGTCTGGCCGGACCGGCCGCGGACGGAGCACGACGCGTGCCTGTTGCACGAGGCGCTGATCAACCTCGCCTTCTCGGGGCGGGACGCCGTCATCCTGTGCCCGTACGACCTGGACGGGCTGGACGCCGAGATCATCGAGCTCGCCGAGGCGGCCCATCCCGTTCTCGTGGACGGCTCGGGACCGCGTACCAGCACCGGTTACGCGCCGGAACGCGTCATCCGCAAGTGCGGCGGGCCGTTGCCGGAACCGGAGGACGCCGACGTTCTCCCCTTCGGCGGCGAGGACCTGTGGCGGGTGCGCGCCTTCGCCGTCCGGTACGCCGAGCGGGCGGGCCTGTCGGGGGTGCGCCTGGAGGATCTGCGGCTGATCGCCAGTGAGCTGGCCGCCAACAGCATCGAACACGGGGGCGGCTCCGGGATCCTGCGGATCTGGACGGAAGACCGCCGGATCGTCCTCGACGTCAGCGACGCGGGCCACATCGTCGACCCCCTCGCGGGACGCCGCCCGGCCGACTCCCGGCAGCGGGGCTCGCGGGGACTGCTCGTGACCAACCTCCTCGGAGACCTGGTCCGCGTGCACACAGGGGAGGGCGGGACCACCGTCCGCGTCTGTTTCGACACCCCCTGAGCCGCCTGTTTCGACGTCCCCTGAATCGGCGTCCGCGCCTGTTCCGGCATGCCTTGAACCGGTGTCCGCGCGTGTCCGGCATTCCGAAACCGCCGTCCGCGAGCAGTCGCCTCCCTGGAACCGGCCGGAACCGGCCTCGCGCGGTCCCGCTGCCCGTCGCTCCCGTGAACGTTCAGTGGCCGCCGAACCAGCCGGGAACGTCGAGGCGGAAGACCTCCTCCGGGGTCACGGCGCGCAGGTCGGACTCCAGGGCACGCAGCCGGTCCTCGCCGATGGTCCTCGCCCAGCTCGCGCGCAGGTCCTCGAAGATGCGCGCCGACCGGACGAGGCTGTCGACGCCCCGCTCTGTGAGCCGTACGATCTTGCGGCGGGCGTCGCCGGGGTCGGAGCCGCGCTCGACGTAACCCAGCTGCTCCAGGGTGTCGACCGTCTTGCCCGCCGCCTGCTTGGAGACGCCGAGCCGTCGGCCGAGTTCCACCGCGGTGGTGCCCTCGGGGCCGATCGCCTGCAGAACGAAGCCGTGCATCGGTCGCATGTCGGGATGCCCCTGGCGGGCGAGCTCCGCGTGGAGTTCGTCGATGAGCACCCGGAAGCCGAGAAAGAGCCGGAGGGGGAGCTCGAAGCCCGGAGGGTCGGTCGCCACGTTCTCCTCCTGGCCTCGACGTTTCGACAATGGTGTTGTCGAGCTTAGGGACTGCCGCCGTACCTTGTCATCCTCGGCTCATCCGCAGCGCGCTCACCTGCGGTGCGGCGGGAGGGCTTTCACGGTGCGCGTCCGTCGGGGCGGCGCCGGTCCTGGAGCCACTTGTCGGTCTGGCGGGTCGCGTTGGGCGCGCTGGGAGTGCCGGGAGAGCGTCGGGTGGCACGGGTCTCGGTCACGGTGAAGTCGGACACCACGTGCCGGTTGTGCATCAGGAAGCCGACGACGCCCGCGATCGCCTGCACGCTGTCGCTCGCGCGGGCACGTCCCGTCAGGAGGTAGACCAGCGGGGTGGACGGCTGGTCGAGGGCGAAATGACGATCGTGATGATGCGCGTCCTGGAGCGTTTTGATCGGGAGCGGCCGTGAGGTGGTGAACCACGCGGCGACCTCCCAGAAGGGGTGCGAGGTGTCGGGATCGATGGACTCCTCGTAGCAGGTCGTGCAACCCCGGCGAGCGTCCTGCCCGTGGGGGCACGCCCAGGCGGCGAGGTCATGCGGCATGCTGCGCTCGGACATGAGCCGACCGTACCTTCCCGTACCGAGAGACCGACGCTTCCACCGTTCCCACGCGCCGGGACACCATGTTCTCACCGGCGTTTTCACCGGTTCTCGGTGAGGATCATCACTTCTTCTCCGCCGCCGGAAACGGCCGAAGACGCCGCACCGTCCTCAGGGCAGGGCTTCGCACCCGGAGACGCGCGAGGAGGCCATCGCCGTGGGGCACCGCCCTCACGGGCAGGGCTTCGCACGCAACATCGTGGAACATCCCGGCCGCCTCCGCCGACCGGTACGGAACCGGTGGCTCCACCGGTCGCCGCCCGCTCGATCCGCTGCTCGTCCTCGGTGGACCTCCTGGCGGCAGGAGTACCTCAGGGCTACGGAATAGCTGAGTATTTCGCTGTTTCCGCAGCTCATCGAGGGGAAAGAATGATCTTGGCGGCGTTTCGCCGGTTCCGGGTCGGGCAGCGGATCGCTCTGGGTATCGAACGGGGGACGCATGGCGCGTGAGTTCGACGCGTCCGCTCACTACGGGCGGCGCATCGCCGACGTCCACGACGACGGCATCGCGGTGAAGGATCAACTCCCCGGCAGGGCTCCGGCGCTGCCCGCCGTGCGGGGCCCGATCACCTCCATGCTCTTCGAGAGGCTGGTACGACCACCACACCGCTTCGGCCTCCTCTCGCTCCCACTCCTGTCGTTCCCCGCCCGGTTCGCGGGCCCCGTCCTCATGGACGAGGACGTGCAACTGGCGCTCTTCGTCTGTTACGAGCTGCACTACCGGGGCTTCGCGGGGGTGGACGACCGGTGGGAGTGGAGCCCTTCCCTCCTGGAGGTGCGGGAGATCCTGGAGGCGCGGTTAGAGGAAGGACTGGCGCGGGCGATACCGTACCCACCCGCCTCGCGGCCCGAGCAGACCCGCCAGGCCCTCGCCGAACTCGTGGGCACGGCCGTCGACGGGCCCGACCTCGCGGGGTTCCTCCAGGGGCAGGCCGACCTGGAGCAGTTCCGCGAGTTCGTCGCGCACCGGTCGATCCACCACCTCAGGGAGGCCGACCCGCACACCTGGGCGATCCCCGGGCTGGACGGCCGCCCCAAGGCGGCGCTGCCGGCGATCCAGGCGGACGAGTACGGCGGGGGGAGCGCGAGGCGGACGCGCTCGGAGCTGTTTCGGGTCACCATGCGCGGCCTGGGCCTGGACGACTCCTACGGCGCCTACCTCGACCGGGTTCCGGCGATCACGCTGGCGATCTCCAACACCACGTCACTGTTCGGTCTGCACCGACGTCATCTCGGGGCGCTGCTCGGTCACCTGGCGGCGTTCGAGACGATCTCCTCGATCTCCAACCGTCGTTACTCCACGGGACTGGGCAGGCTGGGCGGCGACGAGGCCGCGAGGCGTTTCTACGACGAGCACGCACGCGCCGACGCCGTCCACGAGCAGGCCGCCGCGCACGACATGTGCGGCGAGTTCGTGACGCGGCACCCCACCCGGGTCGGTGACGTCCTGTACGGAGCGGCCTGCGCCCTCACCCTGGACCGGCTCTTCGCCGAGCACGTCATGAGCCGCTGGCGTCGCGGCGCCTCGTCGCTGCGAGAGGCCGGCGCGGCGGCGAAGTTGTGAGCACTCCTGTCGCGAGAGGTGGGTGTGGCGCCGAGGTCGTGACCACTCCCGCCGTGAGAGGCGGGTGCCGCGCCGAGGACGTGAGCGCTCCTGTCGCGAAAGGCGGGCGCGGCACCGAGGTCGTGACCGCCCCTGCTCAGCCGCCCGAGCCGCGCATGGCCTGGCGGATCACGTCGCGGGTCCGGTCCACGATCGCGAGAGGCGGCCCGAACAGCAGGTTCATCATCATCGACTCCGTACCGGGGTGCGGATGGGTCGGTGCCAGAGCCTCGGCCGCCTTCACCCCGGCCGCCATGGCCCGGCGCTCGGCCACGCTCGTGCGGGCGCGCAGCTGGGCGAACTCGTGGCTCTCCTCGGCGTGGGCGTGGGCGAGCACCGCCGCACGCAACACCTGGAGACGCGCGGAGAACTCGGGGTGCCCGGGACCCAGCTCCTCCAGGTCGACGAGTAACTGCTTCGCCTCCCTCTCCTCCGCGAGACGCTCGTCGACCACCTCGCCCCCGTCCTTGATCTTGAGACGCGCGTAGGGGTGCACGATCTCCTCTTCGGCGGTCTCGTGCACGGCGAGCATCCGTACGAGACGCCGGAAGGCATCGGCCCGCCGCGCCCCGGTGGGGGCCTCCTCGACCTCGTCGAACAGATTTCTGATCATCGCGTGCTGGCGCACCAGCAGGTCCACGACATCGTTCTCGCTCATCAGCTCGGGCATGGTCCGGCGGTCGTTCATGGGTCCCCCTTCGACTACCAGGTCGATTACCCGCACCCGGGCACCGAAACCCGGGGGACCGGCACCGCGAAGGCGGCGGCACGCGCAGGCGTACGCGGGGAACCTCGCCTCGCCACCCGGCGGGGTGAGCCGCCGTCAGACGGTGATCCACTCGGTGACGACCGTCGCGTCGCCGAGACGGCAGCGGAGGCTGAACGGCCCGGCGGGAACGTCGTCGTAGATGAACCTGCCCAGGTCGTCGGCCGTCAGCGTGACCGGACGACCTCCGAGGACCTCGACCTCAAGGGGACGCGGCGGCATCAGCTGGCCCACCACCCGGCCGCCGGCGGCGGTCACGGTGATCTCCAGGTCGACGGTGAGCCCCACGCCCTGGAAGGTGAGCATGCGCGGCTGCCGCTCCCCCCGCACCCGCGAGGATCCGCTCAGGGAGTCGAAGACCAGCTCGGCCAGCTCGGCGTCGAGCGTGCGCAGCGTGTACGCCTCGACCGCGATCTGCAGGAGCTGTGAGGGAACGGGGTCGAACAGCTCGATGGCTCGGCGCAGCTCCGCCTCCAGCTCGTCGTCACTCATCGGAAACCCCGTCCGCCCGGGAGGTCCACCCGGAAACCTCGCCTGCCGAGGAGGTCCACTCGGAAGGCACACCTGACAAGGTCCGCTCGGAAGGCACGCCCGAAGAGATTCCCCCGGAAAGCACACCTGAGGAGGTCCACGCGGACATCCCGTCCGCTCGGGAGGTTCACTGGAAACCCCTCCTGCCCAGAAGGACGCGCAGCCGTCGCAGGCAGCGCTGCCTGATCGGCCCGACGCTCCCGACGGCGATGCCGAGCGTCGCCGACACCTCCTGGTAGCTGAACGGCGGAGAGGCCGTGAGCAGCCGCAGCAACCGCTGGCAGCTCTCACCGAGCTCCTGGAAGGCCTGCCAGGCCGCCCGTGCCCGCTCCCGCTCCCGGGCGGCGTCCTCGGAGTCGATCAGCGCCTGCTCCGGCGTACGGTCGTCGGCGACGCGATCGAACATCTCCCGGTCGTCGCTCGGGGAGACCCGCCGGGCGGCCCTGATCACCTTGACGCACTCGTTGCGCGCCGTGCTGGCCAGCCACGCGCCGACCTTGTCCGGTTCGCGGATCCGGGTGAGATTCTGGGCGAGCCGGAACCAGGTCGTCTGGTAGACCTCCTGCGCGTCCGCGTCCCTCAGCCCGTGAGCGCGCACGACGGACCACACGAGCGGGCTGAGGCCCTCCACCAGGGATTTCCACGCGGCGGCGTCGTCTGAGTCCACCGCGGCGCGGAAGAGGATGCCGATCGAGTCTCGATCCACGGTGACGTCCCCTTGCTTTCTGGACTGTCATCGTACGTCGCAGGACCGATCCGCCCGCACTGGTTTTCAGGGCGTGGCCGGGACACTTTGTACGCTCCGTGGCGTCCAGGTGGCGGGGATGAGGGCCGGGGTGGTGATGCCGGACAGCCTGCCGACGGGGATTTCCTGCAGAAGCCTTCCCGCGGCCTCCCGGGAGCCGACCCCCGGGTTCCGCGCCATGTAATTGGCGATCATTGCGACCACGAGGGGAGCAGAGAAGGAGGTGCCGCTCCACTCCGCCAGGCCGTCGAACTCGACGCGCTCGCGGATGGCGTTCGGCGACGACGCCATCTTCTCGGTGAGCTCGCCCCGGTGCGGGGGGAACTGGCAGGTGCAGTCGTACAGGTGGCCGTACCTGCAGGCGGGGAAGGTGGAGTGCTGGTAGTCGTACGCCGCGGGAGTGGGGTCCACCGCGGTGAAGGCGCTCACCAGACGCTCACCGGGCGCGTACGTCGTCACCCACGGCCCGTGGTTGCTGAAGCAGGCGCGGGCCGTGCCGTCCTTCCTCAGGGCGCCCACCGACACGACGGCACCCGCGTAGTCGGGGTGGTCGGCGTAGGCGGCGGGCCAGAACCTCACGTCGTTGCCGTTGTTGCCCGCGGCCGCCACGAGCAGCGTCTCGGGGTGACCCAGCAGCGCGTCCATGAAGCGTTCGAGCCCGAGGAGCGCTTCCGCCCCGGTGCTCGGCGTCCCCGCCGACAGGTTGACGATGTCGGGCCACCTCTCCTCGGGCAGCATCCCCCCGAGCAGCTTGTCACCCAGCTCCTTCTCGCTGATCGCGCCCGCGTTGACGAGCGTCGCGTGCACCGTGACGTCGGTGTTGGGTGCGACGGCGCTGACCAGCCCGGCGATGAAGGTGCCGTGCCCGACGTACTGCTTGAGGATGCCCTCGTCGTCGAGCTCGATCTCCTTGCCCTCGCCCACGACGCGGTGCATCCACGGGTGCGAGCGGTAGTTCTCCACCAGCCCGGTGTCGACCACCAGGACCGACACCGGCGCGCCCCCCTCGCCGGCGAGTTCGGCCACCGCCGGGTTGGGCGACTCGCACCGGGAGATCGGCACCGGCTCGTCGCCGGGGCAGCAGTTCACCGCGATGGAGACGATGTGGTTCCTGGACACCATGGGGCGCCTGTTCTCGCGCTCCAGGTCCTCGACGGCCCTCAGCGCGTCCGACACGTCCCGGTCGGCGAAGCGCTCACTCCTGTCGGGCTCCCCGACCCGGATCCTGAGCACGCCGCCGGGACTCTCCTCCCGCTCCACCCGCACGCCCGCGTCCCGGTCGCCGCGATCCCTGGCGAACGCTCTCCTCACCGTCGAGGCGACCTCGTCGGCGTCCTCCACGCGGGCGAGGACGTAGCCCTTCTCGTAGAGGAACATGGGCTGTGACCCCTCGAAACCCGCCGCGAGCACCACCTCTCCCATGGCGTCCTGGATCTGGTCGAACTGTTCCTGGAACCTGTCTGGTGCCATACTCGCCATCCTGTTTCGCAGATGTCCTGACGTCGCCATGGGTTAAGAGCCACCGGATGCCTCACTGATACACCTTCCGAGCGATCGGCTCGATACGAACCGGGGGAGTCACCCGGCACGGACGAGCGAATTGCCCGGTAAGGAGAGGGGAGTCCGGAGCTGGACGGGGGGTGTTCTCGGGGAGGGCTCCGCGGCATGGACGCCCTGAACACACCACGTCTAACATCGATCCGTGACCGGGGGAAGCTCGCGGATCCCGCGGCCCGCGGGAGACCCTCTCGATCTGCTGCCCCTGGTGTTCGCCCGCCCGGCGGACGCGCTGGCCGGAGCGCGGGCCGTGCTCTCCGACTCCCCCTCCCCGCACGACGCCTCCGTCGCCCACCAGGTGATCGGCATCTGGCAACGCGACTTCGGCGACCTCACGGCGGCGATCGGCCACCTGAGGAAGGCCCGTGCCCTCGCCGCCAGGTCGGGCTCCGCCAACCGCGAGGCGGACGTGCTCGCCACCCTGGGAGCCGCCCTCATCCACGCGGGCCGCACCCGGCAGGGGCTGGCGGCGCTGGAGACGGCCGTCGAGAGGGGCAGCGGGATCACCGGCGCCCGCGTGCTTTTTCGCCGGGGCTACGTCTGGTGGGTGCTCGGCGGGCACCGCGAGGCGCTCGACGACCTGCGCAGGGCCATTCCCGCCCTGCGCAGGGCACAGGACACGATCTGGACCGCGCGGGCGCTCACGCTCAGGGCGACCGTCCACCTCGCGATGGGATCCGTCGAGCGGGCCGAGGCCGACTTCGTCGCCGCCGAGCGGTTGTGGGAGACCACCGACCAGGAGCACGACAAGGCCGACGCGGTGGAGAGCCGGGGGCTGGCGGCGTTCAGGTCCGGCGACCTGCCGGCGGCGCTGCGTCTCTTCGACGAGGCCGCGCGCCGCTACGAGGCCCTCGGCACGCCGATGTTCGTCCTGCACATCCGCCGGTGCGGGGTGCTGCTGGCGGCGGGGCTCGCCCGCGAGGCGCTGGAGGAGGCCGACACCGCCACCGAAGAGCTGAACCGGATGGGAGGTCAGACGACCCGCAGCGCCGAACTCCTCCTCATCGCCGCGCGGGCCGCGATCGCGGCGGGCGAGCCGCACGCGGCGATCGCCCGCGCGAGCGCGGCCATCCGGCTGTTCTCCAGCCAGCGCCGCGACTGGTGGCAGGCCCACGCCAGGCTCGTGCTCGTCCAGGCCAGGTTCGCGGCGGGAAAGGTCTCCGGCCGCTCGGTGCGCGACGCCGCCGAGGTCGCCCTGCGGCTGGCGGAGCTGCGTTCCCCCGAGGCGGTCCAGGCCTCGCTGCTCGCCGGACGCACCGCCCTCGCGCTCGGCTGGGAGGCCGACGCCGAACGGCACCTCGCCGCCGCCGCCAGGACCAGGGCGCGCGGCCCCGCCTTCGCCCGGGTGGACGGCTGGGTGGCCCAGGCGCTCAGAGCCGCCGCGGCGGGACGTACGCGCGGCGTGCTGGACGCCTGCCGCCGAGGGCTCGACCTGCTGGACGAGCACAGGATGACCCTGGGCGCCTCGGAACTGCGGGCGCGGGCGACCGCGCAGGGGGCGGAGCTGGCCGTACTCGCGCAGCGGGCGACCCTCGCGCGGGGCGGCCCCCGCCGCTTCCTCGACTGGAGCGAACGCTGGCGCGCCACCGTGCTCGCGGTCCCGCCCACCCGTCCCCCCGACGATCCCGAGCTGCTGCGCGACGTGACGGCCTTCCGGGAGATCAGCAGCCGGATCGACACGGCGAGGCCGGGCGGCGTGCCGGCCCCCGCGCTGGAACGCGAACAGCGGAGGCTGGAAAAGGAGATCCGCGCCCGGACGCTCCGCACCCGCAGCGCGGGCGGCTTCGACGGGCACCGCTTCGACGCGGGCCCGCTGCTCGACGGGCTCGGCGACGGATGGCTGATCGAGATCGTCGCCGTCGACGGCGAGCTGCACGTCCTGCTCTGCGGCAGGGGCCGGGTGCGCAGGTTCGCCGCGGGGCGGCTCGCCGACGCGGCGATCGACGCCGACCACGCCCGCGCCGGTCTCAGACGGATCGCGTACGGGGGCTCGGAGGACAGGCTGCCCGTCCTCGAAGCGGGCGGACGCCGCCTCCAGGAGTCGCTGCTCGGCCCCGCCGTACGCCACCTCGGGGACGGCCCCGTGGTCGTCGTCCCGCCGGGCAGGCTGCACGGCGTCCCCTGGGCGCTGCTGCCGGCGCTGGGCGAGCGGGTGCTGAGCGTCTCGCCCTCCGCGAACGCCTGGCTCCGCGCCCGGCGGATCGAACCGTCGCCGTCCAGGGAGCGGGTCGTGCTGGTGAGGGGGCCGGGGCTCGCGACGGGCGGCGCCGAGGTCCCGCTGCTGGCCGCGCGCTACGGGGAGGCGACCGTGCTGGAGGAGGGCACCGCGCTCGCCCCCGCCGTACTCGCGGCGCTCGACGGCAGCAGGCTCGCCCACATCGCCGCGCACGGCACCTTCCGCTCCGACAGCCCGATGTTCTCCTCCCTGAGGATGGACGACGGCCCGCTCACCGTGCACGACTTCGAACGGCTGCACAGCGCCCCGTACCGGATCGTCCTGTCCAGCTGCGACTCCGGCAGGCTGCAGCCGGTCGGCGCGAACGAGCTGCTCGGCCTCGCCACGGCGCTGCTGCCGCTGGGCACGGCCGGGATCGTGGCGAGCTCGGTGCCCGTCGACGACGAGGCCGTGGTTCCGCTGATGCTCGCCCTGCACGAAGGGCTGCGGCGCGGCCTGAGCATGGCCGAGGCCCTGCGCGACGCGCGGCTCGCGATGCCCGGCGACGCGCTCAACCGGGCGACCGGCTGGTCCTTCTCCGCCATCGGCGCGGCCTGAAGGCCCCGGCCGGGCGGGCTCCGGACCCTCACCCGACAGGCGCGTCTCGGCGTCCGGTCGCCCGGTCGGGCTTTCACCGGACGGGTACGTCTCGGCGCCCGGTCGGCCGGGTCGCCCGGCGTGCTCGGTCTTCGCGTCAGCCAACGGTGAAGAGCCTTCCCAGGTCGGCGCGGTCGCTGCTGCCGAGCCGCGCGTAGGCGTCGCACAGGTGGTTGGCCACCGTACGGATCGACACGGTGAGCTGCTCGGCGATCTGCCGGTTGGTCAGACCCGCCGCGGCGAGGCTCACGATCTGCCGCTGGCGTGCGGTCAGCTTCGGCAGCGCGAGGTTGACCAGGGCGGAGCTGCGCGCCCCCTGGCACGTTCCCGCCAGCGCGGCTGCCCGGTTCCTGGAGGACTGTGAGGCGCGCCGGTCGTCGTGGACGAGGGCCGCGTGCGCGAACGCCTCCGCCGCGTACAGTGCCAGGCCGAGATCGGCGAGACCCCGCGCCACCTTGTCCAGCGCCTCCCCGTCGCGCCCGGCGAGCGCGCGGGCGTGCCGGGCCAGCAGGGGGGCGAGGTCTCCCTCGGCGCGGTCGGCGAGGTCTGCGAGCCGGTCGACGACCAGTTCGGGCGTGCCGAGTCGAGCCACGTCGTGCAGGGCGAACATGTCGTCTTCGAGTGGGTCGTCCCCGGCGGCGCGCAGCGCGGACCGCAGGGCACCGTCGAGGTCTCCCTCGGCGGCGAGCGTCCAGGTCCGTGCCCGCTCGGTGGCGAGCCACATACGTGTCCGCACGTCTCCGCCGATGCCCGTCCGCGGGTCTTCACCCATGCGCGTCCGCAGGTCTTCGCTCGTGCGCGTCCGCGCGTCTTTGCTTGTGCGCCTCCGCGCGTCTCCTCTGGGGGCCGGACCGCGCGACAGGGCCTGCCGCGCCGTCGTCAGGTCGCCGATGTAGGCGGAGGCGTGTGCGAGTTCGGCCAGGCAGGCGCGGTGGTGGGGGGAGCGGCGCAGCCCTTCGCGGCTCCAGGCGATGGCCTCGCGGGTCTCCCCGCGCAGCCGGGCGACGCGGGCCCGCCGCGCGCAGAACTCCGGCATCGCGGGCTCGTCCCAGCCGGTGTCGTCCTCGGCCATCCGCTCGCCGGCGCCCCGGGGGATCCCGGAGAGCCTTCCCGAGTACGCGCGTACGGCGAGTTCCTCGCACTCGGCCTCCAGCGTCGTGGCCGGGGTGGGGAGGAGCCGTCGCGTGCCGGACGGGTCGCCCGCCCCGCGGCGTTCCGCGGCGGCTCGGAGCACCGGGCCGTGCAGCGGGTGGACGAGCCGTATCGAGAGCCGGTCGTCCATGGTGACCAGCCCTCTCGCCCGTAGGCGTTCGAGGACGCCGCAGGTCACCCCGGCGCCGGGTGTGACGAGTTTCAGCGGCCTGCCCGATGCGATGAGCTCAAGCACCTCCCGTTCGTCCCCGCCGACGTCGCGGATGGTCTCCTCCACCAACTCCCTGGCGCGCGCCGTCATCGGAGGAACTCCGCGCCAGGTCCACGTGCCAGACACGTGGCTCAGATCCCCTCCAGCGTGGACGGCGACGACCAGCTCGCGTAGAAGTCGCAGGTCGCCACGGCTCGCCCGGTGCAGGCGCCTGACGGTGAGGGCGTCCACGTAGCCGCCCACCGCACGGGAGAGCAGTTCCCCGCACTCGCTCTCCGTCAGGGGGGCGAGTGTCATGCGCGGCAGGAGGCCCTCCTCCCAGAGCCGGGAGACGTCCCGCGGTACGGGTTCCCCCTCCCTGACCGTGACGAGCAGGCGGGTACGCCCTTTGAGCGCGAGGCGGAGAACGAGCGCGGCCGAGGATTCGTCGAGGAGGTGGGCGTCGTCCACGACGAGCACACGCACCCCGTCCAGCGCCTCGACGGGGTCCGGCGGGCAGAGAAGTCCCGCGAGACGCGGGGAGGGTTTCGTGAGGTGCGGCGCCGCCCTATGAGAGGCGGAGAACTCCGTGAGACGCGAGGGGTGGGAAAGGAGAGACGCGAAGGCGGCGAGCGGGGTGTTCCGGGTGTCGTGCGTTCCGGTGATCCGTACGTGGAGAGGAGCGCGAACGGAGGCGTGGGCGTGAACAGGAGGGTGGACGGGGGCGGCCACAGTGTCGCTCACGGGGGTGCTCACGGGGTTGCTTATGGGGGCGGTCACAGCCTCGGGGACGGCCTCGGCGGTGAGACGGCTCCTGCCGCTCCCCGCCGCGCCGGTCACGACGACGCCCCGGCGGCCGGCCGCCAGGTTTCGCCGTACGAGATCGAGTTCCTCAGTCCTGGCCGTGAACGGCCAGGGGGACCGTGGGTTTCTCACAGCTGTATGAGCCGGGTTCCCCGTCCGTGATACACGTCGAATTGAGTACCCCCTACTCATGCGCGTCAGGGGTTCCGTCTTCAGTCTCGTGGCATGTGGACACGGTTTCCTTGATCTCCTCCTCACGTCCGGGGGCCGGGGCCTCCACGCCACGGGAACGCCGATGAGGGCGGGCGCCGGCGAGCGCGTCCGGCACTGCTCGCTTCCCGCGTACCCTGCCCCCGCGGCGCCGGAAGGGCTCCACGGGAGGCGACGCGCGGCCCTGCTCTCGGGGCGGCGGGTGTGGCTGAACGGTACGGTCCTGCACTACTGCTTCCTGGACGGGAGACACGACGGCGGGCGTTCCGGCGGCGAGCAGCGTGACGCCGTGCGCCGAGGTTTCCAGGAGTGGAAGGACCTCGGCATCGGGCTGGAGTTCGCCGAGGTCGCCGACCGTAGCGAGGCGGAGCTGCGGATCGGGTTCCGGTGGGACGCCGGATCGTGGTCGGCGGTGGGACGCGAGGCGCTCCGCGTCGGCACCGCCTCCCGCACGACGAACTTCGGCTGGGACCTCACCGGGGCGTCGGGCCGGGGCACCGTGCTGCACCAGATCGGCCACGTCATCGGCATGGTCCACGAGCACCAGAGCCCGTACTCGGGCATCCTGTGGGACGAGGAGGCCGTCTACGAGGACTTCGCGGGACCGCCGAACCTCTGGCCCAGGTCGCGGACGTTCCACAACGTCATCCGCAGGCTCGACGAGAGCGAGGCGAACGGCCCGGTGTGGGATCCGCTGTCCGTGATGGGATACCGGTTCGGCCCGGGGCTCATCCTGGAGCCGCCGTGCTACCGGGCGGGGGTCGCGCCACCGGGCACCGTCTCCGCACTCGACGCCGCGTTCGCCCGCCGCTGGTATCCGCCCCCGGGCGCCGAGCCGCCGCCCGAACTGCCGCCGTTCCGCTCCGCCCCGCTCGGCGCCGGGGCGGGAGAACAGCGCGACTTCACGATCGTCCCCCGCGCGACCCGTGACTACGCCGTCGGTGTCTTCGGCGAGTGCGACACGGTGCTGGTGCTGTTCGAGGAGGTCGGCGGTGACCTGCGCTACCTGGCGGGTGACGATGACGGAGGCCGTCCGCGCAACGCGTCCCTGCGCGTCCACCTGCGCAGGGACCGCCGCTACGTCCTTCGCGTCCGCATCCACTCCTGCTGGGGCCCCGGCCAGGCGGCCGTCATGTGCTGGTGAGCGCCAGGCGAGGAGAGAGCGGAAGCCGCGCGTGCGCGGTCAGCCGTGCTCCATGACACCCTGCCCCCGTGGACCGGTGCCGCAGGAGTCGTGCGCGCGCGGTCAGCCGCTCACCGGCGCCGCTTCCGGGGATTCGGCGCTCGGGGCGAGCCAGATCGAGCGCCAGTCGCTCAGCTCGTGGAAGCGGCGCAGCTCGGCGAGGCCGCTGAGCCAGCCCATCCACCCGGCGTACGGGGGTTTCCTCTCGTTGAAGCTGCTCTGCATGAAGGTGAGGCGCGTCGCGCCGCCCGAGCCCTCCAGCTCCCAGGTGACAAGACCGAGACCCGGCCACTCCAGGGTGAGATTGCGGCCCGGCTCCAGCTCGACGATCTTCGCGGGCTGTCCGTCGGCCTCGAAGCCGCCCATCGCGAACCGCCCGCCGACGTACGGCTCGATGTCGATCCTGTAGCCGAACCACGTGCTGAACTTCTCCGAGTCGACGAGCGAGTCGAACACCGCCTCCGGCGAGTCGTCGACGACGAGCCGCTCCCGCATGACCGGGGAGGTGAAGTCGGTCTTCGGCGTGAGGTCGCGACCCTCCAGGTGGTCGACCAGGTTCGCGATCGACAGGCACCAGAACGTCTGCAGCATCCCCAGGACGCCGCTTTCCGCCAGCGCGGTCTCCCAGTCGAAGTGGGTCTGCGTCAGCGACACGACGGTCGACTCCGCGCTCTCCTCCTCCAGGGTGATCTCGACGGTCGTCTCCTCGCCGCCGAGCAGCCAGGAGAAGCGCAGCGTGTGGTCGTCGACGTGCAGCGGGCGCTGGTGGGGCGCGTCTCCTTCCGGGGTGTGACGCCCCCAGAACTCGTACCGGTGCGGCAGCTCGACCTCGGCGTGCTCGGCCAGCCAGACGCGCAGCTCGCCCGGGTCGGTCAGGGCGTGGTGGACTTCCTTGAGCGGTGCGGCCACCCGCGCGCTCAGCTTCATCGGATCACTCACGGGGTTCTCCCTTGGGGTAGCAGGCGACGGCGAGCTTGAAGGCGTCCCCCTCGGCGCCGCCGTAACGGGTGAAAAGGTCTTGCAGTGTCGTCTGGAGCTCGTTCAGGAACTCCTGACGCCGCTCGGGAAGCACGCGGATCTCGCCGGACACGCCGACGGACGGCAGCTCGGACGCGGTCCTGTCGAGCGCGCCGATGTCGGCCTGGACCTCCTCCATGAGGTCCAGCAGGTAGCCCAGACCCAGCTCGTTCCCGGTCGGGCGCAGGCCGATCCGGCCGACGAGCCGGGGCGAGAGCCAGTAGGAGCGGGCGCTCGCCTGGTAGACGCCCTCGTGGATGCCGCGCACCCTGCGCTCGGTCACCTGGGTCACCAGACCCGCCTCGACCAGGCGTTTGACGTGGTAGTAGACCCGCTGCGGGGTCTGGTCGAGCAGGGCCGCGACCTCGGTGCACGAGCGCGGCTCGGCGAGCTGCCGCAGCACCTCGATGCGCTGCGGCTTGAGCAGGGCCTCGGCCTGCTCGATCTGTTCCAGGTACAGGACGTCTCTCATGACACAACAAATTTTGTACGTAAAAACAGTTTTTGGCAATAGCTCGCGAGACGTCTTCCGCGAACCGGTGCGGCATCCTCCGCGAACCGGTGCGGCATCCTCCGCGAACCGGTGCCGTCCTCGCGTGCCGGGTCGCCGAACGGGTCGGCTCGTCCTCGGTGAGCGCGGGACCGTACGGCGCGTCCACCGGCCGATCATCCATCCATCCGCCGGTGGCCAAAGGCCGGCCTCACCCGAAGCACCTCTGTCCTCTCAGGGCAGAGGGTCGAGCTTTTCGGTCCGGCGCTCGCCCAACCCCCGCCCTTCGCCCGGGACCAGGGCGGAAACGCCGACGGAGGAGATCAGCCCTCGGCGCGGTGCGTTCTTTCGCGCGTTGTCGTTATCGGTGGATAAACCCCGGAGTTGGATTTCGTGCACCACCACCCTCTCTCCGTGCCGTGACAGGGCGATCGCCATCCAATTCGGTGTGATTCACGCACCGAGAAGGGCGGAGAAATGGTGTACACCGCTACCGTACGGGCGCCTTCCGCTCGGTGGACGCCGCCTCGGTCGCGGGGACCGCGGACGCCGGACACCCCGTGAGCGTGCGTGTTCGGGGCGCGAGCGGCCCGTACGTGCGCGTTCGGGATGCGAGCGGCCCGTAGGACGATGTCGCGGACGCCCAGGTCCGCACACTTTGAAATGCCTCGCCCGATCGCCGACTTGGTGACCGAAAATGCATGACAAATGGTTTGTTCTGCCCTGTCATTAAGCGGCCATTGGGCATTGAATCGTTGATTCTCGTGGAAATTTTCCGCCAACCGCGATCTCATATTCCAGCCAGTTCTTTCGGGATCATTTCTGGGAAGAGGAGAGTCATATGGCCAATTCGCGAAGAATCACGGCACTCGCGGCCGCGCTCGCGACGGCGGTCAGCCTCGGGGCCGTCGGCGCGCAGGCGTCGGCGGCGGTCGCGCACCCCTCGACAGTGGCCGCACAGCCCGCTGCGGAGGTCGCCGCTCCGCCGCAGGGGCTCCGGATCACCCGCTTCCTCGGCGAGCAGCGCCTGCCGCACAAGATGCGCTTCCGTGGAACCACCGTCGGCGGCCTTTCCGGTCTCGACCGTGACCCGCGCACCGGCACCTGGTACTTCGTCTCCGACGACCGGGGGCGCTACAACCCGGCGCGCTTTTACACCGGCCGTCTTGACATCCACCCGGTCACCGGAGCGTTCACCCGGGTGAACCTCACCGGGGTCACCACCCTGCGGCGCCCCGGCGGGAGCCCCTACCCGGCCGCCGGCCGGCCCAGGTCCGCAGATCCCGAGGCGATCCGTTACGACCGGTGGAGCCGCAAGCTGCTGTGGGCCAACGAGGGCGACCGGCCCGACGCGGAAAATCCCAACATCCCGGTGACCGACATGTCCGTCCGCTGGAGCGGCGCCGACGGCCGCTACCTCGGGGAGCTGGCGATTCCCCGCAACCTGAAGATGACCTCCACCGAGAACGGCCCCCGGCGCGACCTCGGGTTCGAGGGGCTCACCTTCACCGAGCGGGGCATCGCGGCCATCACGGAGGGGCCGAGGTACGAGGACGGCCCGCTGCCGGCCGTCGACAAGGGCGCCACGGCCCGCATCACCGTGTGGGGCCGCGACGGCCGGCCGCGCGGCCAGTACGCCTACCCGATCGACAAGCTCCCGGCGGCACCGGTCCCGGCGAACGGCAAGTCGGACAGCGGGGTCTCGGAGATCCTGGCGATCGACGAGAACCGCTACCTCGCCCTTGAGCGCTCCTGGATCGAGGGTGTCAACTACAAGGCCAAGCTGTACGAGATCGACCTGCGCGGTGCCACGAACGTGCTGACCCGCGACAGCCTGGTCGGCGGACAGCCGTACCGCCCCGTTTCGAAGCGTCTCGTCTCCGACCTCAGCACGGTGCGGCCGCCGGTGCAGAACCTGGAGAGCCTCGCCTGGGGGCCGCGCCTGCGCAACGGCGAGTGCACGCTGGTGATCGGTTCCGACGACAACTTCGACAGCAACGAGGTCACCAAGTTCCTCGCCTTCGCGGCCCGGGGTTGCTGAAAGCGCCACCTTGAAGCCGCCCGGAAAGTGCGGCACTGAAACGGTTCAGCCCGTCGACACCACGTGCGAACGGTGGTGTCGGCGGGCTGAACGCGTGAAACGGTGAGGTGGCCGCGCACGGTTTCGGACTCGGCGCGGATGCGTACGCCGCCCGATACCACTGCCGTGTGGGTGGTGGAAGCCGGGACGGCATTACGTCGGTCCCAAACTTCGAAAAACGCCCGCATCAAACCCCGCGATGATTCGCGGGGATTCACCGGGATTTACAAGATCGCGCTTTCTTGAGCCTGCTGAGCAGGGCATTCTCCGGCTTCGGGGCCTCGGAGCCCGCTGCCTCCCTGTCGCCGTCTCCGGTGACCAAAAATATGTAAATTCTTGGATTCGTCCGTTCTTTCGATACACCCCTTGGTGTAGCTGGGGGTTGTTGGTCATATGTCCGTTTCTTTAGTTTTTGCCGATCCGATCCGTGTCGGGTGCCAGAACCTTGTTCACGTAATGACAAATTTAACGATTTACCTATACGATCGCCGTTCGTGGTTGGAGTGGATCTTTCAGGAACCCGATTGGGCAACGACCTGTTCTTTGTCATGCATGACAACGCGACCGGCCGGATGCGGCTTCATGCCCGCCTGACCGATTTAGGACTGGCCGCAGCCATTCTGGGAGAACTGATGCTCGCCGGACGGATAACCGTGGGACTGGTGGCGGGACAGGTACAACTCGTCGTCCTCGACGAGGCGCCGCCCGGAGACCGGGTCGCCGGGACCGCCCTGGAGCACATCGTCGCCGAACCCTCGCATCGCTTCCGTACCTGGTTGCACTTCCTCGCCCGTACGGCACTCGCCGACGTGGCGGCCCGGATGGTCGACGACGGCCTGCTGCGCCCGCCCGGCAGACGCCCGTCGCGGAAGCGGGTGCCGGTCGACGTGAACGTCGCGGGATGGCCGGCGGGACGCGTCAACCTCGCGATCCAGCGCCGCGAGCCACTCAACGTCCAGGACAGTGTCCTGCTGGGACTGCTCGTCGCGACCGGCGGCAACCGGCTCGTCCTGTGGGAGCAGAACCCCGGCTACCTCTCCGACGCGATCGCCGCCCTCCCGGCGCCGCTCCAGGAACTGATCGCCCAGACCGAGGCTGCCGTAGGTGACGCCGTCATCAGCCGCCGCTGAACCCCCACCCCCCTCACCGCAAGGAATCCCCCCATGTCCGTGACAGAACGCAGGGTGAGCGCCGTTTCCGAGGCGCTCGCCCAGGACCGCCTCGGCGTACCCTCCGTGGTGTTCTTCGTCATCTCGGCGGCGGCGCCGCTGACCGTCATCGGCGGCTCGGTGACCGCCGCCTACGCCGCGACCGGCGTGATCGGCGTCCCGCTCGCCTTCATCCTGCTCGGAGCCATCCTGGGCCTGTTCGCCGTCGGGTACGTGACGATGGCCCGATACGTCGTCAACGCCGGGGCGTTCTACGCGTACACCGCGAAAGGACTCGGCCGGCCGCTGGGAGTGGCGACCGCCTGGGTCGCGCTGCTCGCCTACAACGCGCTCCAGGTCGGCCTCTACGGCATGATCGGCGCGGCGGGCGAACCGCTGATCGCCGACTGGTTCGGCAGCTCCCCGCCCTGGTGGGTCATCGGGCTGGTCGCCTGGGTGCTGACCGGGGTGCTCGGGCTGATGCGGGTCGACGTGAACGGAAAGGTGCTCTCGGTCCTGCTGCTGACGGAGATCGCCATCGTCGTGCTGTTCGACATCGCCGACCTGATCAACCCGGCGGCCTCCGGCTACAGCCTCGACGTCTTCAACCCGGCGAACCTCTTCGTCCCCGGCATCGGAGCGGTGGTCGCGATCTGCATCGCCTCCTTCGCGGGCTTCGAGTCGTCGGTGGTGTTCTCCGAGGAGACCAAGGACCCGAGGCGCACGGTGCCGATCGCGACCTACATCGCGCTCGCCGTCATCTCCGGCCTCTACGCCCTGTCGTCGTGGGCGATGACCGTGCCGGTCGGCTCGGACAAGATCGTCGAGGCCACCCGCGAGCAGAGTTCGAACCTCCTGTTCAACCTGGCCGGGCAGCACCTCGGGGCGACCATCGCCACCCTCGGCGGCCTCCTGTTCGTGACGAGCCTCTTCGCCGCGCTGATCGCCTTCCACAACACGATCTCCCGCTACATCTTCGCCCTCGGCAGGGAGCGGGTCCTGCCCGCGGCCTTCGGCCGCACCTCCCCGCGGACCGGTGCCCCGGTCAACGGCTCGGTGGCGCAGAGCATCATCGGACTGGCCACGATCGTCATCTACGCGTTCTTCGGCCTGGACCCGGTCATCCAGCTGTTCTTCACCGTCGGATCGTTCGGCGGCCTGGGACTGCTCATGATGCTGGCGGCCACCTCGGTCTCGGTATTCGCCTACTTCGCCAGGAATCCCGCCCCGGAGAACGCCTGGCGGACCCGGATCGCCCCGGTCATCTCCTCCGTCCTGCTGTTCGTCGTCATCGTGCTCGTCATGCTCAACTTCGACACCGTGCTCGGCGTGGCCTCCGACTCCCCGCTCCGCTGGATCATGCCCGCCATCTACTTCGTCGCCGCGGGATTCGGCGTCATGTGGGGGCTCGCCCTGCGGTCCAGCAAGCCGAACGTGTACGCCAACATCGGGCTCGGCGCCCAGGCGGCCGTGAAGGGCAACGAATGACCGAGATCATTCGCGTCCCGAACACGCCGGGAGCCGCGGAGACCATCGGCGCGATCATCGCCACCTCCTTCCACGAGCAGGAGATCTCCGCCTGGATGATCCCGTCGGACGACGACCGCCGCCGGGTGATGCCCCCCTTCTTCGCCATGACCAGCGAGAGCGCCCTCGCCCACGGCGAGGTCCTCGCGACGGCCGACATGTCCGCCGTCGCCGTGTGGTTCCACAAGGGGGTCGAGCCGCTCCCGGAGATCCCCGACCGGGCCGCCCGGGTCGAGTCGTTCGCCGGTCCCCACGCCGAGCGCATCGAACTGATGGGGGAGGAGATGGACAAACGCCACCCCCACGACCCGCACCACTATCTGGCGTTCCTCGCCGTGCTCCCCGGACACCAGAGGCGGAAGACCGGGACCCGGCTGCTCGAGGAGTACCACCGAGGGCTCGACGAGGAGGGGACACCGGCGTACCTGGAGGCGAGCAGCCTCGACAGCCGCAGGCTCTATCTGCGCCACGGCTACCAGGACCTCGGCGACCCGATCCTCATGCCCGGCGGCCCGCCGATGTATCCGATGTGGCGCCCGCCGAACCCCTGACCGTGGGACCCCCGCGGGTTTGAAACCGTGGTGGAGGGTATCGCCGCTGTTGATCGGGGTATCGCGGGGGTCCACCAACGGTACGGGGTCAGGGAGGGCTGAGTGGATCACCACGGTCAGGCACTGTGGGTACGGGCGACCCATCGGGGGCACTGCAGCGTGCTGGAGGTCGGCGGGCACCTGGACTTCATCACCGCGTCCACGCTCGCCCAACACGTCGGCGAGGTCTGGGCGATGAGCGACGGCCCCCGCCTCGTGCTGGAGCTGTCGCAGCTGGCCTTCTACGACTCCACCGCCCTGGGGGTGCTGGCTCAGACCCGGCAGCGCGTCCAGGACACCGCCACCGGCCGGCTCGTCCTGGTGGGCCTCCCCGACGGGCTGGCGCACCTGCTGCTGCGTACCGGCCTGCTGTCCCACTTCGAGGTGCGCGACGACATCGAACAGGCCGTCGCCGACCTGCTCCCCCAGGAGTGATTCACTCTTCGCTCCGCCGGGGCTCGAAGATCCGCACCGGTACGCGGCGCGGGGCACGGTCCGTGAAGGACAGAGGTCTCCACGGACGGTCACCGTGAAGACCCGCGTCCTGCACGGGCATATGGCGCGGGGTGCGCGGCGCGGGGGCGAGGTCAGGGGCCGGTGAGGCGGCGATCTCCACGGGTGGTCACCACGAACACCTGCCAGTTGTAGTAGGCGTAGTAGTTTCTGATGTCCTGCTTGATCTGGCGCGCGTGCAGCAGCACCGCGTTGACGTACGCCTGGGAGTGGTTGTAGGCGTACAGCGCGCGCCGGTAGTCGCGCGGTGCCCCCGACGCGCGAAGATAGTTCGCCGCGGCGAGCAGGGAGTCGCGGGTGTCCTGGATGTCACCGCCCATCCCGTAGGCGTCCCACGTTCTCGGCATGAACTGCATGGGGCCCTTGGCGCCCGTGTGGCTCGGTGACCGTACGCGGCCGAACTTGGTCTCGACGAACATCACCGCCGCCAGCACCTCCCACTCCACGCTGAACCGCTTCTCGGCGTACCGGAAGTGACCGAGCAGGAAGTCGGCGGGCTTGGGCGGCTGGACACGGAACTTCACCGCCCCGCTGATGGGCCGGACGAGGGAGCGCAGATCCCGGCCGGCCGTCACGTTGTCCTTCGCCTGCCCGGCCAGGGCCTTCGGCAACTTGGCGTAGGTGCGGGCGGCGACCTGCGGGTTGAGGACGAGGTAGCGGTAGATCCGCTGCTGGTGCAGGGCGAGCAGCACCACCGGCTCGGGGGGTTCTCCCTTGCCGGGATCGCCGTCGCGCCGCCAGGCGTCGATGGCGCGCCGGAGCTCCGCGGTGGTCGTGGTCAGGGAACGGGCCAGTCGCGCCGGGTCGGTGGGGATCGCCGCCTTCGGGGAGGGCGGAGTGGGCACCTGACCCGCGGGCGGCGTCTGCTGCGAGGACTCCTCCGCCGGTGACGCCGTCTCCTGGCCGGGAGCGGCCGGTGGGGCGGTGCTCCCCGAGGGGGCGCCCTGGGAGGCGGTGTTCGGGGAGGTCCCCTGGGAGGTGGAGCCCTGTGCGGCGGCATCCTGTGAGGCGGCGCTCTGCGAGGTGGCGCAGCCGGAGATCGCGAGGACCAGACCGACGAGAGAGGCGACCACCGGCTTCCCACGCGACCGGTCCGCGTGCTGATCGTTCACCGGCCCCAACGTACCCGAGCGACGACCTCCCGTCCTCCCGATGCGGCCCGCGACGGTCGGCGGACGCGGCCATCACGTCACGATCACCTTTCTGACCTGCGCCGGAGGACTTTGGTCCTGATCCGGTAAGCCGAACAGCCCTATTTTCACGAACCATGTCCGAATAATCCTGATATGTGAGGGAAGCAGCACATATGGCTTGTTGGGGGAGACATGGGGCCGGTGCTGGGAGGAATCTTGTTCGGATCAGTCTTAGCGATCATGACGTTGGTCGGCGTCGTCGCGGCAACCGTGATTGAAGATCGACTTTTGCCACCCGGACCGATCGAGCTGATCAAGCCGTCCGAGCCATCCGAGTCACCGGAGTCGCCCGAGCCGATCAAGCCGACCGAGCGGTCCGACGCTCCGGCTACTCCGGACAACACCGACCGGTAAGGCGACGAACCGCGCGTCTCGTCAGGTCGTTCCGCACGGCACCTCGACCCTTCCCCGTCTCGCCGAAGCAGGATGAAGCGAGAACCGGCCCGCGAAATCGAACGATCACTACTTGAACACGCATCCGGTTAGATCTGGGTTCTTTCCTGGCGTTATCCCGAGATGTGAGTGATCATTGGACCCACCCCGCACCGTGCCCCCTGTCCGTACCGTCTCCGCGGGAGTGGGCGCGGTCACCTTCCCCGATCTTCCGTGACATCGCGGACGCCGCGCAGGCGTCGCCCGCGATGACCGGATCCCGCCACGCCGACTCCGCCCCGCCCCGCCCCGAGGAGACGTCCCAGGAAATCCGAGGAAAAAAAGAGGAAAGAGGACCACCCCCCATGGCCCTTGCCGGTGTCTTCCTGCCCATCGCCCTCGCGATCATCATGTTCGGTCTCGGTCTGAGCCTCACGATCGCCGACTTCCGCCGTGTCGCCGCCTATCCCAAGGCCACCGTGGTCGCGCTCGTCTGCCAGGTCCTGCTGCTGCCGGTGATCTGCTTCGGCCTGGTGCTCGCCTTCGACCTGCCGCCCGCGCTCGCCGTGGGCATGATGCTTCTGGCCGCCTCTCCCGGCGGGACCACGGCGAATCTCTACAGTCACCTGTTCGGCGGCGACGTCGCGCTCAACGTCACGCTCACCGCGATCAACTCCGTGCTCGCCGTCGTCACGCTGCCGCTGGTCACCAACCTGTCGCTGAACTACTTCGCCGCCGACTCCGCCGCGCTGGGCCTGCAGTTCGACAAGACCGTCCAGGTGGTCGCGATCGTGCTCGTCCCCGTCGCGATCGGCATGGCGGTCCGGGCGTGGGTGCCGCGCTTCGCCGAGCGGATGAACACCCCCGTGAAGATCGCCTCCGCCGTCATCCTGGTCCTGGTGATCCTCGGCGCCCTGCTGCAGGAGCTGGACAACCTCGGCGACTACATCCGTTCGGTCGGCCTGATCACACTGCTGTTCAGCGTGATCAGCCTGGCCATCGGCTACTGGGTGCCGCGCCTGGCCAGGATCGAGCGCAGCCAGGCCGTCGCCTCCTGCATGGAGATCGGCATCCACAACGCCACGCTGTCCATCGCGGTCGCGCTCACGCTGCTGAACAACACCCAGATGGCGATCCCCGCCGCCACCTACGGCGTGCTGATGTTCTTCACCGCCGCCGCGGCCGGATTCCTCCTCAGGTCGTCCCGTACCACCCAGGTTCCGTACGACGAGGCACGCCCCTGACGCGGCCGGCTCGGTGAAGGCGGCGCCGGTTCGGTACGCCACCGGTGCGCCGGGGCGTAGGAGTGACGACCCGATCGACGGGAGCCGATCCGGCAGGAGGAGCGGGACGGCCGGACCACGTTGTGGGGCACCTACCTGGTGCTGAGCGGCATCGAGACCGGCCGCCTTACTTCCCCCGTCGCCGTGGGGTCAAGCTTGAGTAAACACCGTGGGCGCTGTTAGCTTCACTCCGGTGGATGACATGCCTGCACGGGTGAAGGCGATCGAGGGCTTCGCGACGGCTCTGCGAGAACTTCGCAAATCTGTCGGCAACCCACCTTTTCGGGAGATGTCCGGTCGGTCGGGGGCGATCTCACACACGACACTGCACGAAGCCACGAAAGGCAACCGGCTCCCGAGCTGGGAGACCACCGTCGAGTTCGTCAAGGCGTGCGGCGCGGACCCGGCCGCGTACCGCGAACGCTGGGAGAGGGCGAACCTGGCGGTCAGGTCGGTGAGCGCCGGAGATCCTGCGAACCGCGTCGGCCCCCCGGTGGCCGGTCCGCCCGGTGGGCTCGCGGTCCCCGCCCCGGAGGGCGGGGAAGCCGCGGCGACCCCTGAAACCGCGGCAGCCGCGGAAGATCGCTCCATGCGCATCGTCGTCGGGTCGTACGTTCCACCGGCGGCCGGTGAGACTCAGGCACCCGTACCCACGACGACTCCGCCGCCACCGCCCGGCGAGATCGTGGGCGACGCCCGGCAGGTCTCCCACACTCCCCGAGGCCGAGGGCGATTCCGGCTGCCCCGCCCGGCAGCGGCGGCGCTCGCGACGGCGGCCGTCGGTGTGGGGACGGCGGTTCTCATCGCGGTGGCCGTCAACCGTGACTCCGGGAACGACGATCGCGGCCCGGCCCCGTCGGGCAGCCCGTCGAGGGCATTGCTGGCGGCGACCGACTGCCCGGTGGTCCCGACCAACCCGCCGTACGATCCGCCCGCGAACGAGGGGGATTCCGCGGTGTTCATCGGGGACATCACGCTCCCCGACTGCACGAGCGTCGGCCCCGGCCGGACCAGGACCAAGGTGTGGCGGATCAAGAACGCCGGGACCGTGCCATGGAAGGGATACACGCTGCGCCGCCTCGACCTCCCGCAGCAGCCCGATCAATGCCAGACCATCTCCGACGTGCCGATCAAGGACACCCGACCCGGAGAGATCGTCGACATCCGGACCGAGATCACCACGCCGAGAAACCCGGGCCTGTGCTACGTGCGGTTCAAGATGATGGACGGTTCCGGACGGGTCGCGTTCCCCGGAGGCCGGCCGCTCAACTTCCAGATCATCGTCGACTGACGGAGACGATGGAGGTGAGCACCTCCCACCGGGGCCGATCCGTCGATCGACCGGCCTCCAAGCCCGCTGGCCGCATCGGGACGACGCCCTGGACGCCCAGGACCGAACGCCCGTTCCCCGCCGTGCGACGCACGGCGGGGAACGCGGGGGAGGTCTTCGAAAGAGGTCAAGAACCGAGAACGATCCCCCTGTAGTAGGACTTGAGGATCCTGGAGTGGCTCCAGCCCGCCTTGCTCTTGTCGCGGGAGCCGGTCTGTGACATCCAGTCACCGGTGACCCAGTGGCCGCACGCCGTCGTCGTCGCGCAGTACTGGGCCCTGAAGATCTTCCCGTTGCGCGTCAACCGGGTGCCCCACGTCGCGTCCACCGCGGCGTTCGTCGCCGCCGTCGCGGAGCCGGGCTTGTACACCTGGCTGGACGTGTGGTCGGAGACGTCGTAGCACTCGCCGCTCGGCGTCCTGCTCGCCGAGTTCAGCGCCCAGTACCAGCCGAAGTTCTTGACGGCGATCGCCCCGGCCCTGAGAGACTCCTTCGGCCAGTACGACGGCCACTCGTTGGGCAGGACGTTCTTGATGTAGGTCTTGAACGGCACCCGGTCCACGCGGTTGAGGGACTTGCGGTAGACGAGGATCGTCGTGGGCATCCTGCTGTGCGTGCCGTCGGTCTTGCAGTGGTTCGGCGACGAGGAGCCCATCAGCCGGTGCGAGGCGTTCTGGTTCTTGAGCGCGGGCTTGAGGTTGCCCTTCGCGCCGGGCTTGAAGTCCTGGTAGGTGCTACCGGCGTGGTTGCTGTTGTAGTGGACCCGGACGGTTTTGGAGGTGCGGTTCCAGACGGAGGCGGCGGCGTTCTTGATGCACTTGCCCTTGCCGTTTCCGGGTCCCTTGTAGTCGAAGCAGGAGGGTTGCTTGGTGCCGTAGTCACCGATGGATCCGGTGAAGTCGGAGACCGACCCCTGGTTGTTGCTGTTGAAGTAGTAACAGAACTCGCCGCTCTCGCAGACACCGTTACGGCCGGCGGCCGAGGCGGGCGGTGCGACGGCGAGCACCGTTCCGCCGAGCACCATCGCGGAGGCCACGGCGGCGAGTCGCGAGATCGGCCGTGCGGTTCGTGCGGACACGGTCGCCTTCCTCTTCTTCATCGTCGTCTTCATCGAAAATCGAGAGCCGTGCCGCGCTCAGCGGAGGTTGTAGCCCTGGGAGACCCAGAACGAGGTCGGGTTCGGGTTGCTCAGGACCGGGTCGCCGACGCTCTTGGCGGCGAGCTTCTGCCGTCCGGGACGCACCTCGACGTGGGTGTGCGCGGCCCCGCTGGACGAAACCCCGCGCCACGCCTCGTTGGCGATGAGCTGGCCGCGCGAGACCTGCTGGCCCACGCGCAGGGAGGAGCGCGGAGCGGAGTGCAGGTAGATGACCGTCCTGTTCGACGAGGCGTTGTAGATGGAGATCGTGGAGAGCCCCGAGCCGCCGTTGGCCCCGCGTGCGAGGTGGATGATCTGACCGTTCACCAGGGAGTGGACGTTCGTGCCGATGCCGCGGTAGAAGTCGATGCCCTCGTGCCGGCCGGGGGTGCTGGTGTAACCGTCGAAGGCGCAGCTGATGTATCCGCCGCTGGTCTTGTACAGCGCGGACGACAGGTTGACCCGCCCCGGTGACGACGACGACGGGCTGAACTGGTGCGAGGCGTTCTCGTTCTTGAGACCGGGCTTGAGGTTGCCCTTCGCGCCGGGCTTGAAGTCCTGGTAGACGCTGCCGCCGTAATTGCTGTTGAAATGGACCCGGACGGTTTTGGAGGTGCGGTTCCAGACGGAGGCGGCGGCGTTCTTGATGCACTTGCCCTTGCCGTTGCCGGGTCCCTTGTAGTCGAAGCAGGAGGGCTGCTTGGTGCCGTAGTCGTTGACGGATCCGGTGAAGTCGGAGACCGACCCCTGGTTGTTGCTGTTGAAGTAGTAGCAGAACTCGCCGGTCTCACAGACGCCGTTGCGGTCGGCGGCCGAGGCGGGCGGGGCGACGGCGACGGCCGTTCCGCCGAGCACCATCGCGGAGGCCACGGCGGCGAGGATCCTGTTACGCGTTCTCATGCTGTTCTTTCTCCTTGTGTCTGTGCGGCCTGGGGTGTCCTGTACGGCCTGAGGTGTCGGTACGGCCTGGTGGGGGCCTGAGATGTGGCCCGGGGGTGCGGCCTTGAGGTGTGTACGGGGTGGAATGCGTGTGGCTCGGGGAGCCCGGGGCTGTGTGCGGCTCCGGGGAGCCCGGGGCTGTGTGCGGCTCCGGGGGGCGTGCGGTCCGGGTGTCCGCGCGGTCGGGGTTTTGGATGGTCAGCGACGCCGGTACTCCTCCCAGGTGCGGATGGCCACCTTCGGGCCGTCGTCGGGACCACGGCCGGAGAGCCCGTTCAGGCCGAGGTAGTAGTCGCCGACCTGGTTCTGGGCCTGGCCGGAGAGGTCGGTGTCGTTGATGGCGACCGCGTGGATGTGCCACGGCCAGTCGGCCTGAGCGGGACTGCGCAGCCATGCCGCGAAGCCGACCCGTCGCAACGCGCGGACGGCCGCGGTACGGGTGGCGGAGCTCATCCCCTTGACCGAGATGTCCACGGCGCCCCCGCCGTCGTGGGTACCCGCGGACGTGGGGTCCCCGCCCCGGTTGTACGACCCCTGCAACAGCACGAGATCGCGGCCGAGCAGCCGATTCGCCTCGACCAGCATGCTCCGCGTGCGGGTGTTGACGACGCCCCCGCCGAACGACACCCGGCCCCCCGGCCCGACGACGTTGGTGACCTTGAAGCGGCCGGCCCCGAGCTTGGTGAGCGACGCCTTGCCCGGCAGGCCGTTGGCGGCGAGACCGGTGAAGCCGAGCGACCGCTGGAACTTCGCGAAGGCGGCGACCGTCGTGCTGCCGAAGTAACCGTCCACCCACTTGGAATCGAGCAGGCGCCGGTCGCGCAGCGCCCGCTCGACGAGGAGCACGCTCGCCTTCGCCCCCGGGGTCAGCGTGTCGTCAGGCCGTCGCGGGTCGATCTGGGCCGCCTTGAGGGTGGCTTCCATGTTCACGCTCGGAAGGACCCTCGCGTCGGCCGCCTGTGCCGCCGACACCCCGGACGCTCCCGTCAAGGGGGCGAACAGGGCGGCCACCACGAGGGCGGCGGCGGATGAGGGCAGCTTCATGGGTTCTCCTGGTTTCGGACACTGGAGGGGATTTCTGCGGCGGGATCCACAGTTTCGGATCGCTCGCGTTGTCCACAACGAGATCGTGTTGTCAGCCTGTTCGAAGGGCTTCCTTACAGGGCTGACAGGCGATCCGACGCGTGGCCCGCGACCGCGCGGGGCAGTATCCGAGCAGGACAACGTGGCCGTACAGCGGTCGCGCAGGGCAGTGACCAGGCAGGACAACACGGCCGTACAGCGGCCACGCGCTCGCCTCCCGTAAGGAATGCCATGACCGAAGTCCTCGTCACCGATACCGGTGAGCGATACCACGCCTCCGAGTGCTGGGCTCTGCGAGCCGGGCAGCAGGGCGGCGAAGCCCTGGGGTTCGACATCCACCGGATCAGGAGCGTGAGCGTCGCGGACGCCGAGGCGGAAGGAAAGACACCGTGCAAGGTATGCGTCACACGGTGAGACCGCCGGGTGTCCGGCAGCACTCTCGGCACTCGAACGTGACGATGGGAGAGGCCCGGGTAGCGACCACCGGGCCGGTCCACGACGGGCCGGTGACGCGTACGGGACCGATACAGCGGACGATCACCTGTCGCCGCCGCGAAGGGCGGAGGCCGTCACGCTCGTAAAGGGGAAGCTGTCACCGCCGCGAAGGCGGAAGAAGGGCGAAGGCGATAGAGAGGGCGGCTGCCCGCTTACGAGGTGATCCCCTGAAACCGGCGCCTACGCGTTGGTGCGTCGGCGGACCATTTCCATGTCCTTCTCCGGCAGCGCGTCGGCGACGAGCAGTCGCGGCAGCAGCTTCGGCTCCAGGGTCATCGCACGGAAGACGAGCGCGACGGTCACGTCGTGGTCGGGACGACGCACGATCTCGACCGGGTCGTCGGTGCGGATCTCACCGGGCTCGATCACGCGCAGGTAGGCGCCCGGCCGGACGGCCTGTGTGAACCGCTTGATCCAGCCTTCGCGCTCCAGCCACCCCTGGAACGTCGCGCACGGGATGCGCGGGCACGTCACCTCCAGGACGAGGTTCGGCCCGATCCGCCAACGCTCACCGATCAGGGCGCCGTTGACGTCCAGCCCCAAGGTCGTGAGGTTCTCCCCGAAGACCCCGTTCGAGAGCGACCTGCCGAACTCGGACTCCCACTCGTCGAGATCCTCGCGGGCGTAGGCGTAGACGGCCTGGTCGGAACCACCGTGATGCTTCACGTCATAGACCCGGTCACCGGCGAGGCCGACCGCGCCGGTGCCCTTGGGGCCGGGGGCGGTGACGGCGACCGGGCCGTCGACGGGCCGCTTGTCGATGCCCGTGGACTCCGACTCCTTCCACGGGTTGGGGCGAGGCCGGCCGATGTTGACGGAGAGCAGCTTCATGACGGCGATTTTTCCAGACGTTCGACACGAGTGGGATTGCCGCGTACGAGTTCGTCGTGGATGCGCCAACGGCCGGTGACGGCGGCGCGCTCCGCCGCCGAGTCGCCGTCCTCGATGCGCTGCCGCAGCAGCCGCATCGCGATGCGGCGGTTGAGGCCGAACTGCCGCTCGGTGTCGACCACGACGACGATCCCCGAGGGCCGGTGGGTCGCCCGCACCGCCGTGCTCGCCTTGTTGCGATGTTGACCGCCGGGGCCGCCGGTGCGGCAGGCGACGACGTCGACGTCCGCTTCCCTGAACGTCGTGCGCGGGGTGTCGACCTGGCACGGTTGTGCGATGACGTACCAGTTCTTCCGGCTCGTGCTGGTCCGGTACGGGCTGGGGGCCTGCCAGCACAGCGTCCCGGTCCACGAGGCGGCGAACGCCTCGGCGCCGGCTCCCGAGATCTCGATCAGGACCGACCGGTAGGTGTCCGGCCGCTCACCGGGAACGCTCTCGACCCGGCGGATCTCCACGTTCTGCCGGGTGGCGTCGGCCTCCAGGCGGCGCAGCAGCCGGGCCAGCGCCCAGGCGCACTCCTGCGGACCACGCCCGGCCGACAGGAGCAGGTGGACGCTCATCGCCGCCCCCGCTCGCGGCGCCGGTCCCGCTGGGAGGCGGGCCCGAGGTCGGGCGTCTTGTAGGTGACGAGCGGAACCGTGGTGGCCACGGGCGTGGCCAGGTCATGGTGAACGAGATCGGCGATCACCTGCTCGATGCGCTTGTAGGCCGTCGGCGCCTCCTCGAAGAGCAGCTGGCGGTCTCCGCACACCACCAGCGACCCCACCGGCGTACGGCGCAGCTCCTCGACCGTGTGCTTGGCCCGGCCCCGGCGCAGGGCGTCCGCCCGCGACATCTTGCGACCCGCGCCGTGCGCGACGGAATGACCGGCGTCCGGCCCGGCGTGGGCGGCCACGAGGTAGGAGGGGGTGCCCCGCGTACCGGCGATGAGCACGTCGCGGCCGTCACCCCGTGCCGCCCCCTTGCGGTGCAGGTAGATCCCGTCACGGACCTCGACCAGGTTGTGGCACTCGTCGACGAGCGGCTCGGTGGGCTCGGCCCCCAGGGCGTGGGCGACCCGGGCGGCCATCAACCGCCGGTTGAGCGACCCCCAGCGTACGGCGTCGTCGTGCATCGCCAGGTAGGCGCCGGGATCAGGCGCGGGACCCGCGCCGTGGACCTCGGTGTGCGCCCGCAGGATGCGCTCGCCCAACCCTCGGGAACCGCTGTGCACGATGAGAACCAGGTCGCCGGCGGCGAGCCCGAGCCGGCTCGCGTGGTCCGGCTCGAAGACGGTGTCGATCCGCGCCAGTTCGACGAAGTGATTGCCTCGGCCGACCGTCCCGAGACCCTCGACGTGACCGGCGGGAATCTCGCCCTTCAGCACGGCCCAGGCCGGGTCGTCGGCATCCCGCTCGGGATCCAGCGCGCGATCGAGATCGGGGAACCGGGCGGCGAGCTTCTCCGGCACGGCCCGCCTGAGCCTCATGGGGAACACGGCGATGCCGCACCCGATGTCGGAGCCCACCAGGAACGGATACAGCACGGTCGACGTCATGGCGGCCCCGATGGGCGCGCCCTTGCCGGGGTGCAGGTCCGGCATGGCGGCGACGTGCGTCATGCCGTCGAGGGCGGCCACCTGGTGGCACTGCGCGAGGGCGTCGGACTCGATCCAGCTCGCGGGGGAGGCGAACACGGCGACGGTGGCCGACCCGGTGGCCGCGTTGTCCCTGGTGTCCTTGGTGTTCATGGTGTCCCCGGCATCCGTGGTGTCCGTGGTGAGCGGCAGCGGGGACTCCTGCCGGGAGCGTTGCTGAGACAAAAAGAGGCTCGTTTCCCTCGGGAGGAGGTTGTCAGGATCCAGGAGGGGGGTTATCAGGATCCGGAGGGGCGGTCGGGATCACGGCGCGGGGGAGCGCCGTGGCATCTCGGAGCGCAGGGGTGCTGTCTCTCAGAGCGTCATGAACACCACGTTCCCGGACCCCCACCACACGAGGCAAACGATTTTCGGCCGCCCTTCTTCGGCCGGCCCAGGTGAGACCCGGCTTGTGGTTCTTACTCCCAGAGCAGGCGGCACCTCATCTGGACACGGTCCATGAATCGCGGAGCATCTCACCCCGGCGTCATGCCCGGCATGCCAGACATGTGAGGCCCTGGCGTCATGCCGGGCATGTGCGGGATGCAGGGCCTGTTCTGCTCCCCGAACCACCGGGCGAGGTATTGCCGCATCGTGCGGACCTCCGCCCACTGGTCGTCGCGCACCTCGCGGGCGAAGGCGGCGACCTCGGCGTGCCGCACCTCACCGTGGATGAGGAGCTGTTGCGACATCATGATCGCCATCATGTGGTGCCGGATCATGTACTGCAGGAACGTCCTGTCGAGCTGATCTCCAGAAAGCCCCGACAGGTCCGGCATCGTGGTCCCGCTCGGGCTCGGCGCGGGGCTCTGCCGGTACCACCGCTCCAGCCACCCTTTCATCCTGCCGACCTCGGCAGTCTGCGTGGTGACGATGGACTGCCCGAGCTGTCGCATCTCGGGCCTGTTGGAACGCTGTAGTTGCCGGGCAGCGATGATGGCGTCCTCGTGGTGCGGCACCATCTGCGACAGGTAGTCGTACTCGTTGGTAACGGGATGCATCTGCCCCATGCCCGGGCATGTCGGCTGCGGACCCGTAGGAGAAGGACTCGGGGACGGCATCGGTGGAGATGCCATGGCCGCCGCAGTGGACCCCGACCCCGTGGTGATGGCGGCGAGGAATGCCCCGGCGGCCATCACGGTCTTCATGGAGCGTCGCTTCATGCGTCCCCCTAAGGCCGATTCGACACCTGACCTCCACGGTAACCTCGCTGCCCTGACCGGCCGACGTGCAGGTCCGTCGGCCCTGAGTGTCCGTCCGGAGCCGCGCACCCTTCACGTGGGCCCCGACCGCAGGCCGAATCCCCTGGCGCCGCTCGGGTCGGCCTTCGCGACGGCCGGATGCTCGGCACTCGGCTTCGGATTTCCCGGAGACGAGCTCGTCCAGGCGGCGTCACGCAGAGTCGTCGGCGTACGCCCCCCGAAGGTGCTTCGCCCCGCGCATGGGGCACTCTTTGCGTTCGGCCCGCATGCTTCACCTGGCTTTGCCAGGACGACCGTTACCGACCACCCGCTCCAGGTAAGTCCTCTCCTGATGGCAGGAAACAGCCGCACCAGGCGGGAGGTCGAAATGATCACCTCGTTCGCACGCGCAGTCGTCACCGGCGCGTTCACCGTCGCTCTGAGCGTGCCCGTCGGCGGCGCGCTCGCCGCTTCCGCCTCACCGGTGGACCCACCGAGCCCGCAAACCCAGAAGGACCTCGAACAGTCGATGCGCGGTGAGGCGTTCGCCAACGCCTCCTACCGCCTGTACGCGGCCCAGGCCCAGCGGGAGAGGCTGCCGTCGGTGGCCCGCCTGTTCGAGCGCACCGCCAACGTCGAACTGGGCGAACACTTCAAGGAGGAGGCCCAGCTGAGCGGCCTGGTCGGCAGCGACGCCGAGAACCTGCGTGCCGCGGTGGCCGGGGAGACCTACGAGTCCCGGCAGATGTATCCCGGTTTCGCGCGGCAGGCCAAGGCAGGCGGCGACAACCGGGCGGCCGCCCGCTTCTCGGAGGCCGCCCGCGACGAAGGCAGGCACGCGCGGGCGTTCGAGGCCGCGCTGCGCGCCGTCGAGTCCGGCGAGGGTACGGTGCCGAAGCCGCCGAAGGCCGACAAGGTTCGGGTCCCGCAGGGACCGCCCGAGGTCCGCGCACAACAGACCAAGGCCGATCTGGACGCGGCCCTGCACGGTGAGGGGCTCGCGTACGCCAAATATCAGCAGTACGCCGAGCACGCCAAGGACCCGGCCGTGGCGAAACTGTTCCGCGGCACCTCCGACGTGGAGCTGCACGAGCACTTCGCCGCTGAGGCGAAGCTGGCCGGGCTGGTCGGCGACACGCGCGCCAACCTGACCAAGGCCATCGCCGGCGAACAGTACGAGTCCCGGACCATGTACCCGACCTTCGCCAAGCGAGCCGAGGCGGCGGGCGACAGCCAGGCGGCCGCCCGCTTCTCGAACAACGCCGAGGACGAGGCCGGACACGCCCGCGCCTTCCAGCGAGAGCTGGATCGGCTTCCCGAGCAGCCCGAGCAGCCTCCGGCGGCGGACTCACAGTGAGGAGATGACGGGCTCCGGCCGCTTGACGCCGGAGGCCACAGAAGTCATGGCCGCCGGCACCGCCCGCGGCCATCGGCGCTCCTCACCGGTCGCGATCCGGCACCCGGCGTCGCGCGAGACAGGAGACGGACATGTTCTTCGGCCTGCCGCTGCACCCGCTGGTCGTGCACGCCGCCGTCGTGTGCCTGCCGCTCGCGGCGCTCGGCACCATCTTGATGGCGTTCTGGCCCGCGGCGGCGCGGCGGTTGTGGCCAGCGGTGCTGTTCGTCGCCACCGTCGCGCTGATCGCCGTGCCGCTGTCGATCAGCAGCGGCGAGACGTTGGCGGACACGGTCGGGGAGAACGCGCTCATCGAGGCCCACGAGGAGCAGGGCGAGCAGGTGCTGCCGTTCGCCATCGTGCTCTGGCTGGCCGCGCTGGGCCTCTCCCTGGCGACCCGGTTCATGGGACACGGCAGGAACTCACCCCGCGAAGGCGCCGTCACGCGACCGCGGTGGTACACCGGTGCGATGATCGTCCTGGTGATCCTCGCCCTGGTCGGCGGTGTGGGAGGCACCGTCGCCATGGTCCGGGCGGGCCACAGCGGAGCCGAGAGCGTCTGGAGCAAGTGAGTTCCTGAGGTCCCCCGGTGGCCCGGACCTCGGCGCCGGGCCATCAGGCTCCCGAGTTCGGCAACCGGGGAAATCTCGGTCGCTTGTTTTCCACATCGACTTCCAGTGCTGTGGCATCGTCCCCGACGAAAAAGAGGAGGGCTTTCCTGCCGAGAGCCCGGCCGTACGGTCCGGCTCCGGTTTCCGCCGGAGACGAGGACGCTCAACCCCGGCTGTTCAGGGTCGCCAGGTCCAGGACGTGGTAGCCGTCCGCCGTCTTCCACTGGAGGTACCGGGCATTGGAGATCCTCACCTCATCCGTTTCCCGGCCCGGTAGGCGCACCGCGGTCCGTGTCCGTGCGTCGAGAAGCCATCCGGCCCCGCCCTCACGCCACGCCGCGAAGCGCCCGTGCCGCGAGATGCCGATGTTCCTGGCATTCGGGCTCAGGCCGGCGATGGTGCCGTCGTCGTACTCCAGGCTGTCCCGGTTCCTGCCCACCCGGGCGATGTACGAGGCCGGATCGGGAGCGCCGCGCCCGGCCCCGTCCAGGCCGTGGCGGGCCGGCGGCGAGCCGGTGAACTCCCCCGGATCCGACGAGTCCGCCACGACAGGGGACCTCGCGAGGAAGGTGTCGCCCTCCCAGACGATGTCGTACAGTCCGCGCAGCCAGAGCCGTGGAGTCCTGTCGCCGGGCCCCATGCGGTAGACGCCCACGTCTCCGGTGGCGCCGGTGACGCATCTGGAGAAGTAGAGCTCACCCCGATGGAACTGCAGGTCGACGGGGTATCGCCAGCCGGTCCCGCAGTGTCCCCCGGGAACGCCCCAGGTGTTCAGCATCTGCCGGGTCAGGCCGGTGCGCATGTCGGTGACCTCGAGAATCCATCCGCCCGGCTCGTCGTTTCCGAGGACCTTCACCACGCGGGTGCCGTGCGCCGCCGCGGCGACGGTGTACGACTCCCTGTTCTTGCGCTGCAGCAGCGTGCTGCGGCCGGTGGCGGGGTCGAGGATGTCGACGTGGTCGAGGTACGGGAGGTAGCGGGAGAACCTGCGGACGATGAGCCGCCCGTCGGGCAGGGCACCGACGACGGAGCGGGACATCGTGTCCTTGGTGGGGATCCACAGGATCCTGGCCCGCCGATAGACCCGCGCGAAAGGCGTTTCCGCCTTCAGAACGGGAGGGGGGACGGGCGGGGGCGTCTCCGGAAGGCCGACTCCGGAAGGGAGGATCGGAGCCTGCTCCTCGGTGGCCGACGGCGGTACGGCGGGCCCGCAGGCGCAGACTCCCATCAGCAGCACGACCGCCATCACGCGGAAACGGTGCTTCACCCGCGTCCGTTCCCCTTTCCGCCGGACCGGCGTGACATAAAACGACAAACACACCTTAAGAAGAACGAGTTCGGAAATTCCGCCGATGCCACTGAAACCTCGTCAGTGAGTTTCCGAACTCCGGTCCTCCTCGCACCGATGTTCCTTGTCGCCGAGCCGACGCTTATCCGATGTGGTGAAATATGCCGAATGGAGCGCGTGAGGCAACTGGTGGGCGAGATGCTGGTCTACTGTTTTGTGGCCGTTCTGCTGACCGGAGGGTTCCTGGCCTTCTTCTACGTGCCCAGCGGTCAGACGGTGATCTACAGCGGTCCTTACGAGCCCTTTCGGGGCATTCCCATGAGTGCCGCCTACGACTCGCTCCTGAACCTCAGCTTCGACGTGCGCGGTGGCCTGCTCGTCCGGCAACTGCACCATACCTCCTCGGTCCTGCTCGTCCTGGGAACAATCTTCTGGGTCCTGCTCGGCCGGCTCCGACACGCCTTCGCGGCACTGGGCCTGGGCCTGCTCGCCGGACTCTCCGGTTACGGAGCCGCTGACGACCTGCTGTCGGGCACCAGCCTCGGGAAACCGCCCATCCCCGTCTGGTACGGCCTGCACCTGCTGGTCGCGGTGGCGGTGGGCGCCGTGCTGGTGATCTCCTCACGGAAGGAAGCCGCCCGACAGCCCAGGACGCCGGCCTTCATAGCCCTGGGCATCGGCCTCACCGTTCTGGCGATCTTCTATCTCTAGAGGGGCGGGAACGCACGACGGCGGTCCCCGACGGTCCGGCGAACCCGGCCTCGTACCGGCTGACCGAAGGACACGTCGCCCCAGGAAGTGACCCGTGGTGTCCGAAGAAGGGGCCGCGGTCGAGGGGGTGGAGTTTCCGGTCCTCATCGATGTGCGGGCATCGAGCTCATGAAGGTACGGGCGAGGCGGTCGATCTCTTCGTCCTTGGAAGCCTCGTCCACGCGCTGATCCCGGTCGATCCGGCCGCGTGCGGCTTTCAACCGGCGCTCTTCCTCGCGCAGTTTGATCTCGTACTCGCCGGTCCTCTGCCGGGTGGTGAAGTTCAGTTCGGCCTCGTGGCAGGCCGAGCCCGCGCGCAGCTCCTGGGTGAGAAGGCGGTCGTACTCGGTCTTGCCGTTCAGCATCTTCGAGATGATCGGCATGCAGTCGAGCAGCACGAAGATGACGCGCAACAACCAGTGGGCGAAGTTGACCATGCCGCTCTGCGCTGCGACCGTGCCCAATGCCTCCCATCGTTCAAGCAGGCCGATGTGGGTGTAGGTCCGTTTCTTCTCCTCGACGCGCTCGGTGATCTTCTTGCTGATTACCGCCGCGCGTTCCGTTTCCGCACTGGCGCGATCGGCCGCGAGAGAACCGAGCTTCGCCCTGAGTTTCGCCACCTCCGTCTGTTGCCGGGGGATGTCATGGTTGGCGAGGAAGGTGTCGAGCTCGTTCTTTCGAATCTTGCACTCGGGTCCGTTGCCGGCCACGCCCGTGGTCCAGTTCGGGACCTTGCGGTCGCTGAAACATTCCAGGTCGTGGCGTTTCTCCAGCTTCCTATGCTCCTTGATGTCCGCTGCCAGCCGATCCTCCGCGGCCTTGAGGATGCTCTGCTGCCGCGTCATGTTGTCTTCGACGGCGAATGCCCGGTCGCCGCCGTCGAGGACGAAATCGGCGCAGTCGACACCTCTGGGATCCGGTCCCTTAAGGGGGTTGCACTGTTTGTACCGGCTCTCCGTCATGCTGATCACCTGGTCGCGTTCCGCCATGATCTGCCGGTCGAGCCGTTCCTGAAAGATCTTGAGGGTCAGCGGCTCGGCGATGAAGACGCCGATGGCGAGGGCGACGGCGAGCCGGACCAGCAGGTTGCCCCAGCGGGACCAGCCGTCGCTGTCACCGGCGAGGCTGGTGATCAGAAACCGGTCGATGTTGGCGATGTTCAGGCCCCACAGCGCCGCCACCGGCAACAGATACAACGGAGACGCCGAAAAAATCAGGGTCAGCGCGCCCAGCAGGGAGGCGCCCGCTATGAGCGCGGTGCTGGCCACGATTCCGCCGAGACTGGTGTAGCGGGAGCGTTCCTGAGGAACGCTCGCGAGGATTTTCTCGTCGACTCCGGTGAACCGCCGGAAGAACCTCCCGAGATCGGGCCTCTCCCGACGCCGGGGGTGTCGTCTGTGCTGCTGGGCCGCCTTGGGACCGTGGAGGATGTCAACCACGGACGTCCTCCTCCATGAAGAAGTCGTCGTCGTTGTCGCCTGCCGTCACCTCGGCCTGGGCCTCGTAAGCGGGCCTTTCGAGGTCTCTCACCTCCGCCTCCGGCTCGACCTCGTCGAAGGTGGCGAGCAGCTCCTTGCCGGTCGTCTCGTTGAACAGGCCCTGGGCGATCGCCGCCCGGACGACATCGGCCCGGGCACGGGCCTGAACGACCTGCAACTCGTGTTCCTGCTGGATTCCGCGCTGGGTGGCGCTGTACTCCCGGTCGCCCAGCGCGGCGTAACGTTCGGCGATCTGCTGTCCGCTGAGACCGGGAACGGTGACGTACAGGCCGTCGGCGGCGCCGGGACCGCTGTTGAGGAGGTCCCTGATCTTCTTGGCCTCGGTGATCTGCTGATCCCGGTCGAGGGCCGCCTCCTGCCGGGTGAAGTCGTTCGCGCTGTGGCCCTTGGTGTGCAGGTAATCCTGCTCGTCGAGCTCGTAGTCACGATCGAGCTTGCGTTTGACGTCACGGAGGCCGTGTTCGCCCCGGATGTTGTGCAGGCTGGTCTCGTAGTGTCGCCGCCCCTGGGCGATCTCGTCGGGGGCGTGCACGTTGAGGCCGGAGAACTCTGCCGTCATGCCGGGCAGCACACAGGGCACCACGGTCGTGTACGCCTTCACCTGGGCGTGCACGAGCGTCCACAACTCGTGAACCTCGTGCAGCCCGTGGCCGCGGCCGAGTTCGAAGAGCTTGTGGTAGGCCTGGACGTAGGTGACCAGGTGCTCGGTGACGTCGGTCAGACCGGCGCGCACCACCTCGATCGGCTCGTCGACCGTGCAGCGGAAGTGGATCGAGACGGTGAAGTCGTGGGCGCCGGAGGAGTTGATCGGCACCCGGATCGTGGTGGGGTGATCCTTGGTCACGTCCACGACGCTGACGCTGGCTGCGTGCAGCACGTGCGGTTCGTCGCCGTGCAACCGCCGGTCGCCCAGCACGAACGTGCCGTCGTACTCGAAGACGAGCCGCTGGTGCGGAAGCTGGCGGGGGAGGCTGGAGATCGGCCGCCGGGGTTTGCTCAGGAACCCTTGCCTGGCGACAGGATCAAGGGAGACCTGGCTGATCACGGGGTAAGTCATGGACGCTTTCCGATGGTGTCGAGGGACAGAACAGCCGGGCTCAGGAAGACCCGGAGCAGCGACAGGAGAATCTCCAGCCGGTTCTCGTCGGTGTCGCGGGAGATGGCATAACGCCGCAGGTCATGGGCGAGCAGTGGCCGTTCCTTCGCGGGGAGCGCCTCCACGAGCGCCGCGAACAGGGCGTGGACCCGGTCGCGGTCGTCGCCGTCGCGGTCGTCGAAGGCGCAGACGGCGTCGTACAGGGCGACCAGCGCGTCCTTGCGGTGAGGACGCTTGACGAGAACCGCGGACCAGAGCTTGGCGAGCGGGACGGCGGAGGCAGGGCAACTACGCAGATGAACGGTGACCGTGGGAGTCCCGACGCCGTCCGCGCGAGCCGACAGGACACTCAGGATCGCCCGGATCAGCGGATCGACCGCACGGCCGATCCGTCTGTCGTTGCCGATCTGGCGGGCCAGCCAGTCGAGCATCGGCAGGGCGTTGCCGGTGGCCTCGGTCAACGCCGCGAACAGACGGGCGAGCGCGATCTCCGCGTGCCGGACGGGCTTCTCACTGCCCCTGATCTGTATCCAGAGCATCCGGACCGCCTCCAGCGGGAACCGGATGCCCAGCTCACCGGACCAGGCGAGGGTGGCGGTGAACTTGGGTCTGGCGGCGGACGCCCTCGTCCACGAGCTGACGGTACGCAGCACCTCCGGACGGGTCGTCTCGTCCAGGCACAGCCACGAGATGGCCATCGCGGCGGTGGCCTGGCTGCGCATCACGCCTCTTCCACGGGCCCACGGGGTGAGAAAAGCACTCTCGACGTACGAGTAGTCCGAGACGGAGGCGAGAACCGCCACCCCCCTGGCGATCTCCGCCTGTGCGCTCGGGTCGCGGAGAGCCGCGCACTCATGGAGCCATTCGGTGACCGGCTCCCACAACCGCATGCCGTGCCGCCGGTACAGCTCCCGCATCACGTGCGTTCGATGACTCGGGACCCTGAACTCCAGCCTGCGCCCCGGCGACAGGCTGAAAAGGGAGCCCTCCGCCACCCGGAGCAGGCGGCGGCTCGGCATCGGATCGTCCGCGGAAACGGTGACCGCCCCCTCGGCGCCGATACCGGCGATCGACTCCAGCCGGGCGAGCAGCGACTCGAAGCCGGCTTCGGGAAGGCCGGCGGTGAAGGCCATGGCGGCCATCTCGAAAAGTTCCCCCCGAGTACGCGGGCCGTCGAACCAGGCGACCACATCGCGCCGCCCGGCCGACTCCAGCCTGTCGAGCGCGTCGTCCAGCGAAATCCCCGACGCCAGATCGCGCGCGAGTGTCACCACGTCGGCCATGGCGTGGTCGGCGGTGATCTGTGCGGCCGCCTCGTCGGCGACCTCGGGCGCCACCCGGTGAGCCAGCAGGACGTCACGGGCCGGCGGCGGGCGCCAGGCGATCCGGTCTCCCTCCGGCAGCGAGGTCGCCGTCGCCGTGATCACCAGGTAGGCCCCGGCGTCGCGCACCCGGCGCCTGATCTCCCGTACGTGGAAGTCGGCGATGTTTCCTTCGACGTCGTCCTTGGGCCAGTCGCACAGCAGGTAGCCGTGGGCTTTCCGGTATTCGCGGGCGGCCAGCTTCTCCAGCGTGTAGGCCGGGCTGAGTTCCACCACCTCGCGCCGTTCCGCGACGAAGTCCTGAAGCAGGTTGAGCGCCGCCGTCCGGCGGCCGGTGCCGGCAGTGCCGATCAGGGCCACCAGGTTGCATCTGCCCAGCTGTTCGGCGGCGGCCTCGTAGGTGGTGTGGCGCACGTGGCGGGTGCGGGTCTCCGCCATCTCGTCGGCGGACACGGGTCCCGAGGTGCGGCGGGACCTGGGGCGAGCACCCGAGATGCCGAATGAGGCGTCTCCCACGTTGCCGTGAATGTGGTTGATGACGGTCTGGAGCTGGGAGACCTGCGCGAAGCCCTCGTCCGTCGCCTCGGCCTGATCGGTCAGATCCACCGACGTGGCCGCCTCGCCGATCAGGACGCCGTCGGGCGGCGAATCAGTTTCGGATACCAAAGTTGATCTCCTCCCCGGAGATGGGAGCGGTGATCATGTTCACGGTCATCTGCTCGGCGTTGAACTGCTGCGCGAACTTCTTCGCGGTGGGGTCGGCCCGCACCAGCTTCTCCAGGGACTCCAGCAGGTCGTCCCGCGACTCCGGGGCGGCCGGTTGGCCCTGCTCGGACCGGAATTTCTTGATCTTCGCGAGCAGTCTGCGTGCTCCGCCCAGGCCGGTCTCGGTGCCGTAGGCGCCGAGACGCTCGATGGCACCCCCGGCGATGAGAGCCCACAGGGTGTCGGCGACCTCGGGAAGGTTGTCCATGTCGAGAGTTCCTCTCTGAGCCAGGTCTTCGGAAGGAATCCACATCCAGGCGATCTCGGTGCGTTCCTTGGTCGGTACTTCCAGCCGGGTGAACGCCTCCGGCCGGTAGGAGGTGTGGAGCTGTCGGACGACGTCCTCGTAGAGCCGATCGGTGAGGATCAGCACCAGGTCGGCGCGCGGGTTCACCTGCAGGGCGGTACGGGCGGCCTCCGCGTCGAGCAGCCGGGCGGTGGTCACCACGACCTGGCCGACGAAGCCCATCGCGCCGCGTTTCACGACGCCGTGGCCGATCGCGACGCGTATCCGCAGGCGGGCGTCGTCTCGGCGTTCGCGGTTGTGGTCGTGGAGCGCCTTGCGCACCCGGTGGACCAGGTCGTCGACGACCCGAAGCTCGCCCTCCCTCTCGGGGATGACGATGACCTCGCCGTCGCCGGCCTCCTGGCGGGCCCAGGTCTCGCGCCGCAGGCCGGCCTCTCGTGCGCCACGGTCCATGACCTGGGCCAGGCCCGACTGGATCGAGTCGTGCCGTAGGTCGTCGCCGCGGCCGTATCCCTCCGCGTCGACCGCCATGACCAGGCGGCGGCTGAAATCAGAATCGAACATCACGTCACCTTGTGGTTGCGAGAAAGATCCACCAGAGCGGTGGGGAGATCGCCGGGGATGAGTCTGGCGAAGGTCGCATCGCCTCAAGACGTACCAGTACGTTTTACCGGTAATTGGACAGACCGATTGGGTCGATGACGATCTTCCTGCGATGACCGGAGGCGATCAGTTCAAGCTCCTTGAAATGTCGGAAGGCCTTGAAGACGGCGTCTTTCCCGGCCCCGACAAGATTGGCGATCTCCTCGTGGGTGAGATCGACTCCCAGTTCCCGTTTGCCGCCCGCCCGGTCGATCCCATGTCGGCCGGAGAGTTCCACGAGCACGTTCGCGACCCGTACGGGCACGCTGAACTGGGCGAAGTCGGTTCTTCTGCGGTTGGCCCAGTCGAGCCGGTCGGCGATCATCCTGGCGAACGCGTTCCATGCCGCCGGATGACGGTCGAGGAAGTCGGTGAACACCTCCGCGCGGATGACGTGCACCCACATCGGACTGCACGCGGTGACCGCAGCCGATCTGGGCTCCCTGCGCAGAGCCGCCAGCTCGCCGACCACATCACCGCTGACCCGGATGCCCAATATGGCTGATCCACCCGATTTCAGGTATGCCGTCACCTTCACGCACGCGGTGATCCGCTGGCCCGGGACGGACCTCAGGAGATAGACCTCGGACCTCTCTCGGTCTCCGTGATAGATGAGCGGTTCGCCGGCCTGCCGCGGGGACGGCGGCGCGAGATCCAGGAGTTCCTTCCGCTCCTCCGGGCTGATTCTGTCCATGAGGGTGCCGACAGGCCACCTGGCGGGGATTTGATCATTTATCACGGATTAAGCGCCTTGAGTCATCGATGTGAAGCTACACCCTGGAATATGTGGTGGCCAGGTTAGATGGTTATCGGTGTAGATATTGGGCATATCGTGCGCCCTGTCGTAAAGGGCGGGCCGAAATTTCCGGGAAGCGGGACAGGATTCCTGTGATCGGCGTGACTTGGCGGAACGTCGGCACCGATTTGCGGCTTATGTGCTTCCAAGGTTGTTGTGGCTTTCTGAAGGCGAAGGCTCCTGCCTTCTCCGGGGTGCCGCCATCGCTCAGAACGCTTCGTCTTCGTGTGCGGGAAGCCGTCGGCAAGTCGGGGACCTCACAGACTCGACTGGTGATCGCGTCGGAAGGGCGCGCGAGACGCGCCCGTCGCGCGGTGGCCTCGGTCAGGGTGAACGTGCATCACGAGTAAAGCGTATCGTGAACTCAGTGCACAATAGATATCCCTGTGTCGATTCCGGAGCGGAAGGCCACGCGCGATGGGCCCCCTCGGACCCGAGCCGCTCGTCCCAAAGGGCGACTCGTCCAGGCGACGCCCAGGAGAGTCGTCGACGCACGACCCTCCGGGGGTACTTCGCCCCGCGCATGGAGCACGCTTCGCGTTCGGCCCGGATGCTTCACCTGGCTTTGCCAGGACGACCGTTATCGACCACCCGCTCCAGGTAAGTCCTCTCCTGATGGCAGGAGACAGCCGCATCAGGCGGAAGGTTGAAAAACGATCACCTCGGTGACCGGATCCGCGGACTCGGCTTCGACTCAGACCTGCCACTCGTCGTCGCGGAGCAACTCGATCGCACCGCCGTCGTGCCCGATCCCCGTGACGGTGACGTCGGGGCCGCCCACCATGAAGTCGACGTGCACACCGGAGACGTTGACCCCGGCCGCCTCAAGCCCGGCGGCGTCCCGCTCGCGCAGGTGCTCCGGCACGCCAGGAGGCAGGCCGGCACCCCAGGCCAGATGGCAGGTGGCGTTCTCGTCCAGCAGGGTCTCGAGAAAGGTGAGGCCCGATCGCCCGACCGGTGACGAGCCGTCGACCAGGGCCAGCTCGCCCAGACGGGCCGCGCCCGCGTCGGTCGCCTGGTGGGTGCGAACCACGTCGGCGCCGGCGCTCGCCCGCACCTCTGTCACCACCCCGCCGGTGAAGGTCAGTTCCAGGTCGCGAATGACGCTCCCGTTGAGCGCGAGTGGCCGCGTCGAACGGACGGTGCCCTCCACCCGGCGATGGTCAGGGGTGGTGAACACCTCCTCCGTGGGAAGGTTGGCCTGGAAGCGGTGCCCCCGTACGGATTCGAGGCGTGCCGCGGTCCAGTGCGCGTCCGGGAGCAGGCCGATGGTCAGGTCGGTGCCCGGCCCCTCGAACCGGACAGCGTCGAGCCGCATCCCGTTCAGCACCTCCGCGCGGCCCAGCAGCTCGGTGATCCGCTGCTCCCAGGCGGCGCGGGGATCGGGCCGGTCCAGGCGCAGTATCGGGCGCAGGTGCTGCCAGAGGAGGGTTTCGTCCGGCTCCCCGAAGACCGCGCGCGCCCATTCCGCGGTCGGGCAGGGGACGATCGTCCAGCGGACGAGGTTGCCGAGTTGCAGCCGCTGCCTCGACGTGAGGTGCGGCATGCGGTCCAGGCCCGCCCGTACCGGGTCCTGCCCGGCGAGGAGGTCCGGTGCCACGGCGCCGCGGATGTTGAGCAGGACGCCGCAGTGGCGGGCCAGCTCCTCGTTACGTGCGTCCAGCCAGGCCGGGACCTCGCTCAGCGTGGCCGCGTCCGCGTGCTGAACCCGGGATCGCTTCGCATAGGGGTCGAAATACCAGATATCGGCATAGCGGGCACCTCGGGCGTATGCCGCCTCGGCCAGGGCACGTGCGAGCGGGGCGTGCTCGATCTCGGCGTTGATCAGCACCCGGTCACCGGCGACGACCGGTACGGCGACGTCGAAGACGACGTCGGCGTATCCGGCCAGCTCAGCGGCGGGAATGGCCATGGCTGTCTCCTTGGGGTGAGGTCCTGCGAACCTTGCGAGAGTCGGAGAGGAACAGCAGAGGCGCCAGCTCATCCCCCTTTTCCCGCGACATGTTGGGATTATGAAATTTCCAACATGTCGTGGGAAAGGGGCGGCGGGCATCCCACTCGGCTCCTCGAATGTGGGCGCCCTTCGACCGGCGCTCCAGGGCATACCGGAGACGGGCCCGAATGATCAGCGGGTACGGTGGCCGTTTACCGCGCATCCCCTCTCTGCCGGACTCCTGTGAGACACGGACGCATGAGTCCTTTTTGCGAAGCAGGGCGAGACAGGACGACCGAGACGGTGTCGCCGTGGCGCGTCATCGCCTGAGCTGTCCGGCGTTCTACCGGAGGGACTGCGTCAGGTTGACCTTGTTTCCGTCGGGGTCGTGGACATGGGCCACCCGTTCTCCCCATGGCATGTCGTTCGACGGGCCGAGCACCCGTCCGCCGACCGATTCGACCCGGTCCAGCAGGCCGTCGACGTCGTCGACCTGCACACTCAGCAGGATCCGCTGCGGGGCGGACAGGTCGGCCGCCGCCTCGCTGACCAGCCCGAGCTCAGAGTCGCCCAGCTTCAGGCTCACGAAGAACACGGGTCCGTCGTCGGGGAAGCGGCTCACCTCCGTCGCCCCGAACAGGCGCTCGTAGAAGGCTCGCAGTCGATCCAGGTCGGGTGTGACGATGATGGGCTGGATGGTCGCCATGGTCATTCCTTTAGTTCGTGGTGAGTAGCCGTCCACGGGGATACGCCGTGGCGTCACGAAACTCATCGGTGTGCGGGAAACAATCGCGGCGACGGGAAAGACGCGGCCGGAGCGCCGAAAAGCGGGATCAGCCGGTCGGCGTCCAGGTATGTGGTGATGCCGCTGATCAGACCTCCGGACACGTCCAGAAGAACCAGCCCGAAGGGCATGTGAACGCCATCGGGACCGGGTCTGGTCTGCCAGAACGCCGGCGAGCCGTTCGCCGCGGCCGGGACGAGACGCGCGCCCGCGCAGGACGCGTTCGGGTCCAGCAGCGCCTGCTCGATCAGGTCGCGGCCGCGAAGCCACCAGGCGAAGGGAGGCATCGACATCGTCGCGTCCTCGTGCAGCAGGGCGACGAGCGCGGTGACGTCGTGACGCTCGAACGCGCTGCAATAGCGGGCGAGCAACTCGCGCTGGCCCGGGTCGGCCGGCCGGAACGGCTCACCGGGCATGGCGTCGACCGTCTTGAGCGTCGACCTCGCCCGCTGTAGCGCGCTGGTCACCGACGCGACGGTGGTCTCCAGGAGGTCCGCGACCTCCCTGCTCTTCCACCGCAACACGTCACGCAGGATCAGCACCGCCCTCTGCCGGGGCGGCAGGTGCTGCAACGCGGCGACGAACGCCAGCCGGATCGTCTCCCGCCGCACGGCCAGCTCTTCCGGATCGCCGTCCATCGGCAGCACGAGAGCGTCCGAAACCGGCTGGACCCAGACCCGCTCCGACACCGGCTCGCCGATGCTCGATCCGCCGTCCGCGGCCCGGCTGAGATCCATGGCCAGGGCCCGGCGTTGCGTGCTGCGCAGCATGTCGAGGCAGATGTTGGTGGCGATGCTGTAGAGCCAGGTGCGCAGCGACGCCCGTCGCTCGTCGTAGCGGTCGAACGCTCGCCAGGCACGCAGCAGCGTTTCCTGTACCGCGTCTTCGGCCTCGAAGCCGGAGCCGAGCATCCGATAGCAGTAACCGGTCAGCTCGACCCGGAACGGCTCCAGCCGGGAGCCTTCACCGGTCAGCGTTTCAGCCATTCCCCGACCGTATGCGCCGCCACCGACACATCACGCGGGGGGACCGATGACTTTCCGGCTCCGCGTTCGTACCCATACCGCGACCACGCCGTGAACGTACGCGCCGAACAAGCACGAGGAGACTTTGATGACCGAAGATCGACTTCGGGACGCACTGGTGACGGAACGCCGCGAACAGGCGGACCTGCTCGCGGCCCTGCGCCCCGAACAGTGGGATGCGCCCACGTTGTGTGACGGCTGGAGGGTCCGCGAGGTCGTCGCCCACACGACGATGCCCTTCCGTACCTCGCTCGGAAGGACCCTGGTGGAGCTGGCGAAGGCACGCGGAGACGTCAATCGCATGGCCGATCGGTGCGCCCGTCGCGACGCCGTCAGGTTGCCGCCCGAGAGACTGCTCGCCTCGCTGCGGGACAACGTCGCACATCCGTGGACACCTCCCGGCGGAGGCGTCCACGGGGCGCTCGCGCACGACGTCATCCACGGGCTCGACATCACGGTGGGTCTGGGACTCGACCGCCTGGTTCCCCTCGATCGGGTGGCCATGGTGCTGGCGGGGATGCGGCCGAAGAACATCGCGTTCTTCGGAACCGACCTCGCGGGGGTCGCGCTGCGGGCGACCGACCTCGACTGGAGCCACGGGACGGGAACACCGCTCCGGGGGCCGGCCCAGGACCTGCTGCTCGTCCTCTGCGGGCGACGTCTGCCGCCGGGCCGGCTCATGGGGGAGGCCGCGACGCGGTTCTCCCGATAGTTCCCGAAGCCGGTGACGGCGACCGGGGGACGCTCGACCTGCTCTTGGGGGCGGCGGGTAGGCCGGCGGCTTGGGATACTCAAGCGGGTGGGACGCCGTCGGCCGAACGGGTCGGCATGTCACCGCCCGAGCCGGGTAGCGCGCGTTCCCGACGACGTCCGTACGCCCGCTCACCGCCGCTCACCGCCGCTCACCGTCAGAGGAGCCGGATGATCCACCCGCATGTCGACTTATGATCTTTTCGTCTGATATTTGCACTATTGCCGGAAGAGCCGCCATGACCCACCCCCTCAGTCGACGGTCCGCCCTGCTGGGCGCCGCGACGGTGGCCGGTCTCGCCCTGTGGGACAGACCGGCCGAGGCGGTTGCCGGCGCCGCCGCGTTCGACGACGCGCGCAAGCGGTGGGTGAACCTGATGGCCGGCGGGTCGGACACCTCCGCTCATACCGACGCGACCTATATCGACAGGACGCGGGCACTCGAAGGCTCGGCCAACGCGGTGCTGCGCAAGCTGAACCCCGCCCCCGGCCGCCCGAGCCTGTGGCCAGACCTGCCGCTCTCGAACCCTCGAACGGGCAATTTCAACCGCTCCTACAACCGCATGCGCACCCTGGCGCTCGCCTGGGCCACACCCGGCACCGCCATGCACCACGACGGCCAGGTCGCCCGGACCGCCGTCCGAGCACTGGACTTCCTGTACGAGCACGCGTACCACGAAGGGCTCGACCGGCGCGGCAGCAACTGGTACTGGTGGGAGATCGGCGTCCCCCGCGCGCTCACCGACACCTGCGCACTGCTGTACGACGGCCTGCCCTCGGGCCGCCTCGATCGCTGGCTACGCCCCCTGCACCGCTGGTGCCCCGACCCGGAACGCCGCGTCAGCCACCCCGGCGTCGTCGAGACCGGCGCCAACCGCGCGGGCAAGGCGATGGCGGTGGCGATGCGCGGAGTCCTCACCCACGACGCCCGCCTCGTCAGACGGGCCGGAAACGCCGTCTCCGACCTGCTGCGGCCGACCAGAGGCCCGGGCGACGGCTTCTACCGCGACGGGTCGTTCATCCAGCACGACGTGTACCCCTACACCGGCAGCTACGGCGTGGACTACCTGGAGAGCGTGGCCAAACTGATCGCCATGCTCTCCAGGTCACCGTGGGAGATCACCGGAATCGGCAACATCTACGACCTGGTGGACCGCACGTTCGTGCCGTTCGTCTTCGACGGGCTGATGATGGACTGCGTACGCGGCCGGCAGATCTCGGTGCAGGGCCACCGCGACCACCACTCGGGACACAAGGCGGTCGAGGCCGTCCTCACCCTGCTGGAGACCGCACCCGAACGCCACGCCCGCCGCTGGCGACCGCTCGTCAAAGGCTGGCTCACCCGCAACCAGGCCGTCCCCTACGGCACGTACGCACCCCCGGCGAGCATCGCGAGGGCCACGGCCCTGCTCACCGACCCCGCGGTGCCGGTCGGTGAGCGCACGACGGGCACGTACGTCTTCGCCGACATGGACCGGGTCGTACACCGCCGCCCCACCTGGGCGTACGCGATCTCGATGAGCTCGCAGCGCATCGGCGCCGCCGAGGCCATCAACCGGGAGAACCTGCACGGCTGGTACACCGGCGACGGCATGACCTACCTCTACACCGGCGACCTCACCCACTGGAACGACGACCTGTGGCCCACGATCGACCCGTACCGCCTGCCGGGAACGACGGTCGACACCCGCAGACGCGCCGACCTCCCGCACGACCACCGCCGCCTGCCCCCGACCCCGTGGGCGGGCGGCGTGGCGCTGGATGGCGAGTACGGTGTGGCCGCGATGAAACTGATCGCCGGCGGCTCCTCACTACGGGCCAAGAAGGCGTGGTTCATGCTCGACGACGCGGTGATCGCCCTCGGCACCGGCATCACCGCCTCCGACGGCCGCCGCATCGAGACCATCGTGGAAAACCGCAACACCCACGACCGGCACCCGTCGCTGACCCAGGGCGATCGCTGGATCCACCTGCCAGGGGTGGCTGGCTACGCGCTCCTCGACGGCGCCAAGGCGAAGGTGATCCGCGCCGAGCGCACCGGCCGCTGGCGCGACATCGACAAGGGCGCCACCACCGGTGGCGACACCACCCCCGTCACCAGGCACTACACGACGATCGTCATCGACCACGGCGTCAACCCCCGCAAGGCCCGCTACGCCTACGCCGTGCTGCCCGACGCCTCCATCACGCAGATGGAGGCGTATGCGGGGCGGGTCGAGATCCTCGCCAATTCCGGAGCGGTGCAGGCCATCTCGCGCGACGGGGTGATCGCGGCCGTCTTCTGGCGTGGGGGGACCGTCGAGACCCAGGACGGGCCGCTCAGCGTGGACGGCCCCTGCACGCTGTTGGTCCGGCGGGTGGGGGAGCGGGTACGGCTCGCGGTGTCCGATCCGTCTCGGACTGTTGACGAGGTGAAGGTGACGTTGCCCTGGCGGGTGAAATCGGTGAGGGAGGGCGATCGTAGTGTGCGGAAGGCCAGGGGTGCGCTCAGGGTGGAGGTGGGGGGGAGTCGCGGGCATGCGCACACTGCGGAGGTGAGGGTCTGACTTTGAGGTGCTCGGAGTCGATGGGGCACGAGATTGACGAGCGAACTACGTACAGGGGCGCGACGAAGAGCACCTCGATCCAGCTTGTGGTTCTTGCCTCCAGAGCGGTCGGCACCCTGTCTGGGCATCGCGTCCGGAAAACGCGGAGCGGCCCCGGCCTTCCTCAAGCCTCAAGGCGAGCACAGACCCGGTGACGGGCCTGCAGTTCATACCTTCTTGACGACGATCGTGTCCGGGACGAGCTTCTCCAGGTCGTCTACGTCCGAGGTGAAGACGGTGACCTGTCCCTTCTGCTGCCGTGCGATAACGGCGAGGACCGCGTCGATCGCGTACTTGTGGCCGTGCAGCTTGGCGTCGGCCAGGAGCCGATGGGCCTGGCGGGCCTCGTCCTTCCCGATATGGGGGACGTTGAGCCGGGAAAGCACCCAATCCCAACGTTGCTCGGTGATCCTGCCGTCGTAGGCCTCAACCACCGTCATCGGAGACGTCACCACCTCCGCCTGCCCCCGGGCCGCAAGGTCGAGCCAGGCGATCATCTTCTTGTCGCCACGCACGGCCAGGGACAAGGCCTGACAGTCGAGCACGAAGATCCGTAGCGGCTGCCCGCGATCACCGCTTCGCTGGCTCACGCAGCCTCTCCTGCGTTGCGCTTTCCGCTCGCACGGCGACGCTCGTGCTCGGCGTCGAGGTCTTCCAACTCCTCGAGTGCTGCCGCACGCTCGTCATCGGTGACAGGCCCGTATTCTTCCTCCAGCCAGTTCACCAGCTCCAGCAACCGATCCCGGTCACGCTTGAAGCGCAACGCCTCGGCGACGTACGCCGACAGGCCTCGCTCGGCCGCATCCGCGCGGATCTCGTCAAGGAGCTCCTCGGGGATCGTCACCGTCACTTTCTTTGTTGCCATACTTAAGACCATACTTCAGGTGTCGACCTTCTTACCAGCTCATCCATTCCTGCGGGTGCCGGGCACCGGGTCGGGCAGCGTGTCGGCGGAGATCGTCATCGGCACATTCTGACCCATGCGGATCTGCCGCTGAGCCGGTGCTGCGGCTCACGTCGATCGTCACTGTCCGTACGCCGCTCAGCAGGCCATTGATCACAAGTTTGGCGAGCGCGCCACATGGCGACGATCTTGGCTCGGCTTACGCCACCAGCTCCTCGCTGAGGGTCCATAGACGCGCGGCCGCCTCGGGGTCGCGGGCCAGGGAGCTTGGCTCGATCTGCTTGCCGCGGAAGAAGTAGCCTCCGGTGACCTCGGCCGCCTCTGGGGCGCTGGCCAGATGGACCGGGGTGGCCGCGCCGGTCTGGACGGTACCCATGAAGGGCTTGGCGGCCGCGACGAGGAGCTTCGCGACGCCGCGGACCTCGCGGCCCAACTGGGTGCGGATGAGGCCCGGGTGCAGGCAGTTGGCGACCACGCCGGTGCCGGTCAGGCGCTTGGCCAGCTCGGCTGTGAACAGGATGTTCGCCAGTTTCGACAGCGGGTAGCTCGGCTCGCCGCGGGCCAGTTCGTCCCAGGGAATCTGCTTGGCCGAGCGATGCACATTGGACGAAACCGTGATCACGCGGGCCGGCGCGCTGCCTACCAGCCGTTCCCGCAGCAGGCTGGTCAGTAGGAACGGCGCCAGATGGTTGACGGCGAACATGGTCTCGTAGCCGTCGACCGTGAACTGCTGCTTGAGCATGATCACACCGGCGTTGTTGTCGAGTACGTCGAGCCGGTGGTACTTCTCCAGCACCTCGGCGGCCAGCCGGCGCACTTCGGCCAGGCTCGACATGTCGGCCGTCAGGAGGTCCACCTCGGCTCTGGGCGCCCGATGCCGGATCTCCTTGACGGCCGCTCGCCCTCGCTCGACGTCGCGCCCGACGACGACCACGGTGGCCCCCAGCTCGGCCAGCCGGGCCGCCGTCTCCCGGCCAATCCCGCTGGTCCCGCCGGTCACCAGACACACCTTGCCGGACATTGTGGTCATTGACCCTCCCGGATGTACTTGCCGCAGCGCCATTCTCTCCACGGCGACGCCTCGGGTACCAGGTGTGGCTCGACGCCGTCAGCAGACGTGCCCAAGACGCACGAGCGCGACGAGCAATCCCTCCGTCGAGCGAACGCGTCTTGAGGTTCCCCCCCCCCGCAGGACGGACACCTCGCCTGAGTCGACCTTGCGTCGGCTGGGAAGGAAGGGACTCGTGCCTGCACCTCACTCGCCTGAGTTTCGTGAGCGCGCCGTCACGCTGGCCCGACTCGGTGACAAACCGATCATCACTCTGGCCAAGGAACTGGGAATCAGCCGTTCCTGCCTGCAAAACTGGCTGGCCCAGGCCGACGCCGACCAGGAAGGGCAAACGTCGGGTCGGCTCACGACGGCCGAGAAAGCCGAAATCGCCGAGCTGCGACGAAAGAACAAACAGCTGGAACTGGAAAACGAGATCCTCAAACGCGCAGCCGCGTATTTCGCGCGTGAGAACGTTCTCCCAAAATAGCGTACTCGCTGGTCCGTGAACTCGCTGACGATGATATCCCTATCGCGGTGGCCTGCCGAGTGCTGAAGGTATCGCGCTCGGGATACCATGATTGGCTCGGCCACCTGTGCAAGGCCATCGCCGTCCTTCAAAACCACCGCGTCGCACAGGCCGCCTGAGGATGAAAAGGTTCAGTCTGAGAACTCACAGCAAAATGATCTATGTTGTATTTTGGTCTCTCGTTGTAGTCGCGGCAAGAAGAGCAGGAAGTAACTCGGCTGAAATCATGGGGTAGCGATGTCGAAAACGCACGAGGGACGAATGGCGGCTTCGGGTCGGTGGCTGGCTGCAGGGGGAAGCGCCGCCCTAGCGCTTGGGGTCGTGGCCGCCGCTTGGTCCGCCACGCAACCGTCCTGGTCTGATTACCCTGGTACAGCCAAAGAGGAGGTTGTCTCGGTCGACTCCTCGACGCGCGAGGCGCTCCTTGAGGCCGCTGACCGTTTCTTAGAGACAGATCCCGATCGTGTCGGAAACTATGCCTTGGCCAGTGACAGGCCGGACCTGAGTCCGCGTGTGTTCTGTCATGAGGAATTCGTGGAGGTACGCCGGAAGAGCTCTCAACTACTGCTTGGGGTCGTGGCCGCGTGTGAGGAACTCGCCCGCTCTGGGACCTTGCTCGTCGGCGGCACCGGTTACCGGACCTCGCTTCTTCTGACCGTCGAGTCAGTCAATGGAGGCTTCACCGTACGGCAGGTGGGGGAACCTCTGGACGGGAGCCTGAACACCCCTTCGGTGCGTGAGATGTTCTCTCCCGAAGGAGCGCCGCGGGCGTTGGAACTGGCCGCCACAGGTTCGGACATGCACGATGTGGTCAGAGAAGAGGCCCGCGAGACCTTCGGCGTGCCCTCAGGCGCCGATGTCACGTACATCACCGACCTGGAGCGCACTTCCAGCCCTCGTCCGTAGTCCGTGGGCTCATCCACGTGACGGCCTCTGGCCGGTTCATCTATATGACGGGCATGACCCGCGCAGAGATCACTCTGTAGAAGCTTTGGGACGGCTGCGGAATCGGGAGACTCTGGCGTGTTGGCGGTTCGCCGAGTTGGAGAGAACCTGCGGAAACGCCGTCAAGATCATTCCGTGTATATTCTGCGGCCACCGGCACAGGGCTGCCTACAGCTGCACTCGGCTGCCTAGATGTGCTGAGGTGTGATCATGAATAGCTCTAGGTCGGGGGCTGTCGACTTGCGATGATCACTCGAATTCACCGCCCGAGCCCAATACAACCACCAGCGGCTGATTAACAGCTGTCCTATTGTGAGGAGATGCGTACAGTTGGAGTTGATCTTGCAGCGGAGGCGGTCAGGACCTCGGTAGCGTGGCTCGACTGGTCCGCGAACGGTGCCCGTGTCAGCGAGATTGAGATTCGGGCAGATGATGACTTGATCATTGAGGCAGTCATGGGCGCGGACAAGGCCGGTATCGATTGTCCCCTCGGCTGGCCGGATAAATTTGTTGAATTCGTCACGGCACACCGCGCTGGACACGTCGATATACCCAGCGACATTGCGGGACATAGTTGGCGGAGGAATCTCGCCCTCCGGGTCACCGACCAAGTGGTCTATGACCTGACCGGCCTCACGCCCCTGAGCGTCTCTGCTGATCGCATCGGCCATACCGCCATGCGCTGCGCGGGCCTACTGGCCGAACTTGCACGGCAAGGCCAGTTGGTTGATCGCCGTGGCAGCGGCATCGTTGTGGAGGTCTACCCCGCGGCGTCGCTCAACCGGTGGGAACTGCCCTACCGCAACTACAAACGTTCTTCGAATCTCGGCGGACTCGGGCGTCTGGTGGATGAGCTACAGGCAGCGGCACCGTGGCTTGACCTCGGCGCATACGAGCAGACCTGCCGAGTCTCCGACGACGCCACAGACGCTGTTATCGCCGCCCTCACCGCCCGTGCGTCGTCCCAGGGTCTAGTGACCGTCCCCGATCAAGAGCATGCCGACTCCGCGCGCACCGAAGGCTGGATCGCCCTCCCCACCACACCTCTACACAAGCTCCAACTGTGAAACGCAACAGGCGGCCAAAGAGTGCATCTGCTCCTGAGGTTCGTCATGCCGACGGTACGTAACCGTTGGGGCCCTTCGGGTGCGGACTAACCTTGCAGGGTGAGCATCACCGCCGGCAGCTACAGGTTAGGGCCTGAGTCTGGTCGGCTCTTCTTCAATACGACCCGTACCTGACTGGGGCGGCAACAATGCTCGGGCAGATGGAAGATGAGGTGCCCACGACCGTGCCAGGCGATCCGGGCCGGATCGAGCACGATGACATCCTTCAGAACTCGGCGCCCGCTGAAACGGATGGTGTACCTGTCCTGGCAAACTCCTTGGTGTATCTCCGGTGGCCGAGCAGATAGGTACCGCATGAGGCAAGACGAGGTATCGACGTGGGACGGCGTCACTCTGCGGTCGAGCTACAGCGACTGGGTGATCGAGGGACGCGACAAGCTGGCCGACGCGGCGCGTGACGGTGACTGGTCTACGGTCTTCGACCTGCTCGGAGAACACCCTGATTGGATCAACGGCGGCAGAGTCGGCGGCGGTAGCGGATACGCCCCGCTTCACCAGGTCGCCTGGCACGGTGCTGACGCCGACATTGCTCACCAGCTGGTTGCAAGCGGCGCCTGGCGCATGCTGCGCACGACTCAAGGAGAGCAGGCGGTCGACATCGCTGCCCGCATGGGACACCATCATCTCCTGGTACCGCTTACGCCGGTTATCCGCCACCAACTGCCGATCGATACCATGGGGTCGATCCAACGCCACTTTCACACGCTGATTCACGAGCGTGTCGGTGATCTGATCACCGATCACCAGTTACGCCTCCCCGAGCTGGAAACACTCACCGAGCAGCGGAACCCAGCCTGCTGGTTTGCCGTCCCCGGCATGTATGGCGGTTTCAGCTATCGACTAGAGCGAGCCGAACTGACCGTGGGAAGTTGGATTCGCATCGTTGGGGGATCGGGTCGGCGGCACATTATCGACGAACACGGTGCACGGCTCGTCGCCAAGGGTTTCGTCTGATCAACAGAATCCGGAACCCACGGCAGGCTCCTGCGCCTTACCCCTGTCGACCAGACGAGTGACCGCACTCATCTGCGATGTGGCCAATTCTGGCGAACCCATGCTTTGAACTCAGTAAGCTGGCGAACTTCCTCGCGGAAATGCGTAGCAGGAGCATTCGCGAGAAGGGTTTCGAGCCCCTTGCATAGCTTACTTACAAGGCCAACCCTTTTCAATGTCATCTCAGACTCTATCATCGCTACATATTGACTCGCCCGTCTCTTTTTCTCGCGAATCGCGTACCCTATCGGTTGATTGAGCTTGGCCGTACTACCAGTAGGCAGAACCATTGGTTTGACACCAGATGGTTGACCTGGGGATCTTCGGAGTTCGTTGAGTACTTTTTGCAAACTATTCAGTCGGTTAATAAAAATCCTGGTATCTCGGATCGATATTCCTTGAAAGAGTTCAAATGCCCTTCCATGTAGCTCGCGGGCGCGGGCAAGGTCGGATGACTTGAGTGCCGCGACCGCTTCAATCAGAACCCCATCCAGTTCGCTCGCCACTTCAGATTCCTTGACGAAATCCCGAAAACGCTGCTCTTCTTTTCTTAGCCTTTGGTCCGCCCACGTCTTATCCACTTCAGCAAGACGATCCACCACTGTGCTCGCTTCATCAAAGAGGCGCATCCAAGTGTCCGTATCATTTCGCTGTCGTGCCGTGTTCAAGTCTGTGAGGACTTTTTCCATGAGCAATCGTGCTTGGACCTGCGCTGGATCTCGAACTTCAGGGGGTATTGGCTTCTCTTGTGCGATATCTTCCACTTGCTGTGGCGCTCTCGATCGCTCGGCAGGAGCGTTTAAGTGTTCGCCTTCCGATGAACTTAATGCATTTCCGAGCAGACGTTCACAGGAGTTGATTTGCTCCCGTTCGGTCGCGAAACCAGGATTTTTTGCGGGAGGAAGAAGTTTTCTTGCCCGGGCCAGGAGTTTCCTCGCTTCTGCGAGGTGGGACGCATCGATTTCTTCGCGGGCCTGATCGAGGATGTCCCTTATCATTAAGCGGATCTGGTCGCTAATCCCTCTTTCGACCTTCTTCGCAGCCGGCGCAGAGCAGGTGGCAGCATCGATCCAAGTCTTGTGTTCCTCTATCCTCCTGCTTTCGAAGGGTTCGAATTCCGGTCGTAAGGATTTGATCCAAGCCATTTGGTCAATAATAGTCTCAACGGTCTTTATGTCTCCATCTTTCCGAGCCTGGTCTACCTGGAGTAGGAGTTTCGCAAGTTTACGCCGCACAGTTTGGCGGGAGGCGGCATGCGGGATCCAGGTTGAGGTCGTTTGGGCAGAATTGTTTCCGTTGCGCCCTTCATCGAATCCGGGAAGTAGGATTGCACCATCCAAGAGGCGGCATTCACGGAGGTCGAACCACTGGATTTCATTCTCACGGACAGAGGTTTGGCGCCCGATCTTGACAATTCGCCGATGGCCATCGCTAACGCATTTTATGCGGAGTGCAAATCCTTCGCGCCGCAGGAAATTGCGGAACAGATATTTGCTTCCCATTGAGAATGCTTGAACTCGTAGTCGAGCATTTTTTTCAGATCTATCCGGTCGTCCTGGTTCGTCGTCTCTGAGTTGGACGAAGATTGTTGGGTTGGCGCTGCTGCCTTTCGGTTTGATCTCCAAGGAAGTGTAGCCGCGACCCTTTGGGGAGCCGTGGAACTTTGGCGTCCAACTGAAGCGAGTCTGCTGTTGCAACCATTTGGTTAGATCTCTGTTGATGAACAGATGGTCTGCTCCGCCCTCGCCGAGGTCGGCCCGCGTGCACACGACAGGCGGGTGGTGCGCGAAGTGGCATACACGGTCGCCATATATCTTCCCTGTGAGTTGCTTTCCGCATCCGCCAAGGTGGACGCCACACCAGAAGGTATCCCTCGCGTGCTCTTTCCGGTAGCGTACGGCGTCCGCTTTATCCAACGGCATGAACGCAGGAATGAGCGAATCGGCGCGGCCGATCACCCCGGTCTGCACACGTCTCTTGTCTTCAGGCATTGAAGCTCCCAGGTGGATGCCATGCTTTCCGGTGTTCACCGTCGCTCCGGGGCCGGAAGGAAAGCGCTGAGGGAAGTCGACGCTGAACGGTGGGAAGCACGGGCGAGTCGCGTCCCCAAATGGTTACAAGCCAATGGAGGATCAGCCTTCCTTCAAAGGTCTCCATATGGCGGAGGAAGAGTTGGATAGCGGTCGGCTGGGCGTCCGGTGGGTAACCGTGTTTGGCCAGCAGTCGCTTAGTCATGGTTCGCAGCTTGGCACGGACGTCGTCGCGGTAGAGACAGGCTAGCGACGAAGGAGTCGTTGGCCATCGATAGGGCATCGAAGAGCTCGGCGTGCTCACCGATGTAGCGGCCGACGATCGTGCCCGTGCCACGGCTCATAATCACGATTGAGTGGCCCATAGCTTCGATGGGGTGCCGCTCGGCGGCATGTCGACGGGGTCGACTTGCGCTTCGAGATCTACAAGATAGCGGGTCAAGGGGTATTCCGAAACTGTGGGTGCTGACTTGCGAGAAGTAGGTTGCATGATTATCCCCAGAGGCCGAATTGCGCGGTTACCGAGTGGCTGTTGCTGAGGGACAATGTCGCTGCCTGGAGAGCAGCGAAAGCTGGGTTAGATCACGGGACGGGCACCTGGTCGTGATTCAGAGGAATAGGTCCCGGTTTCGTTTCCTGCAGGACGGGGCGAAGTGGGAGTAGAGCAACGGCCAGCAAGCAGTGGGGCACCTACCCCCACGAGCAAGTTGGGCTGCCATCCACCGGACAGGCCCAGGCGAGGATCGGGTCGCAGCCGCCGGTGGCGACCTGGGTACCGTGTTCAAGTGACCATCGACAGGGCCGACTCGTCGACCTGGGGCCCGCGCGTGACCCAGCCGGTCTTGCGGGCCGTGATCGCCGCGTGCCACATCGCCGGGCGGATCACCCCGTACTGCAGCAGCAAGAACGGCGTGCCCAGCAGCCACGTCGCCACCCTCGCCCAAGTGCGCACCTGCGGCCGCCGAAAGGCGTACCGGCTGCCGATAATGTAGGTCAGGCCCATCCCAGTACAGCGCACCCTCCCACGGGAACGGGCTGCCCGTCAGCGGTCCGATGACGAGCATCCAGACCAGGGTGACCGGGTTGAGCGCGCTCATGACCATGGCGTAGATCCGCCAGACGGTCGGCAGCGCTCGCAGGTTCGACACTTCCCACAGGGCGTAGATCCAGTACGACCGGTACCAGCGGGTCCGCTGCCTGTAGGTGGTGCGGATCGTCTCGGGCATGTCGGTGTAAACCCACGCGTCGTCGACCGCGACCGTCTGGCCCCGCTGCAGGGCGTAGTGGGTCAGGCGCCGGTCGTCGCCGACCGTGCCGCTGCTGAGGTAGTCGTCGAGGTTGTCCAGGACCAGGTCGGTCCGGTACAGGGTGAGCGCGCCCGAGCAGGGGGTAACCACGCCCATCCGGGAGCGGGCCGCCCGCTGGGTATTGCCAGCCACCGCGAGGCGCGCAGTGTGACAGTTGCGATCCAGCATCAGTGAGGCCGATTGTGGGTGGTGCCCAAGGTTGGATGTCTAGCGTTGAAGGTATGGGGCGAAGGCATTGGTACATCGCTGCTGTGCTAGCCCTGTTGGTGGGGGCGGGCGTGGTGGCGTGGCGAACATGGTCGGACACGTCTGTTGGGCAGTTTGACCCCGTCAGCGCAGTGATTGCTTTGGGTAGTTTCGCAGTTACTGAGGTTAAATCTCCAGGGTTAGGCCAGTTCGAAGGGCAGACCGGTCTCGTTGAAGAAGCCGGTGATGAGGTCGGGCCGGTATTGCATGCGTTTCAGCCGGGTCTTGATGATCGTGTTGAGGGCGTCCAGGCCGACGACCGCCAGATTGCCCAGCCCGTTACGCAGGTTGGCCCAGATCCCCTCGGCCGGATTGAGCTCAGGGGCGTAAGCAGGCAGCCGATAGACCGTCAGCCAATCGCGGACAGCGATGTACGACTGCATCGCGGCGCTGATGTGAGTGTTCAAGTTGTCCCACACCAGCACGATCGGCGCGCCGAGCTGCTGGTGGGCGGCATCCAGTAGATCGGCGTAGTCACGTTCGGCGAAGCTGCGACGTTCGCCTTTGCGGCCTCGGTGCAGCCGGACCCGGTAGATCAACCGGCTCCGAGCACCGGGCTTGCAGCAGAGAAGGCCCGCGATCGACACCCGGCCCGAGCCCTTGCCGGACACGGTCACGACGGGCGTATGCCCTCGCCGCGACCAGGTACGCGCCCGAGGCGGTCTCAGGATCTGACCGGCTTCGTCTTGGAAGCAGATCCACGCGTCCTGAGCCGCCGCCGTCCTTTTATCCGCTGCCACTGCTCGGTCTTCCACCAGGTGATCACCACCTCGTCGCGCTCAGCGGCCCGGTGCACGCTCATCTGCGGCGACCAGCCCATCCGATGCAGCAACAGCGACACCCCGCGCAGGCTGTAGCGGATATGAAACAGCCGGACGATCACCTCGGCGACCCGGGCCAGTGTCCAGCGCTGATCTTCGATCCAGCCGTGGGCGGCCGGCCCGGCCTTCAGTTCGGCCTCCAGTCGCTCCCGCTGTTCCTCGGTCAGCCGGCACGGCCACCCGGCCGGCCCTTTGGAGGCCAGAGCCGCGGTTCCCCCGGCCTGCCAGGCGCGATACCAGCGGCTGGCCGACATCGGCGAGACCCGCAAGCGCCGGGCCACCTCAGCCTGCGACGTTCCCTGAGCGAACATCTCGGCCGCGCGCAGCCGCACGGCCTCACGTCGCGCTCTGTCTTTGGCGGTCAATCCACCGCCTTCCGGATACCTCATAACTCCGGCATACCGAACACGAGGTCATCCAAAGGCCATAGATCACCGCCGATGATCTAACTCCCGGACTTCAACCTCAGTAGCGTTGCAGCACTCGCCTTTGCGCTACGGGCGCAGTATCACACAGACACAGACGTTACCGCTGCAGCCGCACGACTGGCGATCGCTGTCAACGAGGTCGAATCCGAGGCTCGCCGTCAACTCCTTGGCGGACATAATCGATCGATTGACGTGGATTTCGTGCTGAGATCCTCTCTGACCCGCAACATCACTGGTGCCGCGACCAAGGGCAGTTTGGGCAGGATCGTCGACTATTTCTGCGGTTTTACACCTAGCCGATTGGTGATCACTGGAGACCCTGGATCAGGCAAGACCGTGCTAGTTATCGAACTCATTCTCGCCCTGCTGAAGGGCCGGGCGGACAACGCCCCGGTCCCGGTGCGATTATCGGCGGCCGCTTTGGACACCAGTCGCCCGCCCGAGACAGCCGTGCGCGAGTGGCTTATCGGTCACTTAATTCAGACCTATCAAGTGCCTAAGAGCTCTGCCCGTGCGCTAGTCGCCGCTCGGATGGTGCTGCCGGTGATAGACGGGCTGGACGAGATGGACACCGCCAAGGACCCTAGCTATGCCTCCCGCGGTGCCCAAACCGTTCGAGCGTGCAACGCTTATCTTGATGGCGCCGCTAAGGCGAGTATGGTGCTCACTTGCCGCAGCCGCCAGTATCAGGCTCTGGAGAAATCTCACGAATGGGTGCGTGAGGCCGCGCATGTGGAATTGCGGCCAGTCGGACTGCCCAAGGCCCGCGCGTTTCTGAGCGAGCGTGTTAGCGACGATTCTCGTTGGCAATCGGTACTGACCGCAATGCGGCGAGGAGGTAACCGTCCATTAGCAGCTGCGCTGTCCACCCCCTGGCGGCTCACGCTTGCAGCTATGGTCTACGATCAGCGTGACCCGGAGACCGGTGCCTACCTGCGGGATCCTGGCGAGCTCACCATGGCGACTTTGGACACCCAGCATAAGATTCGTGACCATCTCCTGTCGCTGCTCATTCCGGCTGTCACTACGGTCAACCGCAGCCCTTACTCAGCACACCACGTCCACCGCTGGCTGAGCAGTCTGGCCCGCTACCTCAACGCCAATACGCCTACTGAAAGCCGCCCCATCCGTATGGTGGGTGGCCGGCCTCTTTCTGCTTACGACCTAGCCCTTCACGAGCTATGGCCTCTGGCTGGGGTGCGTCTGCCACGCGCCCTCACCGCAATTTTCTCGGCCCTTCCATCATTCGCCCTCGGAATCTACGTATACTCAACGAGCTCGCCACGTCCCGAAATTACAAAAATTTCGGTATCAATCTGCTTTATGCTCATTCAGTTCTGCATTACATGGACCTTTTTCTGGCCGTCCACATACAAGATAAGGCTACCGTCGTTGCTCACGCCCACCGGCCGATTGAGAGTCACGCTAGGAATTGCACTCGGTTTAATAGGGGGTCTCGCTTCTGCGGTCCTGTATAAAGCCACTGGTGATGCTTTAAACTGGTTGACGCTCACGCTTGGAAGCGGCCTCGGGGGCGGACTCTCTGTCGGGCTCATAGCCGGGCTTATGGCCCGAGACTACTCACCTACCAGACCACATAAAGTAGCTGGTTCGAGCATCGTGGCCGGGCTCGCCTCCGGACTCGCGATAGGGTTGATGTTGCTGTTGATCATCCTACCGACGGGCAAGCACGAAGACCTCACGACCACATTGGCTGTCGGACTCTTCGCGGGACTCACCCTCGGCTTTCTTCGCGGGCTCGCTGGCTGGCGATATGTGGCTCTTCTGCTCTGCACTCGACGGTGGAATACTGAGTGGTTGCCGTGGCGCCTCGGTATATTCCTGGATAGGTGCTACAAGATGGGCCTAATCCGCATCGCGGGCAGCGCCTATCAGTTCCGCCATCGCGAACTGCAGGAGTACCTAGCCCGCCTCCCGGCAGCGTAGGCGACAGAGGATCGCGCGGCACGCTTAGTTAGACCTATCATCCCGGGCTGACCGCGGCACGCTCGGCTATTCGATTTACCAGCTACCCCTGCTACTCGACCTCGGCGTGCCGCCCAGGTCGTCCGCAACATCGTCAGCCATAGCGAAGTGACCATGACCATCTACGCCCAAGTCTCCCTCGACGATAAGCGCAACGCCCTCGGCAAACTTGGCGATCATCCTGGATGATCATCATGTGTCAGTCGAGATCATCTCGATCAGTGGAAACTTGTCGAGGTGATCTTGGTTGTAGCGCACAATCTTCCGCATGGATGAATCTTGGGACGGTGATCCACTTGAGACGAAACCCTTGGCTTGGCCTTCCGCTGGGGCCGATCTCCGCGCAGAAGATGATGATTGGTGGTTTGTTGCCTCCATAGATTGGCAGCAGGGCCAGTGGAACGGGTATGTCGAAGGCTTCCGTCAAACAGCCAAGCTGATCTTTGATCGAGTAAGCGCGACGGGTCATGGCCAGGACGCCTTGGTATTTCCCTTTCTGACAGTCTGGCGCCACTACGCAGAGATCCAGCTCAAGTCCCTGACCCTCTATCTACAGGCATACGTGGGCAAGCCTGCAGAAATGCACGGGACGCATCGCATCGATGAGCTCTGGCGCGTGGCACGCGGCCTCCTTCAAGAGGCTAACCATGTGGGTGAGGCAGACGAACTGGAAAACGTACAGTGCGTACTGCTACAGCTGCATGACCTTGACCCAACATCTCAGCACTTCCGCTATCCAGTGAACAGGCAAGGAGCAAAGACGCTCAACAATGTGAATCGAATTCATATACGGCTCTTCCATGAAGCCATGGAAGAGGTGGCATCTTTCTTAGACGCAGCAGAAACCGGGATCTGCGACATGCTCGACACCCGATCGGAGTATGAGTCCGAGATGGATCGCGAGTGACGTTGCTGTCACTGAAGATTAAAAAGCACCGGTCCATGATCGGCTTAGAGCGATTGTCCTATTCAGATGAGGTGGTCAGGGGCGGGGTCGAACCGCCGACCTTCCGCTTTTCAGCCAGGCGGACCAATCACCCTGGTCGGGTAGCGAAGACCGTGGTTAGAGGGCGGCGGACGGTAGCCAAAGTGAGTCCATGTGCGGGGACGTTGCTGTCAGGGCTGCTGTCACCACTCATGCAGGATCATGACCTTCGCCCGCTACTGTCACCCGAGTCGATCTACCGTCGAGCGGCGAAAAACGGAGAGGCCACCATGGCGCAGGCACCGCATGCGGAGACACACCTCCCTGCGGGAGCACTCCGCGTCGGGGCAATCCTGGCCGCTTCCGGACCGGTCATCCTGAAAACCTCCAGAATCAGCGCGGCCGAGTTGAACGTCGGGATCTGTTGGGGAACCGAATCTGTCGTCCCCTTCCTCATGACGATGAGCCCAGGGTGGCAACTGCTCTCGTGGGCCGAACTCCTGCTGCCGGTGGTCCTGGCCGGTCTCTTGCTACGCGCCTCGCCACGGACCACAAGGCTGGGAATCGCAGCGATCTGTGCCGTCATCGCGTTCCGGTTGTTCGCCGTCTCCCTTCCGTCCGGCACCCATCCCCTTACCGGCCAGCCCTTTCCTGTCGATGAGCCCTGGCCGTCGATCGTCTGCTACGCCGCCGCCATCGTCGCGTTGCTCCTGGCCGCACGTTCGCCCCTGCCTCCGGCACGGAAGGGAATCATGCTCTGGGCGGCGGCCACGGTGGCGGCCGCGTGGACGGTCGGCCGCCTCGCTCTCCCACGTGGTGAGTTCACCTCCTTCGGCTGGTTCGCCTACACACCCCCTGTGGAACTGCTATGGAAACAACCCGGGGCCTGGGCCTGCAAGGCCGACGTGGACGGCGTGCTGATCGTGATCATCGCCTTGACCGCGGCGGCCGGCGGCGGCATCGCGAGTCAGACACGGCGCCGTATCGCCCTGGGGATCGGTGCGCTCCTCGCCCTCGCCACCTTCGAGGGGTTCGTGGCGGTTCTCATCGTCGCGGACGGCGAACACCTCACCGACGCGACCATGATGATCCGGTGGCACCTGCTGGCCGCAGCGGCGCTCGTTATCGCGACCACTTTCCGAGACCGAACACCATCGACCGACCCTGAACCGCCTCACCCGCTATAGAGGGGGACCGGAGAACGGTGAAGACCCCTTCATTACGAGTTAGAACACGACCGTCCAGGACCGTCCACGGTCGTCTTCCGGGCCTGTTCGAGAGGGTTCTACGGGGTCCCTCGATCCACGACCGTCCAGGTCCGTCCAGACCTGTTGTTAGCGCTGGTGTTAGCAAGATCACCAATCGTCGGAGTCGTAGGTCTCGGGGTCGTGGGCGCTCTCCCAGATCGCTTCATCGGTCTTGGCGGCCTCGCGCTGGTGCTGGCGGTTCTGGTACTCGGGGGTGCCGGCGGTGTTGGCTCTGGTGCGCATGAACTTGCCTTGCTGCGCCCGGAGTGCTCGCTCCTCCTGGGTGACCTTCAGCGTCTTCCCCTCTTTCGTGGCCGCGGCTCGCTGGGCGTCGATTTCCCCTTGCTTTCGGCGGACCTCAAGTTCCTTGGCGCTCGGCTTCGCGGGATCGGACTTGGCGGGCTGGTGCCGCTTCTGAGACTTCCCCATACCCGTATCGTGAAGAGACCACAGCCCGGTGGCGAGCCTTCGTCAGGCGCTTGTAGCGCATCAGTGAGCGGGTTTGAACCGCTCGGTCATCTGCTCTTCCACAAGATCTCCATCGCCTGGAGCACGTCCGTAACCACATAGTCCGCCTCGTGCTCCTGGCCCGGCCACGTCCCCCGGTCGACCCAGACCGTACGAAGGTCGGCGGCCCGCCCCCCGCCGATGTCGGCGATCAGGTGATCGCCTACCATCCATCCCCCGTCGGCCAGAGCCATGCCGCACCGCTTTGCGGCAATCTCGAACAGGCCCACATCGGGCTTACGGGTGCCTTCGAGTCCAGAAAGCGCGTAGGCGTCGACGGCCTCAGCCAGTCCCGTCCGCTGGATCTTGCCGAGCTGGTTGTCCGCGGTTCCGTTGGTGACAATCGCCACCTTCCAGCCCGACACACGGAGTCGAGACAGACCACCCATCACTTCAGGTCGACAGTGAAGCTTTTTCATCCCCTTGGCGGCGGGTTGCTGGTCACAGCATGATCGCGGGCCTGGCGTTCGCCTGACGACGTAAGAAACCCCTGGTAGATGGATTGATCACCACAACCAGATCCGTCTCAACCAGGGGCTTCGGATGCTTTTCTATCGTGCTGCTGCCGATTTGTCGCGTTCAACGCTGAACTACGTCGCCGGGTTGATCCGCCGGCATCGCAAGGCGATCGGGTCGGCATGGCGGCTGCTCAACCCGGGGCAGCAGGCGTTGCTGGTGCTGGTCCACCTACGCAAGGGCGAGACGTTCACCGAGCTCGGGGCCGGTTTCGGGGTATCGACAGCGACCGCGGGGCGGTATGTGGAGGAGACGGTCGCGCTGCTGTCGGCACGCTCGCCCAAGCTCGGCCAGGCGCTGCGCAAAGCCAAGCGGGTCGGGCTGCACCACCTGGTCCTGGACGGCACACTGATCCATACCGACCGAATCAAGGCCGACAAGCCCTACTTCTCCGGCAAGCACCGCGTGCATGGGATGAACGTCCAGGTCATCGCCTCGCCGGACGGGACGATCCTGTGGACCTCTGGAGCGTTGCCCGGCAAAGCCCACGATCTGAGCGCCGCCCGCATCTGGGGCATCCTGCGCGCGCTGGAGCAGGCCGGGATCATCACCCTGGCCGAAAAGGCATATCAGGGAGCCGAGGGCCCGGTTCTCACCCCGTACAAGGGCAAGAACAAGCCCGAGTCCCAGAAGCAGGCAAACCGTGCCCACGCCAAGCTCCGCGGACCCGGCGAACGCGCGAACGCGCAGCTGAAGCGAGGTTGTCCCGTAGCTCGTAGAACTTGATGTGGCGGTCCCCGCCTCGCGGCCTACCTGATGGTAGGTCTCGAGCAACTACCACATCACTCCGAG
>NZ_JBEZEZ010000024.1:0-136754 GCF_040649155.1 Streptosporangium sp. NPDC049046 | reverse complement strand
CGTGGGGCTTTCTGGACTGAAGAAGACTTGTGGTGAGACCTCTTCTACCGAAAGCTCCACGCCTATTTCAGGGGCATCGCGATCCATCCCGGTTCGTGTCAGCGGGCGCTGCTTTGAAGGCATCAAATCACAACCGCCCTTATTGATCTTGGTGAGATCACCTCAGCGCGTGTAGCGAACGCTTGATGGTGAACCATCTCGGTTTTCAGCTTCCCGAAGAAAGATTCGGCCATTGCGTTGTCGAAACAAATCCCCGTTCGGCCCACCGATCTGCGGATCTTGTACTTGTCGAGTGTCTCGCCAAACTCGATAGACGTGTATCCCGATGGCGGCACCGCCTATGGCTACCCGATCATGCACGCCGACGTAGACACCGCCGGCGTTTTCATCTGACCCCGCGAAGGCCAAGCCCCACTACTACGCCCAGATCCCGGCGACTCTCTGGACCACCGGCTACATCCAACTTATGACCGGCCCGAGCCTTGCCATGTACCTGATCCTGCTCGACCAGAACGCCCTCACCGGCAGCGCCCCCAACCAGCCTGGATCAGCCCTTCGGTGTTCAAGGCCCACTACGGACTCAGCCAAGACACCTGCGCTATCGGCATCAAGGACCTCACCGAACTCGGACTCGGCACCATCGGCCGCCAATCCATCAACCCCGACTATTTCGACCTCGAACGCATCCGCAACGTCCGCACCCTCAAGCCTGGCCAGCTCGACGCACCGGTCCGCCGCCTCCGGCACCCCGTCCGCAGCTCCCGTGACCCTATCTTCGACCTGGTCGAACCCGCTCAGCGTCCGCTGGTGTCAAGGTCTCCATCGGCGTCGTCCAGAAGACCCTCCCAGAGACCAAGGATTCGCAGGCCGCCCCGGCAACCAGCCGGATCGGAACGGCCAGTGGCGATAAGCCGCGCCCCGACACCTCGCTAGCGCCACTGACCATTCCATCACTGCTCGCCCCCGGCCGCTGCGCCACTTCGGTGGAGTTCGGTTCGCCAGGTTTGGCGGTTTGGCGGTTTGGCGGTCACGCCGCGCGTACGGCGATCTTGGGGTAGTCGAGCACGAGGCCGGACTCGTCGTAGACGAGGCGGCAGGTGAAGCCGAGGACCGGGGCACCGTAGTCGTAGCGCTGTCGGGAGCGCTCGTCGGTGACGCGGACGTAGTCCTGTTCAAGCCGTTCGACGGTGAGATCGGTGGCGCGTACGTAGGCGGCGGGGGCGGCCGACCGAGCGCCGACACGCAGGCCCAGCCGGTGCGCGGGGAAGGTGTTGGTCATCGCCGAGGACTCCAGGTCGACGTCCAGACAGCCGTCCAGGTGGGAGGCGGGTTCGCCGTCGACGCGCCAGTGGCCGGCGCCGTCGGCCTCCAGGACGGTCTGCCGGGCTCCCGAGGCTGACCGGCTCGTGATCCGTGCGCTTCGCGTGGTCCAGGCGGCGTCGAGGTCGATGGTATAACCGACGATCCAGGTCTGGCCGTCCTCGACCGCCGTCGTGCAGCCCTCGACGCGCAGGCCGTCGTCCGAGGGCTGGAAGTAGGCGACCTCGAAGCCGTCGCGTGCGTCGAGATGCCGCCAGGCGGCGCTTCTCGGCGGTGTCGTGAAGGTCATCTTTTGATTCTGCCCGCCTGTTGATCTGCCCGCGTGGGTCTGCCTGCCGAGTTGCCCGCCCGCCTGCCTATCCGTCTGCCTGCCCGCCGTTTGCCCCTCTGTCTTTCCGCCCGTCGCCCGCCTGTCCGCCGTCTGCCCGTGGAAAGCAGGAGATCGTCGGTGGTCGCGTGGTTCTCGGCGTATCGGTGGAAGGTCATGTTTTAGTGATCTTTTCGACACGCCGCGGCAGGATACGTCACAGCCGGGCACTTGCTGCTTAACCTGCGGAAACAGGCGTGCATCACCGGCGCGGACGCGATCACGCAACCCGGGCCGGGGCCCGAAGGCGGTGCACGTTCTTCGGCCGCGATCGCGCGGGGCGCGACAACGAAGGGGACGACGTCATGACCGGCACCTCACCGCACGTCACATCCCTGGCGACCGCGCGACCCGCGTTCGAGAGCGAGCTCGGATCGGTCACCCTGGTCGACGCCGGAGCGCTGCCCATTCTCAGCGGGCTCTCGATCAAGCACGTCGTCCTCGAACCCGGTGCGATCCGCGAGCCGCAGTGGAACGTCAACGCCAACCAACTCGGCTACTGCCTTTCCGGAACGGCCCTGGTGTCGATCCTCGGAAACGCCGACGACTTCTCCTCGTTCGTCATCACCGCTGGGCAGATGTATCACGTCGAGTCGGGCGCGGTTTATCACATCGAGAACATCGGCGACGAGCGCGCCGAGTTCGTTCTCGCGCTGCGCGACGAACGTCCTCAGCACTTCTCGCTGCACGACAGTTTCAACGCCATGACCGACGCGGTGCTCGGTAACACCTACGGCCTGCCGGCCTCGGCGTTCGCCGCACTCGACCGGTCGGCGGCCCAGCAGATCGTCCGCCGTACCGGTGCCGCCGATGTCCCGTCCACGGCCGGGCTGCCCAACGCCCGTCTGTTCGACGTCGAAGGCCAGCACCCGCCGCTGTCCTACGCCTACGGCAGCGCCCACCTCGCCCGCAGACAGTACTGGGCTGCCCTGAACGACATCTCCATGTACTCCCTGCGCATCAAGGAGAGCGGGATGCGCGAACCGCACTGGCATCCCGTCACCGGTGAGATGGGATACGTCGAGAAGGGGCACGCGCGCATGCGGGTGCTGGATCCCGACGGCACCCTCGACGAGTATCTGCTCAGCCCCGGTGACGTCTACTTCGTGCCGCGCGCCTTTCCGCACCACATCGAGGTCATCGGCGAGGACGACATTCACTTCCTCATCTTCTTCGACCAGCCCATGCCCGCCGACATCGGCTACCGGGCCACCGCCTCGGCGTTCTCCCGCGAGGTCCTCGCCGCGAGCTTCGGCATGTCCGAGCGTGATCTCCCGCGCTTCCCCTTCACGCCGGTCGACCCTCTCTTCGTCCCCAGGATCAACCCCTCCGACCCGGTCCGCTGAGCACGCCGCCCGGCCGTGGCGGTGTCCGTGAGCGCGATCAGTCGTCCAGCTCCCGCAACACGGCTTCCGCCTCGTACGAGGTGGTCTCGGTCGTGGTGGTGGTGAGGGTCAGTCTGACGCTGGGTTCGTTCCCGCTGAGATCCAGCATTCCGCCGACCACGGCCTTGGTGGTCGCGTCCTTCGACGATCGTTGGCCGGCCAGAATGTAGACGGACTCGGCGCTTATCACCTTTCCAGTGACCGGAAAGACATCGGTCCGGGATCCCGGGGGATCGTAGACGAAGCTGCCGCCCTCACCGGTGTCCATCACGAGGACGGCACCGGCGAAGCGTGCCTGGGCGTCCTTGATCGACCGTGGATCGCCCTCCAGTTGTCTGAAGGAGACAACGGTCTTTATGGCGTAGCGTTTGGCTTTCGCAACCCCCTTTCCTGAGGTCGAGTCCGTGGGGCCGCCGTACGGTACCGGCTGGACCGGGGAGGAGATCACCGCTTCCGGGTCGTCGGAGACGAGCGAGGCGTTCAAGGTGGCGGTGAAGGTGCCTATCGAGCTTTCGCCGGTTCCCTGCAGTCCCTGAAGACTGATCGTGCCTTCGAGCTTGGAGCCCGAAGCGCGGAAGCGCACCTCGCCGCGGTCGGGTATGTAAACCCCTGAGGCGAGTCCGGATGTGGCGGTGAAGGAGTTCCCACTCTGTCCGGGCGCCGAGGGCGAGGCATCGGGTGAGATGCGGGTTTCTCCGTCCTTTTCTTGGATACGTGCGACCGTTTTGTCGAGCCCACCGTCGAAACAGGTGCCGACGGTCCCGAACCAGAGGGCGCCGTACGCGGGCGCCCCCCATGGATTACCCACCTTGAGGCACCATTCATAGGGCGGGTGGCTGCTTGAGTCGCGGATGCGCAGCTCGCCCTGCTGATCGAATGTCGCGCCGCCGAACGCGCTGCCGCGCAGGAGGACCGTGTACGCGCCGGTGCGCACCGGCGGCGGGCGCTCCTTCTCGTCCCGGTCGCCGATGATGATCATGATGGTGGCGGAACCGATGATGAGAATGGCGAGCAGGACGGACCAGATCGCCCTCTGCTGACGCTTGGAGAAACTGCCGAATATGAGGGTGTTTCTGTCGCCGGTGATGATCGAGCCGAGGACGTTTCCTTTGACGGCGACCGACGGGCGATCGGGCGGGCGGGGGTCCGGCATCGGTGATCCGCTTATTTCCCGATGATGTTGTCATCACCGGTGACGACCGGGCCGTGAACGTCTCCGCCGATCTGGACCGACCGTGAGCCGGGCGGTGATTCAGAGGTGGATTTCGTGGCACGCCCGCGCGGACGTGGGGTGGCGGGCGGTTCCGGTGGCCTGCGTATCGCGAGGAACCCGAAAATCAGGCCGAACATTCCGAAGACGACGCTGGCGAAGCCCGAGAGGACGCTGGACCTGCTGTCCGCTTCTTCGAGGGGCAACTGGAACAGATACCAGCTCCAAATGCCGACGCCGACACAAAGAATGATCAGCACAATCGCCATGACCAACTTCGTCTGCCGGGTCAATGGATCTCTCCGTCCAACCGAAGGCCGCTCGACGCGGCGCGGTCCTGATATGTGGTGCCGCCGTGAGGCTTCGTAGGAATCATAATGTCGTGCGATTCCTCGTTACCAGATCAAGAATGCGGATTCTGGTGAAATCGTCCGAGGGTGGCTATCGGTGCCCCTTCGCAAGGTGATCGTGGAGTTGTTTCTCCGGTACGGATCAACTGGCCGATTTGATAATTTTGGCCTGTTTTGTGGGATGTAGCGGTGACCGTACTGCTTACGCCCACTTGTTGAGGGTTGCACCGCCTTCGCGCTGATCTCCGCGGATCCCGGATCTGGTGATGTCCGGGAAAGTACGCCTATCGCCTACAGTCGGGTGAATGGCCTCGATCCCCTCACGGCTGGCCTGGTTGGACGCCCTGCGGGGGCCTGCCGCGCTCGCCGTCGCGCTGCACCACTCCGGCTGGACCTTCATCCCGGACCTCTGGGCCGAGGTGGATCGCAGGATCGACGTCGGCACCTGGGGCGTCTTCGTGTTCTTCCTGGTCAGCGGCTATATCATCCCCGCCTCCCTGGAACGGCGCGGTGACCTGCGGGTCTTCTGGATCGGCCGGGCCTTCCGCCTGCTGCCCCTGCTGCTCGTCGCGCTCGGCCTGGCCCTCCTGCTCGCCTACGCCGGGACGTTCGCCCTGCACCCCGGCCTGAGCACGCGTCCCCTTCCCCTCGTTGTCCTCGGGAACGTGACGATGCTGCAGGAGTTGCTCGGCGTGCCCGCCGTCATCGGCGTGATGTGGACGCTCTCGTACGAGATGGCGTTCTACCTGATGGCGGCCGGGCTGTTCAGCGCGGGGCGGGCGCACCGGTCGGCCGCGACCGCGATCGCCTTGGCGATCTCGGCGGTCCTCCTGGGGCTGCTGCTGCCTGGCCCGGTGATCGGTGGCCGCGCCGACCTGGTCGCGGCGGTTCTCGGGGTCGCGACGGTCGCGGTCATCGTGGTGTCGGCGCGGGCGGCGGGCGGTGTGCGTACGGCCGCCGCGGTGGCCGGTGGTCTCCTCGGGGTGGTGCTGGTGGTGCTGGGCAGCCGGATCGGCGCGTGGCAGGGCCTGATCGTGCTGGCCATGATGTTCGCCGGTACGGCCGTTCATCGCGCGGAACAGGGGGCGATCCGGTGGCGTACCGCCATCGTGACCGTGCTGACGGTGCTGGCCTGCGGGGTCCTCGCGAAGGACGACCCCGGCTGGGCGCCGGCGCTCCTGCTGGCGGCGGGCTTCTTCGCGGCCGCGTTCGCGCTGCGGCGCAGGTCGTTCCCCCGCTGGCTCGCCCACCTCGGAGTGATCAGCTTCTCCCTCTATCTGCTGCACCCGCTCCTGCTGGGGGTGAGCCCGAATCTTCCGCTGTTCTTCCTCGCCCTGGTGCCGCTCTGCTACCTGACCCACCGCCTGATCGAGGCCCCCGCTCAACGTCTCGGCAGGCGGTTGGCCAGGTCTTCCCCGAGGGAACCCGCGAGGGAGCCGACGGGGGAGTCCGCACCGGGCACGTCCTAGATCAGGGAAGGGCGTACTGCTCCGCGTAGGCGGCGGACGGCTCGGTCGGGGTGATCACGTCGATGAGCACGCCGTCGGGCGCGGCCACGATGAAGTGCCGCTGGCCGAACTCCTCGGTGCGCAGCGTCAGTTCCACCGGGAGCCCCGCCTGTCGTACGAGCCTGTCGTGCTCGGCGTCGACGTCGGTCACCTCGAAGTTGAGGATCAGCCCTCGCACCGCGGAACGGTATTTCTCCGGCACCGTCGGATGGGCGCGGTCGACGAGCGCGAGCTCGTAGTGCGGCGGTTCCGGCCGCCGCATGCTCACGTACCAGTCGGCCTCGAAGGTCGTCTCGAAGCCGAGAAACCGCCGGTAGAAGTCGTGGGACTCGGCGATCCGGTCGGTGCAGACGACCGGGTAGAAGCTCGTGAGGGTCATGCCGTTCCCTTCGGTCCATTTCGCATACCAACGGTATGTGAAGCTAACATACCATTGGTACGTCAACAAGGGAGGCCACGGTGAACCGGGCACGGCAACGGCTGGAGACCAGGCGGGCGCTGGTGACCGAGGCGAGGGCGCTGTTCGCGCGGCACGGGTACGCCGCGGTGAGCCTGGCGCAGATCGTCGGGGCGGCGGCCGTGACGAAGGGCGCGCTCTACCACCACTTCGAGAGCAAGGCCGACCTCTTCCATGCGGTCGTCGAGCAGGTGCAGCAGGAGGTGGGCGAGCGGGTCGCCGCGGCGGCCGACGCGTACGACGACCCCTGGGAGCAACTGGTCGCGGGGTGCCGGGCCTTCCTCGCGGTGAGCCGCGACCCGGACGTGCAACGGATCATGCTCGTCGACGGTCCCGCCGTGCTCGGCTGGAACGAGTGGCGGGCGATGGACGAGGCGTCCTCGGCGCGGCACCTCACCGAGGCGCTCGTCACACTGATCGAGGCGGGGGTCATCGCCCGCAGGCCCGTGGAGCCGCTCGCCCACCTCCTGTCCGGCGCGATGAACGAGGCGGCCCTGTGGCTGGCCCGCTCGACCGACCCCGACGACCTCCCCGCCGTCACCGAGGAGTTGACGCGCCTCCTGGAATCCCTGCGCGAGCACCGGTGACCGAAAACCTCGCGCGACCCCCGGTGGTCGGAGTCCTCGCCCGACCATCGGTGATTGGAATCCTCGCGCGGTCCTCGGTACGGCGATCGGGCGAAGCCTCGGTTCCGATCACCGAGGCTTCGCCCGGCGGGAATTCACTTACCTCCCGCTTGCCGGTCGAACACGTGCTTTACAGGAACCTCCAGAGGTTGTTGTTCGAGCCGTTGTCGTCGGCGATGACGACCTGCGCGCCCTGGGCCGTGCCGGAGAGGCCGAGGACCCGGCCGCCGTTGGCGCACTGGATGCGGAAGGCGGCGTTGGAGCCGTAGCGCAACCGCCAGCGGTGGTCGCTTGCGCCGTTGTCGGCCCACTGCAGGACGCGGGACCCGGCGGCGGTGGCGGCGTTCTCCACGCCCAGCACCTTGTTGCTGTTGGAGTTGCGCAGGCGCAGGTAGCCGCCGGTGTCCACGACCGCCGTCCACAGGTGGTCGGCGGTGCCGGTGTCGCCCCACTGCACGACCAGCGCGCCGTCGGCGGTCGACATGTTGGTGACGCCGAGCACCATGCCGGTGCCCACGTTCTGGATGCGGCGCGCGCCGTTGGGCACGAAGCGCCACTGGTTGTCGGCGGTGCCGTTGTCGGAGTCCTGTACCGCCTGGGCGCCGTTGGCGGTGGAGTTGTTCTGGATACCCAGCAGCTTGGAGCTGTTGGCGTTACGGATCTTGACCGAGCCGTCGCCGACGTCGACGATCGCCCAGCGGTGGTCGGCGGTGCCGGTGTCGCCCCACTGGAGCACCCGGGCGTTGTCGGCGGTCGACATGTTCTCGACGCCGAGCACCTTGCCGCTGTTGACGTTTCGGAAGCGCAGGTTCCCCCCGTCCACCACCGGCACCCAGTCGTGGTCGGCGGTGCCGTTGTCGGTCCACTGCAGGGCGAGACCGCCGTCGGCGGTCGACATGTTCTGGATGCCCAGCGCCAGCCCGCTGGCCACGTTGATCAGCCGGAAGCTCGCCGTACCGCCGCCGCTGGAGGAGCCGGTGGCGTTCCAGTAGACGACGTAGTTGTGGTTGTGGGCGTCGTAGAACGGGCCCAGGTTCACCGATGCCCCGTTGGCCGTGGCGGTGAAGGCGAGCGACGAGGTGCTCGTCCGGGTGATCGACGAAGGGGTGAGCGTCGGCGCCGACGACAGGGAGGTGTTGCCGTAGTTGCCCGACAACACGACCGGGCCGTAGGTGACGGCCTGGAGGTTCGGGTTGTCGTTGGCGGGCTTCAGGACGACCCGCATCGGCAGCTGCACGGTCACCGTGTCGCCCGAGGTCCACGACCGGTTCAGGTCGGCGTAGGAGCCGGGGGTGGTGACGATGTTCTGTTGCACCCCGTTGACGCTGATCGTCGCGCCCTGGGTCCAGGCCGGGATGCGGATCCGCATCGACCACGTCCCGCTCACGTTCCCGGTGACCTGCAACGACGTGGTGTCGCTCACCGGGAAGGAGGTGGTCTGGGTGACCGTGATGCCGCGCTGTGACCAGTTCAGGGTGGAGGGCGCGAACAGGTTCACGAAGAGTGTGTTGCCGTTGTGGAAGTAGATCGAGTCCATCAGCTTGGTGTGGATCTCGATGCCGGTGCCCTGGCAGCACCACATGCTGTTGTAGTCGGTGCTCCAGGTGCCGCCGCCCCAGGCCGGGCCCACACCTCGGCGGCCACCGGGGTTGAGCGGCGTGAAGTAGGTGACGTGCCCGCGGCTGTCGGCCGGGTTCTGCTGGCCGAGGAGGTGGTTCAGCAGGGCGTTCTCGAAGTAGTCGAAGTAGTCGGCCCTGGTCGGCGCGAGCGTCCACAGCTCCCGGGTCAGCTTCAGCATGTTGTACGTGTTGCACGCCTCCCCGGTGTCCCTGGCCAGGTAGCCCGCGATGGCGTTCGGCGCGCGGAAGTGCTCGGCCTGGCTGTTCGAGCCGTTCACGTACGTGTGTGCGCCGACCGTGATGGCCCAGGCGTTGGTCGCGATGTCCCGGTAGCGGGTCGTGCCGGTGGCCTTGTACTCGCGGGCCGCCCCGATCCACTTGGGCACCTGCGTGTTGGCGTGCAGCCCGTTGAGCTGGTCCTGGTTGGAGGCGAGCGGGTTGAACACCGCGGCGTGGTCGAATCGCTGGGCCGTGGTCAGCCAGCGTGAGTCACCGGTCATCTGGTAGATGTCGGTCAGCACGGCGTTCATGCCGCCGAACTCGGTGCCCAGCATCGACTGCATCTGGCTGGAGCTGAGCCGGGAGGTGCGCGTGTCCACCCAGCCGGCCAGGGCGAGCAGCACCGTCCTGGCCTGGGTGTTGCCGATGTGCCGCCACACGTCCAGCAGCCCGGCGAGGGTCTTGTGGATGCAGTAGTAGGGCACGTTGCCGTTGTTGAGCGTGCGGTTCTCCACGGCGGTGATGTCGGACTCGGGGAAACCCGACAGGTAGCCGGCGGTGAACCCGGCCGCGCCGTTGTTCGCCTGGCACTTGGCCAGCTCGGCGACCATGAGCTCGGCCTTGCTCCGGAAGGTGGTGTCACCGGTCACCATGTACGCCTGGGTCCACGCGGTCAGGAAGTGGCCCTGCATGTGGGAGCGGAACGGGAAGTTGGGAGCGTCCCAGCCGCCGTTGGCGGTCGCGCCGTTGGTGGACAGGCGGTGGTTGGCGCGGAAGACGTACAGCAACCGCTCGACGTCGACGAAGCGCAGGTAGGCCAGGGTGCGGTTCTGGTTGTCCAGCCAGCGGCCGGAGGTCAGGCGGACCTGGCCGAGGTCGAACTCGTAGGCGGACACGCCGATGTCGGCGCGCGCCCACGGGAGGGCGGCCCAGGCGGCGGACGTGCCCACCACCTGACTCGCGGCCGAGATCGCGACGGTGGCGCCCGCGGCCTGGAAGAGCTGACGGCGACTCAAGGACATTGGGGGGGTGCTCCTTTGAGAGAAGGGGGGATGTGACCTGCCGCGATCGCCGCGGTCGGCCACCGACTTTCAGCCGGTGAGCTGCCCTACGAAATTGTTAGCGCTAACATTTAACGTGGCAATTCTGTACGGACTCCTTTGGTGAGTGCTTTGCCGCGAAGTACATCCGACGACCCGATCCGGCGTCAACGAGTCACGGCTCTCGCTGACGTGGCGTTGTCAGGGCGGCTGCCCCTGCCTGGAGGCTCGTCCGAAAACGGGTCGCGCCGCCCTGCCCGCGCCTGTGAAAGTTTCACAGAAGTTACCGCTTTGCAACAGGGGGGTTTGCGCGATTTAACGCGAACCTGCCGCACCGTGTCGCGGTCGGCTCCCCGCTCCTCGCGTCGACCGCCAAAGGGCGGCGAGCGCCCTTCTCAGTCTTGCGACGGCCGCGCCGTCGCGAGGCGTCGCTGTTCCTCCTCGACGATCTGGCGGGCGAGTGCCTGTTCCGAGATGTCGACCGCGTCGGGGGTGGAGTCGGCCAGGTCGCTGCGGCGGGCGTAGGTGTCGAAGAGCCCGGCCTTGCCGCGCAGGATGTCCAGCATGCGCTGGTCGACGCTGTCGGCCGTGAGGATGCGGTGCACCTGGACCTTGCGTACCTGTCCCATGCGGTGGGCGCGGGCCACGGCCTGGCTCTCCATGGTCGGCTTGACCTGCGGCTCGCAGATGATCACCACGGAGGCGGCCTGCAGGTTGAGGCCGACCCCGCCCGCCTGGATCTGGCTGAGCAGTACGGCGTGTCCCTGGGCCGCGGTGAACTCGTCGACGACCTGCTGACGGCGGTCGGCGCCGAGATCGCCCGAGATCGGCCCGTGCACCCGGCCGCCGGGGTCCCCGGGGGCCTGGGGGGTGCCGGAGCCGCCGAGGGCCTGGTGGACGGCGGCCATGACGTCGCGGAAGTAGGAGAAGACCACGACCTTGAGACCGTTGCCCGCCGCCTCGTCGACGAGTTCCAGCAGCCTCTGGAGCTTGGCCGACGTCTCCGGTACGGCGTAGGCGGCCCGGCGCATCGCCATGAAGTTCCCGTCGGCGACGGCCTTCCGGTAGGCGGCGAGGTCCGCCTCGCCGAACTCCTCCCACTCGTCCACGTGGACGAGGTCGGGCAACTCGGTGAGCACGTCCTCCTGGTTGCGGCGCAGGTAGACCGGTGCCACGGCCCTGCGGAAGGCCTGCGCCCCCGCCGCTCCCGCCGCCCCGGCGGCTCCCGCCGTCGCGTCGCCGTTCCGGAGGGCGGGGATCAGATCGGGCCTGAGATAGCCGACGAGATTGCGGAACTCCTCGACGCGGTTCTCCATCGGCGTCCCGGTCATGAAGAGCACCCGCTCGGTACGGTCGCACCACCGGGCGACGGCCTGGGAACGCCTCGCGGCCGGGTTCTTCACGTAGTGGGCCTCGTCGACCACGAGCATCCCGAGCGCGACGTCGTCGGGAATCTCCAGCCGGTGCAGGGTGTCGACGGTGGTCACGGCGACGCCGCCGGTGCGCACCCATTCCGCCAGGGCCGCGGCCCGGTCGCCGCCGCGCAGGGAGTAGGCCCGCAGCGTGCTGCGGGTCTCGACCTCGCGCACCCAGTTGATCAGGACGCTGGCCGGGCAGGCCACCAGGAAGTGGCTCTCGCCGCGCGCCCGGAGGTGCGCCAGGACGGCGATGGCCTCGATGGTCTTGCCCAGGCCCATCTCGTCCCCCAGGATCACCCGGCGCTGGGCGAGGGCGAAGCGGGCGCCGAACGACTGGTAGCCGCGCAGGGAGACCCTGCGGTGGGTGTCGTCGAGGTTCTGGGCCTTCACCCGCGAGGAGATGTCGTCGGGCAGGAAACCCTCGGAGGCGACCCTGTCGGGTTCCGTCGCCGCGATCTCGGCGAGCAGGTTGTAGTACTCGGACGCGCGGAACTCGAAGTCGACCCACGCCTCAAGGCCGGAGACCGGCGGGCGCAGCAGGTCCACGGAGACCTGGCCGAAGAGCAGCGCCGTGTCGGACGCGTTCGCCTCGGCGATCACGTCCTCGATCCGCGCGACGGCCTCCCGCGCCCGGCGACGGCCCTCCCGGCCCGCGAGCAGCATCCGCAACCACCCGCGAGCGGGTTGCGCGGCGGGCAGGAGCGAGGCGAGCCGCTCCGCGATCCTGCGCGCGGCGGCGCCCGCGCGCGGCAGGTCGGGGCCCGCGTTCACCAGCCGGTTCAGTGCGATCAGCAGGGCCGTGGTCTCGTCGTCCTGCCGGTCGACGTCGATCCGCAGCGCCACCGTCTCCTCCACCGCCCTGGCGATCTGCCCGGCGGCGGCGTGCGCCTGTCTCGCGTTCCACGCCCCGACCCCGGGGAGCAGTTGGAGCGCGTACGGCGTGGTGTCCAGGATGTCGAGGACCGTCTGGTGACCGGCCTGTTCCAGGGCGCTGACCCGGAGCCGTCCCACGGTGACGTCCTTCAGACGTGCCAGGGGAATGGACCCGAGTTCCTCACGTGCCAGGCGCGTACGCACCAGGGAGAGCGCCCGCTGGACGTCGGCGCGCGCCTCGGCGTCGTCGGCGAGCAGGGTGCGCGCGTGGGACCCCAGGCGCCCCGCCCTCTGCAGGAGGGCCCTGACCTGCCCGGGGGTGGGTGCCGGATCTTCTCGCTCGACGTCGCCCAAGCCCTCGTCCCTCCCCTCACGGCCCGATCACGGCAGTTCACCGTCGCCAACGTCCGGTCGGTTGTCAACGACCGGCGACGCCGGACACGGCATCACAGCCCTTTGCCCGGTAACGAGCCGTTCATGAGTTCCGGAACGAACCTGATCGGCCGGGGCCTCGGTCCCGCCGCTCGCCGGGTCCGTACCGCCGCCTTCATGGCCGGACGGCGAGCGATCCGGCCTCGTCGAGTGTCAGGCCGCCGCCGCGTTCGAACCGGGACGCGAAGCCGTCCTCGCCCAGTGCGGCGCGCGTTCTCGCCGTGATCCTGTCGATGTCGCCGCGCTCGGCGGGTGCCGGTGGCATCGCCGTCGACAGGCGGGCCGAGGCCGCCGCTCCCAGCAGCCGGGCGGCACGGTCGTGGTCCCCGGCGAGGGAGAGCGCCCCGGCCAGGCCCTCCAGGGCACGCATCACGTCACGGACGGCGTCGAGTTCGCGGGCGATCGCGAGGCTCTCCAGGTGCATGGTCCGCGCCGTCGCGGCGTCGCCGCGCTCCTCGAAGACGAAACCGAGTTCGACCAGGATCATCGGTAGGTGTACGAGATTGTCCGTCACCCCCTCCTGCCTCGGAGTCCACCTCAGGATGGTGCGCAGGTGTGTCTCCGCGGCGTCCAGCCTCCCCTCCCTCCTGGAGGCGTAGGCGAGCACCGTCTCCGCGAAGATCTGCCCGCCCTGGTGGCTCTGCTCGGCGGCGAGCCGTGCCGCCCGCTCGCCGGACTCCCGCGCCCGGGTGTGGTCGCCGCGCTGGAGGGCGATCCAGCCGACCCAGGCGAGCCGTACGGCGACCTCGGGCCAGAGCCCGAGCTCCTCGGCCATGTGCAGCCCGTCCCGGTGCAGCCGGTCGGCCCGCGCGTAGTCGCCGGTCATCTCCGCCAGCCCGCCGAGCCACTCCGTTGCCTGCAGCCGGCCCCAGCGGTCGCCGAGCTCGCCGAAGAGTTCCGCTCCCCGCTCGCTGTCGCGTTCGAGCGTGGCCACGTCGCTCCGGATGTGCGCGTGTTTGGCCCGGGTGACGAGAGCCGCGGCCGTGCCCCACCGGTCGCCGAGGACGCCGAAGGCGGTCAGCGCCTCGTCCAGCAGTTTCTCGCCGGCCGACAGGTCGCCGGTGCCCATTCCGGTGAAGGCGAGGAACCACTGGGCTCTGGCGCGCTCACCCGGGTCGTCGATGTCCTCGTACAGACGCATGGTCGCCTGATCGGCCACCTCGCCGTGCATGAACGCGATGCCCGCCTGCCAGGCGAGGGCTCTGGCACGGAGCGCGGGGATCCGCGCGGCGTCTGGCGTGTCAGCGGTGACGCCCGACGTGTGAGTGGTGACGCCTGGCGTCTCGGCGGTGACGTCCGGGGCCTCGACGGCGAAATCCGGCGTCTCGGCCGTGGACTCCGGCGTTTCAGCCGTGGAGCCCGGCTCCTCGGTGACGGAGTCCGGCGTCTCGGTGGCGATGGCCAGCGCCGAGGCGAGGGAGCGCCGGGCTTCCGCCAGCCTGCCGCGCAGGAACCAGTACCAGGTCATCGCGTTCACCAGTCGCAGCCCGGCCTCCCGGTCCCGGCCGGTCACCGCGCCGTCGAGTGCGGTGCGCAGGTTGGCGGTCTCCGCGTCGAGGCGGCGCAGCCACAGCCTCTGGTCGTGCCCGTACAGGTGCCGTCCGGCCTCCTCGGCGAGATCGACGTAGTGGCGCCGGTGGCGCCGCCGCAGGGACTCGAACTCGCCCGCCTCGTGGACGCGTTCGACGCAGTAGGCGGCCACCGACTCCAGGAGACGGTAGCGGGGGCCGTCGGCGGTGTGGGTGACGGTGACCAGGGAGCGGTCGACCAGGCGTACCAGGAGATCGAGCACGTCGGAGGCCGGAAGGTCGTCGGCGCCGCAGACGGCCTCGGCGGCGGGCAGCGTACAGCCGCCGGTGTGCACGGCCAGACGACGCAGGGTGAGGCGCTCCGGGTCGGTGAGGAGGTCCCAGCTCCAGCTGATCATCGTGTGCAGCGTCCGCTGGCGGGGCGGGGCACCGCGATACCCGGTGGACAGGAGACGGAAGCGGTCGTCGAGGCGGGCGACGAGACCGTGCACGCCCAGCGCGCGGACCCTGGTGGCGGCCAGTTCCAGAGCGAGCGGGATGCCGTCCAGGCGGCGGCAGAGCGTGGCGACCGCCGGTGCGGTGTCCGCGTCGAGGGTGAATCCGGGGGCCGTCGCGCGGGCGCGGGCGACGAACAGCCGTACCGAACCGGTTCGCTCCAGCGCGTCGAGGTCGGCGGTGGCGTCCGGCGTCTCCAGGGGCGGTACGTTCCAGACCACCTCGCCGGTGAGGGCGAGGGGTTCCTGGCTGGTGGCGAGGACGCGCAGGCCGGGAACGGCTCGCAGCAGGAGTTCCGTCAGCTCGGCGACGGGCTCGACGAGATGCTCGCAGTTGTCGAGCACCAGCAGCAGCCGCCGGGGGCGGAGCGCGCCGACGAGCCGGTCCAGGGGATCTCCTGAACCGGCGCTGTCATGGATGTCCAGCGCCGTGGTGACCGCGTCGATCAGCGAGCCCGCCGTCTCCAGGGCGCCGGGCCGGTCGAGCGCGGCCAGCTCGACCAGCCACACGCCGTCGGGGAAGGCGTCCGTCAGCCCACGGGCGGTTTCGACGGCGAGACGGGTCTTGCCCACCCCGCCGGGACCGGTGAGGGTGACCAGGCGGCCGGTGCGCAGCAGGGCGCCGATCTCGGCGGTCGCCTCGCCCCTGCCGATCAGGTCGGTGAGGGGCGCGGGCAGGTTCGTGGCGGGCCCGGCCGGGGGAGAGTCCGGTGGTGCGGGTGGGTCGAGTGCCGGATCCCGGGCGAGGATCGCCCGGTGCAGGGCGATCAGCTCGGCGCTCGGATCGAGACCGAGTTCGTCGGCGAGGTGGGCGCGGAGCTCCTCGTAGCTGTGGAGCGCCTCGGTCTGCCGTCCCGAACGGTAGAGGGCGCGCATGTGGGCGGCGCGCAGCCTATCCCTGAGGGGGTGCCGGGTCAGCAGGTCGCCCAGCTCCGCCGCGAGCCCGGTGTGCTCGCCGAGGGCGAGGCGGGCCTCGGCGTGGTCCTCGTGGGCGGTGAGCCGTTGCTCGTGCAGACGGGCGATCACCGGCTGGGTGAAGGGCTCGTCGGTGAAGTCGGCCAGCGCGGGGCCGCGCCACAGGGCGAGCGCGTCGGCGAGCAGCGCCGCCCTGGCCCGGGGGTCGTCGGTCCGCGTCGCCTCCGCCGTGAGGGACAGGAACCGCCACGCGTCGACCGCGTCGGCGTCGACGCGCAGCACGTATCCCGGAGGTGGCGACACCACCAGCTTCCTGGCGCCGGGCTCCGCGTCCTCCAGTACCCGCCGCAGCTGCGAGACCTTGGCCGACAGGGCCCCCGCCGGATTGCCCGGCAGATCCTCGCCCCACAGGTCGTCGACCAGCCGGTCGGCGGGCACCGGGCGGCCCTCGTGGACGAGCAGGTCGGCGAGGAGGGCGCGGACCTTCAGCCCGGGGACGGCGACGGGCCGGCCGTCCGCCGTCCACACCGCCAACGGCCCAAGCACCCCGAATTTCATGAACGTCACCATAACGCGCACGATCTCGCGGGCCGGGCCGTCCGCGAACCCCGCGCGCGGGACCTACCGCGACTCGACGGTCACCGGGGTCTCCCGGCGAATTCCGATGCCGGCCCTGCCGCGCCCACGCAGGCCGAACGCGACGACGGCCGCCGCGGCGAAGGCCATCGCGAACGGGATGACCAGGGCGGTGCGGAAGCCGTCGAGCTGGGTGAGGAGGGAGCCGCCGGAGCCGGTGGCGGCGATGTTCACGGCGGTCACCGCCGACAGGCCGAGCGCCGCGCCGAACTGGAAGGAGGTGTACAGCAGGCCGCCGGCGAGTCCCTGCTCCTCCTCGGCCACGCCGTCGGTCGCGGCGATGGTGAGCGGTCCGTACGCCAGGGCGAAGCCGAGACCAAGAATGATCATGGTCGGGAACATCGCCGCGTACGTCCAGTCGAGACCGACCGGCAGGAACAGCGCGTAGGCCACCGCGGCGAGGCACAGCCCGCCGAAGATCACCCGGACGTTGCCGAAGCGGTTCACCAGCAGCGGGGTGAGAGTCGGCGCGAGGATGGCGTCGATGCTGACCGCCAGCAGGGCGAGGGCCGCCTGCAACGACGACCAGCCGCGCAGTTCCTGCAGGTAGAGCACGACGAGAAACTGGAACCCGAAGAAGGAGCCCCCGAACAGCAGCGCGCCGAGGTTGGCGCGCACCAGGGGGCCCGAGCGGAGGATGCCGAGGCGCACCAGCGGCGCCGCCGACCGCCGCTCGATCGCCACGAAGGCGACGATCAGCGCGACTCCGACGGCGAGCGCTCCGGCCGTCCAGGCCCATCCCCCGGCGGGGTCCTCCAGTCGGACGACCGCGAACACCAGCGTCATCATCGCCGCGGTCACGGTGACCGCTCCGGCCAGGTCGAAGCCCCGCGTGTGACGGTACGGACGCTCGCCGCCCGGGATGAGGAGAAGCGCGGCGACGAGGACCGCGGAGGCCATGATCACCGGGGCGAAGAACACCCACCGCCAGCTGATCTCGGCGAGCAGGCCGCCGACGACGAGGCCGAGCGAGAAGCCGGCCGCCGCCGTACCCGCGTAGACCAGCAGTGCCCGGTTGCGCTGCGGGCCCTCGGCGAAGTTCGTCGTGATGATGGACAGACCGGCGGGCGCCATGAACGCGGAGGCCACTCCCGTCACGAAACGGGCGACGATGAGGATCCATCCCTCGGTCGCGAACCCGCCCAGGCCGGAGAAGACGATGAACACGCCGAGCCAGGCCAGGAACATCCGCCGCCGGCCGAGCAGGTCGGCGGCCCGCCCGCCCAGCAGCATGAAACCGCCGTAGCCGAGCACGTACGAGCTCATCACCCAGCTCAGCGAGCCCGTGCTCAGGTCCAGGTCGGAGCGGATCGACGGCAGGGCCACGTTCAGCATCGCCACGTCGATCCCCTCCAGGAAGATCGCACCGCACAGCACGAGCAGCATGCCCCAGGCACGCCCGCTCATCCGGTCCGAGGGTGGGGACAGTGGTGTGGACACGAGACGACTCCTCGAAGAGGCGCGGGAACCGTGATCGGTTCTCTCTTGTAAGTAGTCGCATCATGAGACACCATCGATGACCATGGAAGAAGGCACTTCGAAGTCACCGAGTCGCTGCCCCGATACCGACGGCGCCTACGGCGCCCACAGCGCCCACGATGCCTACGACGCCCGTCAGTGGGACACCCGGGAAGACTGCGAGGTCCGCCAGATCCTCGACCGGGTCGCGGACAAGTGGTCCCTGCTCGTCATCGCGCTCCTCGACAGCCGCACCCTGCGTTTCACCGAGCTGAGCCGCGAGATCGACGGCGTCAGCCAGCGCATGCTCACCGTCACCCTGCGCCATCTGGAGCGGGACGGCCTGGTGCGCCGCACCGTGCACCCCGTCGTGCCGCCCCGGGTGGACTACGAGCTCACCCCCCTCGGCGTGACCCTGCACGACACCATCCAGTCGCTCGTCACCTGGACGGAGCGGCACCAGAACGAGATCGCCGCCGCCCGCGCGGCCTACGACGCCCGCGCGGACACCGCGCCGGCCGCGACACCGTTACGTAACGAAACTCATCCCCCGGTATCGTTACGTAACGAAACTCGGGCCGTGGTGGCACCGCGCGAGGAGAGCGTTCGCGGCGAGACCCGCTCACGGTGCGAGGTGTGCGGCGAACCGATCCACGCCGCGCGCACGGGCCGCCCCGCCCGGTTCTGCAACGCTGCGTGCCGTCAGAAGGCGCACCGCCGCCGCTCGCGCGCGGCCCTGCGGCCCTCCGGCTGACCTTGCCCCCCTGGCCGTTCCCACGCGGCCCCGCGGCTGACCTCGCACCCCGCCATTCCCCGCAGCCCCCGTGGCCTTCGCCTTTCCCCGCGTTTCGCACATGACCTCGGCGAGAGGCAGGGCGTGGGACGGATCTCGCAAGGGCGGGCAAAGGATTGCCAAGGGGGTCCGTGTCGCGCCCTCCAGTCGGGGTCGCAGCGTGTCTCCTGTCCAGGAGTAATGGCACTGCTTGCCTGGAGGGACGGAGATGAGGAAGTTACTTCATGCCGGCGTGCTCGCGCTCGGCGTGTTCACCGCGGGGTGCGGCGGCGCCGGCGACGGGAGTGCGACCGAGCCGATCGTCGCGGACCAGGTCAAAGCGTCACCCACCTCGCCGGAACCCTCCGACTCGCTCTCGCCCTCGGAGGCGACCAGGGCCAAGGTCGAACTGGGTGAGACGAAGATCGGAAAGGTTCTGGTCGGCGAGGAGGGACGCACGCTCTACCTCTTCGACAAGGACAAGGACGGGAAGTCGTCGTGTTCCGACGCCTGCGCGCGGGCGTGGCCGCCGTACGTCACGGACGGGACGCCGGAGGCGGGTGAGGGCGTCAAGGAGGACCTGCTCGGCACCACCGAGCGGGAGGACGGTACGACGCAGGTGACCTACAACGGTCATCCCCTCTACTACTTCGCCAAGGACACCGAGGCCGGCGAGATCAAGGGACATGACGTCGACGGCTTCGGCGGCGAGTGGTACGCGGTCAACGCCAAGGGGAAGAAGGCTCACGACTGAGCCGACTCGGGAGGGGTACGGCCGAGCCGACCTGACAAAGGCGCGACCGGGCCGACTCGACGAAGACGCCACCGAGCCGACTCGGGAAGGGCACGGCCGAGCGGACCCGACAAAGGCACGACCGAGCCGACAGAGGCATGACCGAGCCGATCCGGGCGGGGCGGCCGAGCCCGCCCGCGAGGCGGAGGACTCGCCCCGCCCGGGCCGTCGCACGCCCGCCGGGACGCTCATCGGGCCCGGACCGTCTCGCCCTGCGGGTACACGTTGTTTGTCTAGTTCGCGAGATCTGTGCTGGACAAAGCCGGAAGCGCTAGAACAGGGGGAGTACGGCCCGGCCGCCGTGAGCGGCCCGTGATGGGGAACGTGCCAGGGCGACGCGCGTCACTCCTCAGAACCACCTGATTCCGCCCGGGGTGGCTCCGGTCCGCAGGCCGGAACCACCCCGGACGGTGCTCGGACGCCGAGCCTCCACGGGGAACGAAGAGGCCGGCGTTTCGCCGTCGGATCGCGCGCGTGAGCGATACCGAAAGGACGGCACGAGAACCCCCGCATCGTTTTCTCTGGGGCCGGTGCGGGGGTGTGCCTCCCGGCGGTGCCCCTCGGCGACGTCGTTTTCGACGGGCGCCGATCCGGCGATTCGGCCCAACCCCTGGACCCGTGAGGCCGGGCATGGTTGCATCTCGACTTGTCCAGAATTGATCTGCTGGAGAAGACAACGACGATCGCATGCCGGCGGGGGCTGAATGGGGCGACCCGAAAGGGCACTCGATCCCGACGCGAGCCCACTTCAGCGGTTCGCGTCAGAACTACGGCAGTTGCGGGAGGCAGCGGGAAAGCCGAGCTACCGGGAGTTGTCCCGGCGCGCGCACTACTCGGTGACGGCACTGTCGGAGGCGGCCGGAGGGGAGATCTTCCCCACGCTCGCGGTCACCCTCGCCTATGTCGAGGCGTGCGGTGGCGACCCCGCGGCCTGGGAGAGGCGATGGCGGACGCTGGCCGCGGAGTTCGCCTCGGCGGACGCCGCCGAGCGGGCCAAGGAGGGCGAGGACGCCCCGTACCTGGGGCTGGTGACCTTCGACCCCGGTGACGCCGACCGGTTCTTCGGCAGGAAGGACCTGGTCGCCGAGCTGTGCGCGCGGCTGGAGAACACCTCCCTGCTGGCGGTCTTCGGCCCGTCGGGGAGCGGGAAGTCGTCGCTGCTGCGTGCGGGGCTCCTGCCGACGCTGTGGGGCGGAGCGCTGCCGGGGAGCGAGGCGTGGCCGACGCTGCTGCTGACCCCGGGCGAGCATCCGCTGGAGGAGCTCGCGATCGGCCTGGCGAACGCGATGAGTGTGAGCGCCTCCTCACTCCACGCGGGGCTGACGGCAGGGCACGCGAACGCCCGCCTCGACGTCGGGCAGCTGCTGGAGGGACGGCCGAGGTCGGCGCGTGCCGTGATCGTGGTCGACCAGTTCGAGGAGGTCTTCACGCTCTGCGGCGACGAGCGGGAACGGGTGGCCTTCCTCGACTGGCTGCTCGCCGCGGCGGACGGCGGCGACCGGGCGCGGGTGGTGCTGGGGGTTCGCGCGGACTTCTACGCCAGGTGCGCGGAACATCCGCCGCTGGTGGCCGCGCTGCGCGACCGGCAGCTGCTGATCGGGCCCATGGACGACGACGATCTGCGGCAGGTGGTCACCGGACCGGCGACCCGCGCCGGGCTCAGGGTCGACCGGGCGCTCGTCGAGGCCATTCTCGGCGACTGCCGTACGGAGCCTGGGGCGTTGCCGCTGCTCTCGCACGCGCTGTTGGAGACGTGGAAGCGGCGCAAGGGCGACGCGATGACGCTCACCGGGTACCGCGCGGCCGGGGGCATCCAGGGGGCCATCGCGCAGAGCGCCGAGCGGGTCTACGGCGAGTTCGGCGACGGGGAGCGCCACCTGGTCAAGAACGTGTTCCTGCGCCTGACGGCGCTCGGCGAGGGCACCGAGGACACCCGCCGCCGCGTCGCCCCCGACGAGCTGCTCTCCGGCCCGAACGGTACGGCGGTGGCGACCGTGCTGAGCAGGCTCACCGAGGCCCGGTTGCTCACCGTCGACGAGGACAGCGTCCAGGTGGCGCACGAGGCGGTTATCCGCTCCTGGCCCAGGCTGCGGGGCTGGCTCGCCGAGGACCGGGAGTTCGTCCGTCTTCACCGGCGGCTCACCGAGGCCGCCGCGGAGTGGGGGCAGCACGGGCGCGAGGACGAGCTTCTCTACCGGGGGATGCGCCTGACCGCCTGGGAGGGCCGCGAACTCGACCGACTCAACGACCTGGAGCGCGCCTTCCTGGAGGCCGCGCGGGCACGCGAGGCCCGTGAGCGCGCCGCGAGCGGCAGGCGGGTCCGGCTGGCGCTGATCGGCACGACGGTGGTCGGAGTGGTGGTCTGCGCGCTCGCCGTGATGGCCTTCGTCCTGGCGGACCGGGCACAGCGCGGGCAGGAGCTCGCCTACTCCCGCCAGCTCGCCGCCGACGCCCGCGGCAGGCTCCAGCTCGATCCCCAGCTCGGCCTGCTGCTCGCCCGGCGGGCGTACGAGGTCAGCCACACCGTCGAGGCCGCCTCGGTCCTCAGGCAGGCCGTCGTCGACTCCCGGGTGGGTTTCGTCCTGCCCGTCGCCGGCGGCAAGGTCTGCGGTGCCTCCTTCTCCCCTGACGGGCGCCTCCTGGTCACGGGCAGTGGTGACGGGACCGTACGGGTGTGGAAGGTGAACGGTCGGGGCTTGTCACCGGACGATCCGGTCGTGCTGCGGGGACACGACGGCGAGGCGTGGAACCCGGTGTTCAGCCCCGACGGACGCTACGTGGCCGCCGGGGGCGTCGACGGGACGGTGCGGGTGTGGGACCTGACGGGTGTGGAGGCGCCCGAGGTTCTGCGAGGACACGAGGGAGCGGTGTGGAACGTGTCCTTCAGCCCCGACGGGCGGCGCCTGGCCGACGCCGGCAACGACGGCACGGTGCGGGTGTGGGACCTCGCCGACGGCGGGGCGCCGAAGGTCCTGCGCGGGCACGAGGGGCGGGTCCTGGGGGTGGCGTTCAGCCCTGACGGCAGGCGCCTGGTCACCGGGGGCGGCGACGGCACGGTACGGCTGTGGGACCCGGAGGGCGAAAAGCGGCCCACGGTGCTGCGCGGACACGAGAACTCGGTGGAGAGCGTGGCGTTCAGCTCGGACGGCGACCGCCTGGCGAGCGCGAGCACCGACGGCACCGTGCGGACGTGGGAGGTGCCCGGTGCGGGCGCGGGCGGGCACGACGGCACCTCCAAGGTCCTGCGCGGGCACGACGGCACCGTCGAGGGGGTGGCGTTCGGCCGTGACGGGCGGATCGCGAGCGTCGGCAACGACGGCACGGTCCACGTCTGGGGCGCGGGCGGCTCCATCGCCCCCCTGGTGCTGAGCGGTCACCGGGGCACCGTGTGGAGCGCCGCGTTCAGCCCGGACGGCCGCACGCTCGCGAGCGCGAGCGACGACGGCACCGTACGGATGTGGGACGTGACGGCGGCGGGTGACGCCGCGATCGTGCGCGGTCACACCGGGGAGGTGTGGAGCGCCGATCTCAGCTCCGACGGGCGGCGGGTGGCGAGCGCCGGCAGCGACGGTACGGTCCGCGTCGGGAACGTCACCGGCGAGGGCGACGCGGTCGTGCTGCGTCCGAAGGGCGGGGAGGTCCTCGACGTCGCGTTCGGCTCGGACGGGCGGCGGGTGGCGGGCGCGCTGGAGGACGGCGTGGTCCGCGTCTGGGACGCCTCGGGGCGCGGGGAGCCCGTGCTCCTTCGCGGTCACCTCGGGATGGTGTGGAGCGTCGCGTTCAGCCCGGACGGGCGGCGGGTCGTCAGCGGCGGCAACGACGGCACGGCCCGCGTCTGGGACGCCTCGGGAGCAGGGGAGCCGCTCGTGCTCCGCGGCCACCGGGGAGTGGTCAGGTACGTCGCGTTCAGTCCGGACGGGCGGCGGGTCGCGAGCGCGGGTGAGGACGGCACGGTCCGGGTGTGGGACGTCTCGGGACACGATGAGCCGGTGGTGTTGCGCGGGCATCAGGGTCTGGTGTGGAGCGTGTCCTTCAGTCCCGACGGGCTGCACGTGGCGAGCGGCGGCAACGACGGCACGGTCCGGGTGTGGGACGTCTCGGGACGCGGCGAGCCGGTGGTGTTGCGCGGGCATCAGGGTCTGGTGTGGAGCGTGTCCTTCAGTCCCGACGGGCTGCACGTGGCGAGCAGTGGCAACGACAACACCGTCAGGATCTGGACGGCCGCGGGCCGAGGCGAGCCCGTGGTCTTCCAGGGGTACGGCGCCTCCGTCGAGAGCGTGGGGTTCGGGCGCGACGGCCGCCACCTGGTCACCACGCACGGCGACGCCACTGTCCGGGTCTGGCGGTGCGACGTGTGCGGCCCGATGGAGGAGGTTCTGAAGCTCGCCCGCGACCGCACCGTCCGCGAGCTCACCGCGGACGAGCGCAAGGTCCTCCTCCAGACCCCCGGCTGACCGTCGGGCCTCCCGCCCGCGTCCCTGCGCCCCCGGTCCGCGAGGCGCCCCCGGTCCGCGAGGCGCGTCCGGGGCGCGGGCCGCCGGACGCGGCTCGCGGTCAGCGCGTCGGGTACGTCCAGCGTCTCGAACAGCTCAGGTGGACTCCCGGACGACCAGCTCCGTGGGCAGGATCGTCGACGACATGGGCCCGCCGTCGATCTGGCGGAGAAGCAGGCGCACCGCCACCCGTGTCTGGTCCTTCGTGGGCACGCGCACCGTGGTGAGCGCGGGCACGGTGTAGGAGGCGGCCTCGATGTCGTCGAACCCCACGATCGCGACGTCGTGCGGCACCCGCCGTCCCGACTCGCTCAGCACCCGCAGGGCGCCGATCGCCATCAGGTCGCCCACCGCGAAGACCGCGTCGAGGGCCGGATCGTCGCGCAGGAGCTGGCGCATCGCCTCCGCGCCCGAGGCGAGGGTGAGGTCGCCGACGGCGATGATCGACCGGTGCCCGGTGTCGCGCAGCGCCTTGCGGTATCCCTCAAGCCGCTCCCCCGCGCCGATCGCGTCCGGGGGCCCGGAGATCGCGGCGATCCGCCGCCGTCCCCGGTCGAGGAGGTGCCTCACCGCCGAGGCGGCACCGCCCACGTTGTCGATGTCGGCGTACGAGATCCGCGTCTCCATCGCGGACCTGCCCAGTGACACGACGGGGACGCCCGTGCGGGCCAGCGCGGCGGGCAGCGGGTCGCTGCCCCGGGTGGACACGAGCACCACCCCGTCGACGTGCCCCGAGGCGGCGTACCGCTCCACCCGGAGCCGACCGGCCGACGAGTCGGCGAGCATGAGGGTGACGCGCTTGCCCGACTCCTCCAGTTCCCCGGTGACCGAGCGGACGATCGCGGAGAACAGCGGGTCGTCGGCCCTGACCGAGGCGGGGGAGCCGGAGACGACGAGCGCGATCGAGTCGGTGCGCCGGGTCACCAGGCTGCGGGCCGCCGAGTTGGGGACGTAGCCCAGTTCGTTCACGGCGTTCATCACGATGGCGCGGAACTCGTCGCTGACCGTGCCCTCACCGTTGATCACCCGGGAGACGGTCGACCTCGACACGCCCGCGCGGGCCGCGACCGCCTCCAGGGTGGGACGCTTGGCGCGCTCGCGGTGCAGCCCGTTGTGCCGGATCACCTCGCGGTACCACAGCGCGCTGTCCTTGGGCAGCCGACGCTGCGTCTCGAAGTCGACGTGCACGATCCCGAAGCGCTTGTGGTAGCCCTCGGCCCACTCGAAGTTGTCCATCAGCGACCAGACCAGGAAACCGCGCAGGTCGGCGCCTGCCTCGATCGCGGCGTGCGCCGCTCTCAGATGGCTCTCGAAGAACGCGGTCCTGTCGGCGTCGTGCACGCGGTCGTCCTCCACCACGTCGTCGAAGGCGGCGCCGTTCTCGGTGACGAGCAGGCCGACCTCGGGGTAGTCGCGCGAGAGCCGGGTGAGCAGCTGGGAGAGACCGGTCGGCACGATCGCCCAGCCCATTGCCGTCGTCGGGGCGTGGGCGCCGCTGAACAGGATGTCCTCGCTGCCGGGGTAGGCGGCGTTGGCGGGCTCGCCCGGCCGGGACCGTACGACGCAGGGGGTGTAGTAGTTGATCCCGAGCAGGTCGACGGGCTGGTTGATCGTTTCGAGGTCGCCGTCGCGGATGTGGTCGATCCCGCCCATGCGTTCCATGATGGCGAGCGCCGGGTCGGGATACTTCCCGCGCAGGGCGGGGTCGAGGAACTGCCGGTTGATGAGGCAGTCGATCCGCTCCACCGCCTCGGCGTCCTCGGCGGAGGGGACGAGGTCGGGGTCGTTCACCTGGCCGGGCGTCATCACCGGCGTGAGGTTCAGGGTGAGGGCGATCTCGCGGGCGCCCGCCTCGCGCAGCACCTGGGCGCCCAGTCCGTGGGCGAGCAGGAGGTGGTGGGAGGCGCGGAACGCCTCCGCCGCCGACGCGCGGCCCGGCGCGTGGATGCCGATGCCGTACCCCAGCACCGCCGACACCCACGGCTCGTTCACCGTCATCCACGTCCCGACGCGGTCACCGAGCCGGTCGTGCATGATGCGCGCGAAGTCGGCGAAGCGGTAGGCGGTGTCGCGGTCGGTCCACCCACCCCGATCCTCCAGCGCCTGGGGGAGGTCCCAGTGGTAGAGCGTCACGTAGGGCGCGATGTCGGCCGCGAGCAGCTCGTCCACCAGCCGGTCGTAGAAGTCGAGCCCGTCGGCGACGGCGGGCCCGGAGCCCGACGGCTGGATCCTGGGCCACGCGACCGAGAACCGGTAGGCGCCGAGGCCCAGCTCCGCCATCATCCGGACGTCGTCGGTGTAACGGTGGTAGTGGTCGCAGGCCACGTCGCCGGTGTGGCCGTCGGCGATCCTTCCGGGCGTGCGGGAGAACGTGTCCCAGATCGACGGGCCGCGCCCGCCCTCTCGCACGGCGCCCTCGATCTGGTAGGCGGCGGTCGCCGCCCCCCAGACGAAGCCCTGGGGAAAGGCCAGGGTCTCGCCCCGGGCCGAGATGGTCGTTGCGGTCATGCTTCGAAAACCCCCCGTCGGTTCTCGCGACTGCCGGAACGCGCGGGGTGGCGGGTCGCCGTCGTCCCGGTCGGTGGAAGCGTTCCACCGCCATCATGAGCACGGTCGCGGCCCGGCGTCGAGAGGTTCCCTCAATGCGTGGGAACGCTCCCACTCTAGGGGGAGAGGGTGGACCAGGACGGGAAGGGAGTACGGTTCGTCCCCTTCCGGCCAGGGGGGTGGATCGGAAGGGGAAGATGCGTGGCTCGTCCCCGCCGGTCAGGGGGATGGGACAGAAGGGGAGGATGCGTGGCTCGCCCCTACCCGTCAGGGCGGGAGGATGTGCGGTTCGTCCTTTTCCGGCCAGGGGGATGGGTCAGAACGGGAAGATGTGCAGCGCACCGCTCCCGGTCAGAGCGGTGATCCGACGAGGTGCGGCCGGGTCGCGCCGCACCTCGACGACCGCGTGCCCCGGGCCGGTCCGCACGTCGTAGCCCTCCCGGTACTCCTCTCCGTCCGGCACCCTCACCCTCACGTCGCCGGTCGTCCTCGCCACGGCGCCGACGTCGCCGGGCGGGACCGTGAACCCCAGGTCGACGTCTCCCGTACCGGTCTCGACGTCGGCCTTCGTGGACCCGAGGTCGATGCCGATCACGTCCCCCGTCCGCGTCCGTGCCCACAGATCGCCCTTCGTACCGTCCACGATCACGTCGCCCACGGTGGTGGAGAGGCGCAGGTCACCGTCGATGTCGCTCGCCATGAGGGTCCCGAAGCGGCGGGACTTCACCTCGACGTCGGTGGCGGCGGGTACGCGCAGGATGTAGTCGGCCTGGCAGGCGGGGTCGCCGGGACGGTCGACGCCGGGGCAGCGGACGTCGAGCCTGAGCGTCCGCCCGTCCCACTCCTCGGTGACCACGGGCCGGTCCCCGGCCCAGGAGAGCATCCGCTCCAGGTCCAGCCGCTTCACCGCTCCAGGCGCGACCGAGATGTTGACGTGACTCGCGCTCTCCACGACGATCCCCGGCGCGGTGAGCGCCCAGGACCGCGCTGTGGTCTCGGTGGTCCGGCGGGGCGCCGTGATCTCGGCCCACGCCCCTATGGCGGTGAGGGCGACGGCGAGCGCGGTGAGCGCACCGCCCGCGACCAGCCAGGCGATCCGCACGTTGTTTCGTATCGGCATGCTTTCAAACCCTCAGAAATCGCAGGACGGCGAGTACCCGGCGGTGGTCCTTGTCGGCGCCGGAGAGATCGAGCTTGGTGAAGATGTTGTTGATGTGCTTGCCGACCGCGCTCTCCGAGACCACCAGGGCCTCGGCGATCCCGGTGTTGGAGCGGCCCTCCGCGATCAGTGAGAGCACCTCGTGCTCCCTGCGAGTGAGCCGGTCCAGCGGGTCGCTGTGCCTGCGCAGCAGCAGCTGGGCGACCACCTCGGGGTCGAGGGCGGTGCCTCCGGCGGCGACCCGGCGCAGCGCGTCGAGGAACTCCTCGACGTCGGCCACCCGGTCCTTGAGGAGGTAGCCGATCCCGCTGGTCGCGGTGGACAGCAGCTGGGTGGCGTAGCGCTCCTCGACGTACTGGGAGAGCACGAGGATCGCGAGCGTCGGCCGCTGGCGGCGCAGCACGAGCGCCGCGCGCAGACCCTCGTCGGTGTGCGAGGGCGGCATCCGCACGTCGGTGACGACGAGGTCGGGGACATGCTCGTCCACGGCGCGCAGCAGCCCTTCGGCGTCGGACACCGCGGCCACGACCTCGATGCCCGCCGAGCCGAGCAGGCGGACGAGCCCCTCCCTCAGCAGCACCGAGTCCTCGGCGAGCACTACGCGCACGGCAGCTCCACTCTGATCGTCGTCGGCCCGCCGAGCGGGCTGTCGACGTACAGGATGCCGTCCACCGAGCCGACCCGGCGGGCGAGGCCGCGCAGGCCGGTCCCGGCGTCGGGGTCCGCGCCGCCGTGGCCGTCGTCGCCGACGGCGACGTGGAGGCGGTCACCGACGCGTTCGACGACGACCTCGGCGCAGGACGCCCCCGCGTGCTTGGTGATGTTGGTGAGCGACTCGGACACGACGAAGAACGCCACCGCCTCGACCGTGGGAGAGACCCGTTCGGCGATGTCGACGCTCAGCCGTACGGGGAACGGCGCCCGCACCGCGAGGCCGGACAGCGCCGCGTCCAGGCCCTGGTCGTTGAGCACGGCCGGGTGCAGCCCCCGGACGAAGTCGCGCAGCTCCTTGAGGGCCTGCTTCGCCTCCTCGTGCGCCTGCACGATCACCTCGCGTGCGGGTTCCGGCAGGTCGGTGAGGGTGGCGCGGGCCATGCCCAGGTTCATCGCGAGCGAGACCAGCCGCTGCTGGGTGCCGTCGTGCAGATCCCGCTCGATGCGGCGGCGCTCGGCGTCCGCGGCGTCGACCACCTCGGCCCGGCTCTCCTGCAACGTCTCGACCCGCTGGACGAGCTGGTCGCTCAGGCTGGGCCCGAGCAGGGCCTCGGCGGCGATCACGTCCAGCAGCGCGAACCCGCGGGCCACCCACGGCGCCGCGACGAACAGGGTCCCCGAGACGAGGACGAACGCCACGCTCCGCCAGCTCTCCTCCAGTGCCCAGTACCGCACGGCGAGCGCGGCGGTGACCAGGCCGCCCGCCCACGCCCCGACGACGGAGAAGGCGCCGATGCCGCTGATCAGCGGGGCGAGCAGGTGGTATCCGAGCCGGCGCCAGGCGCTCAGCGTCCTCGCCTCCTGAACCAGCCGCCTGAACGGGTTCATGCTCAGGGGGCGGCGCGCGACCGGGAGGATGTCGACGTCGAGGAAGGCGGCGAACCGGGACCGCTGCACCCGGGTGAGCAGCCGGACGACCACGAAGGACAGCAGCAGCGCGACCACGGGGACCACCACGGTCCACACCAGCAGCACCGACGCCGCCACCAGCGCCAGGATCGTCCACGCGCCCAGCAGGGCGATCGGTGCCCCCACCACCAGGTGCGCGGTGCGGAGCCAGGTCCGTGCGGACCAGTGGGCGCTGATCCTCTCCCAGGGGGTGGTCATCTCGATGGCGGTCATACGACCACGGTAGAGATCGGGACGGCCGGGACACAGGGGCGAGGTATCCCAGAAAAAGGTAGGGCAAACCCCACCTTCGGCGCGGCCCCTTCCGGTGCGGCTCCCTCAGCGGTTCTCTTGGCGGCCCCTTCCGGTGCGGTCCCCTCGGCGGTCCCTTCCGGTGCCGCTCCTTCAGCGGTCCCCGCCGGTGCGGCCCCTTGACGGTTTCCCGCACCGGTCTTTCTGGCGGCCCTCGTACGCCTCCGCGTCCAGCCGCCCCGAAGGCATCCGCCCCCGACGACCTCTCCTGACATCGCACGACCTCGAAGATAACCCCAATGGGGGTAGTCCTGGGTTATAAATGGAGGAGACCCGAACACGGCCCATCGAAGGGACCGCGCCTTGAAGCGTGTGCTGCTGCTGGCGACCGGCGATCTCATCGCCTACTCCTACGCGCCCGGCCGCCCGGGGTTCTCGTCCGGGGCCGAGCTCCTGCGGGCACTCCCGCCCGGCGCGATCGCCGCGGACGTCGTGGTCGAGGACGTGATGGCGGAGCCCAGCTGGGACATGTCGACCTCGACCATGCTGGACCTGGCCCGCAGGGCACGCTCGGCCGTCCTGGAGCGCGGGTTCGACGGCGTCGTGATCACGCACGGCACCGACACGCTGGAGGAGACCGCCTATCTCGTGGACCTGCTCGCGGGCCGGGCGGCGGAGCGCGGAACCATCGCGCTGACCGGGGCCACGCGCTCCCTGGACGAGCTGTCCCCGGACGGGCCGCGCAACCTCGCCTCCTCCATCACGGCCGCCGCCGACGGCGCCTTGCGCGGTGCCGGGGCCGTCGTGTGCGTGAACGACGAGATCCACGCGGCCCGCTGGGTCACCAAGGTCGACGCCACGAGCGTCGCGGCGTTCTCGTCGGGCACCTTTCCCGTGCTGGGCCGGGTGGTCGGCGGCCGGGTCGAGCCGCTGTCGGCCCCGCCGCCCCGGCCGCCCGCGTTCGTGGGGGACCCCGCGTCGGACGTGGCCCTGATCAAGACCTATCCGGGGATCGGTCCCGCGTCGCTCACCGCCGTCGTGGACGCGGGGGCACAGGGCGTCGTGCTGGAGGGAACCGGCCTGGGCAACGTACCGGTCGAGCTCTTCACGACGATCGCCGAGCTGACGGAGTGGGGGATCCCGGTGGTCGTCGCGTCGAGGTGCCGCACCCACGCGACCCCGCTCGACGAACTGCGCCTGGGCGCGGGGCTCGCCGCTCGCGTCGGGGCGATCGGCGCCCGCGGCCTGGCGCCGTCGAAGGCGCGGTACGCGCTGATGGTCGCGCTCGGGACCGGCGGGATCGACGCCGTACGCGACTGGTTCGGCAGGCTGTGACCCTCGGTGAGGGGATATACGGATAGGTAAAAAACACGAAAAAGGGGAGTATTGCCCGACTTTGCGGGCACGTCGGTGGATGCGAAGTCCGTGATCCGGTGAAGGGCTGGGGAGGCCTTCACCGGATCACCCTTCTCTTCCCCGCGCCACCAGGAGTGCTCAGGCGGGGATCGAGACCCCGAGGCCGCCACGCGTCTCGGCGCCGTACCGCTCCTTCTCCCTCGCGATGTCGAGGGGCTTGATACGGGAGCGCCCGTTCAGCGTCTCCTCGGTGAGAAGCTCGGCGGGAACGAGCCAGGAGACCTCGAACTCCAGCCCGTCGGGGTCCTTGGCGTACAGGGCCTTGGTGGTGGAGTGGTCGGAGGCGCCGACGAGGGCGTTGAGCTCGCCGAGTTTGAGGGCGATCCGCTCCAGTTCGGCGAGGGTGTCGACCTCCCAGGCGAGGTGATAGAGGCCGACCGTCGATCGCCCGGCCCCCGTGGGGCCCGCCTGCGCGCCGACCTCGAAGAGGCCGAGGTCGTGGTCGTTGCTGGATCCCGAGGCCTGAAGGAACGCGGCGCCCGGCATGCCCATGACCGTCCTGAAGCCGAGCGCCTCCTGGTAGAAGGCGACGCTGCGCTCCACGTCGCGGACGAAGAGAACGGCGTGGTTGAGTCGCTGGACCGGCATGGTTCCTCCCAAAAACTTGAACTCTCAAGTACATTACCTCCGTTTCATTGAGAGCTCAAGTAAGATGGCCCCGTGACGCGATGGCTGGACGACGACGAGCAGCGCACCTGGCGCGCCTACATGGCCGCCTCGCAGCTCGTCCTGGAGGAGCTGGACCGGCAGCTGCAGCGAGACTCGGGCATGCCACACGCCTACTACGCCGTGCTGGTGAAGCTCTCCGAGGCACCCGAGCGCATGATGCGGATGAGCGAGCTGGCGGCGGAGGTCAACTCCTCCCAGAGCCGCCTGTCCCACGCGGTGAAACGGCTGGAGGAACGCGGCTGGGTGCGACGCGAGCCGTGCGCCGCCGACAAGCGCGTGAGCTGGGCGATCCTCACCGACGAGGGCTTCGCCGCCCTCACCGCCGCCGCCCCGGGGCACGTCGAGGTCGTACGACAGACCCTCTTCGACCGCCTGACCCCCGACCAGCTCCGCCAACTACGAGAGATCTGCACCGCGATCCTCCCCGCCCAGGACCCCTCGTAGCCGAATACGCCGGTAGGGGCGGGGCTTTGCTTGGGCATTGCGGTTAGCAGGTATGCCAGGGGGGTCGTTGGCATGGGGCGGGAACGGGTGCTGCCAGCGCAGACAGCGGGCGGCGGGCGCGGCATCGTAGGGGGTGAAAGCAGCTCACCGGACCGGAAAAGCCGACGATGAACGTCAATCCGGAAGCGGTGGCTCCCGAAGACTCTCCCGCGAGAGTCAAGGATCGAGGTAACGGCCATGTGTCAGCACCAGCCTCAGTGCCCATCCGCGAACGCTCCTGACCACGACGCGGCCCGCCTGGTGGCCTTCCACCCCGAGCAGGGGTGGGGACTCCTCTGCAACGGTGTGGTGCTGTTCGAGGACAACGGCGAGCTTCTGCCCGACGGACGCAGCATCCCGGCTCACCGGGGTTCCTATGCCCAGGCGGCCTGAGCTCATGCGCCAGGGCTCCGCGACCAAGCAGACGGCACCCGGCCGGCCGGTCTCTCCGGCCCGACCGGGAAACGTCCGTCCGCCGGGATGGCGGCGCCTCCTGCGCGGGCTCGGCGAGCCGGTGATCCGAGCCGCCCGCGCGGCGCGCGTCCGGCGGGTCTCCTGGACGCTGTCGCCCGCCATCTCCTCGACGCCCCTGGCGCGGCGTCTCGTCCGAACCCAGCTCGACGACTGGGGATGCACGGGGGAGAGCGACATCGCGGAACTGCTCGTCAGCGAGCTGGTCACCAACGCCGTGCTCCACGGGCGGGGAGCACCGGTCGTCACCCTCTCCTGCCGGGAGGGCACGCTGCGCTGCGAGGTCGAGGACGAAGATCCATCCCTCCCCCAGGTGCGCGAGGAATCCGACGAGGGTGAGAACGGTCGCGGGCTGTTCCTCGTCGACACCCTGTCCCGGTCCTGGGGCACCGGCCGCACGCGCACGAGAAAGTACGGAAAGGCCGTCTGGTTCGAGCTGCCCGCCCACCAGGCGCGCCAGGCTTCCTGACCGTCCATCCGCGATGGGATGATCCCCCTAGCTTTGAGGTTCCCCATCTGTACAAGAACCCGGACAGCTACTGCGGCATCGGCGGCACCAACGTCAAGCTAGGTGACCCGTCCGAATGGGCCGCCTGCCGGACGGGCCTGGCCCCGACCGAGGAGTAGCGCCGACTTCACCGGCACGGCTCGCGCCCGGTTTCCGAGCGCGGGCTCGCTGTTGTCCCTTCGTCGATCCGGAGAGCCGACGAAGCCGATCGCTTCAGGCGACAGGACCTGAACGCATCGCTTCGGGGCAAGTGTGCTGGTAGATCGGTGCTTTCCGGCAGGGTTGGCGTAGACTCCGGCTATGACCGCTGCTCCTGAAGAGTACGAGGACATGCATCGGCTGGTCGATCGACTGACGCCGGACCAGCTCCATGAGGTGCGCGCGCATACCCTGCGTCTCGTCCACTCCGGTGAGGGTGAGCCGGGTCAGGAGTGGCCTCCTTCCTGGTTCGGATCGGTGACCACCGAGCGGGACGACATCGCCGAACGCACTGAGGATCTCCTGCGCCAGGGGTATGGTCACGAAGTGTGATCGTTGTTGACACCGGCCCCATCGTCGCCGCTGCCATCCGAAATGACCGCAGGCACGATGTCTGTGTAGAGGTGTTCAACCAGTTCCGCAGAGAACGACGCGAACTCCTCGTTCCGGCTTTCGTGGCAGGTGAGGTCTCCTACATGCTCGGCAAGATCGGCGGAGCCAAGGTGGAGGCCGGATTCCTACGCTCGCTGAGATCCGGAATCTTCGCCCTGGTCGATCTCACAGACGATGACCTCAACCGTATCGCCGACCTGGTGGAGCGCTATTCAGACCTTCCTCTCGGATCGGCGGACGCCTCGGTGGTCGCCGTCGCCGAGCGTCTTCGCATCGCCGAGGTGTTCACCCTGGACACCAGGGACTTCTCCGTGGTGCGGCCCGCGCATGTCACCGCCTTCACCCTGGTGCCCGGCTGACCGCTCCATGCCACCGGCTACATCGCGTTGGTAGGCACCAACGTCAAGCTAGGTGACCCGTCTTGCCGAAAGATCAAAGCCTGACTCCCGGTTTTGGGCCTGAAACAGGGAGTACCCTGAAGAGGGAAGGAGAACCATCCTCGTGACCGATGTCAGGCCTCGGAAGGCTTCAGCCGGAACGGCTAAGAAGCGAAAGCATCGGACGCTCCCGCCGCAGAGTGATTGTGAGACGGGTGCCACAGTGCAGGCTCCTCGCAGAAAAGAGATCGAGGAGCGGGCTGCGCTGCTCTTGTTCGAGCAGGCACAACGGCTGGACGAGGTGGCCGCCAGCACTCGTGAGACCGGCACCCGTGACACGGTCCGGGAGGTCGTCCAGGATCTGCTCGCTCACGCCGAGCCGGTGCGGGCGACGATCGCGTCGAAGATTCTCGGTGTTGACGAGAAGACGGTTCGCGCGTGGGCCAAGGAAGGGCTACTCGTCCCGGTCAGGGGAAGGCCCCGCCTGATGCTTGAAGCCGAGCGTCTGTACACCGTGGCAACGCTCGTCCAGGATCTACGCCAGGCCGGCCGCACCCGGAATCTGGTCGAGGCGGTCTGGCAGCGCCTGCAGGACCAGGAGCTTCTGGAGAACGATCAGCTGACCGACGGTCTTCGGCAGATGCAACAGGGCGAGGGCCGTCCGTGGCGAGAGATCAGGGCAGAGTGGAGTTCCAAGAATTCGGAGCTGACCGCCGGTGAAGACTGAGGTCTATCTCTCGGTTCTCGCGGAGAAGCACGCTGAGACCTTGCGCGGAGCAGATCTCAGGTCATTTGTCGCTTTTGTCGGTGATCTGGAAGTGCGCGGTTGCGCGGCCCTTGGATATCGGCTCACGGGGGAACTCCCGGTGAGTCGGCTGTGCGTCAAGCATCTGAGAGGCGCCATGCGCGTCGTGGTCGCCTTCAAAGAGCCGGGTCACGCATGGGTTCTAATGCTGGGACCCCATGATGAGCGCAACCGGACGCACGATGTCTATACCTCGTCTATACCTCGCTGTGGGAGGTGTGCGGGCTGGACGCGCCGCCGGTGGGTGAGCGTACCAAGCCCGCCTGTTGTGACGACGGCGGCGCGGATCCGAACCTGCCGGAAATAGATGATCTGGTGACTCGTTGCCGTGATCTCGCCAAGCCGCCTCGTCGGCGTAAGCGCCCAAGCTGACAAACTCCGGACTTAACGGCCGTTGCACGCCAAGCGGCACCAACGTCAAGCCAGGTGACCCATCCGAGTGGGGCGCCTGCCAGACAGACCTGGTCCCGACCGAGGAGTAACGCCGACTTCACTGGTACAGCTCGCGCCTGGCTCCTGGGAGCGGGCTGTGCCCGCTTGCGGGGCTCGCCTCTGACTTCCTGGTCGTGAGTCATGTCCGTCTGCGAGGCTTCGCCGTTGCTCCTTCATCGAGCTGGGAATGCTTTGGGGCTGCCGTACGATTCATGGCTGTTGTTCGCGCCGAGGGGCGTTTGGCGGCTCGGTCCGGTCTGCTTACCGACAGGCGATCGTGTGATGCTCCTTCTCCGGTTCACCGACTTCAGAATGTGTTCTGACTTACGATGGGAGGGTGAGCAGTAACGCCGACGCCGTCACCTTCTCGGACCTGTCGAGAAACCCCCGAGCCGTCGCCGAACGCGCCGCGCGCCTCGGACGAGTACGCGTCACTCACCGCGACGCCCCAGACTTCTACCTGACCGCCGTTGATCGTGAGGATCGGCGCGAGCAGACCCTGGCTACGGCATCCCGCCTGTTCCTCGCGCTCATCAAGCACGATCCGACCGCCCGCACACTGGTCATCGCCATGCCCGAAGTCTTCCCCTGGGTGCGCCACCTCACCTCCACCGAACTGCGTGCCTTCACCCTCGAACTGGTGGAGGCGCTCTCCGACGCCGCCGAACTCGATGTCGATGTCACCACGCAGGAAGTCATCGCGGGCTGGCGGGCGACCGCTCGAATCAAGGCCGACCCCGCCCATTACGCCCAGGCTCGCAAGGCCACAAGCGGCGACTATGGAGCGGTAGAGGTCTCAGCGTGAGCCCAAAGCGGGGTGACCGGGTCACGGTCCCGCCTCCGGATGACGAATGGGACATCCGGTTCGGTACCGGTGACGCGGTCAGGGGGTGGGAGGAGCTGTGCCGCCACGCCCTGGGCAACACACGCCGATGTTTCGAGGCGTTGCGCGCTGATCCGCGCTCACGTGCGGATCACGAGCGTCAACATCGCCTACGCGGTGACCTCGCGACTCATCGTCATAATGGCCAGGACCTGGAGCAGTGGGAGTTCGAGGTCACCAGTGGCGGGCGTGTCCGCTATGTCATCGATGACGCCACTCGCACCGTCTGGATCGTCTACGCCTCCCCCCGGCACCCGAAGGACACCGACGCCTGAAGCCTGAGGGCGGGGAGCCGATCAGGTGATCTCTTGTCCGGACCGCGACAGCCTCCCGAACCCTGGTGGCCGCTGCGGCATCGGCGGCACCAACGTCAAGCCAGGTGACCCGTCGGGGTGGGCGGCCTGCCAGACGGGCCTGGTTCCGACCGAGGAGTAGCTCCACAGCTCTCGCTGTACGGCTCGCGCTCAACTCTGAGCGCGAGCCGTATGCTGTAGGCGTCGCTTGCGTTTATTTCGTTTGTTGCGGATACTGCGAGAAGGAGGTACGGCGATGACAGATGTGCAGGCCAAGCGAGTGCAACCCGGAAGCATCGATGCTGAGATGGCCGGCCGTGCCGTGCGCCGCATCAAGGACTACCTCATGCGATCTCACGAGCAGCCGGTCATCCGTGTCGTCGGCGAACATGGTGCGGAGGACCCGCTGATCTTGCCTCGGGAAGCCGTAAGTCTGCTCGCCTTCATTCTCGCCCAGGCGGCCGAAGGGCGGGGAGTGACAGTCATCCCCTCTCACGCCGAGCTGACGACACAGCAGGCGGCGGACATGCTGAATGTCTCACGTCCCTACCTGATCAAGCTACTGGAGGAGGGGGAGATTCCCTTCCGCCTGGTTGGTAAGCACAGGCGCGTCACATGCGAAGACCTTCAGGAGTACAAGCGCCGCGATGACGCCAGGCGTCGTACGGCTGCCGATCAACTTGCCGCGCTAGGCCAGGAGCTAGGCATCTGAGCATGAGCTTTGTGGTGGTCTATGACGCGAATGTGCTTTATGGCAACACGCTTCGCGACCTGCTCATCCGCCTGGCCATGACAGGACGGCTCCAGGCCAAGTGGACCAGCAGGATTCTCGACGAAATGCAGCGCAACCTTGCGGCCAATCGTCCAGACATTCCGGAGGAGAAGCTGGGCAAGCTTCGCCTGCTCATGAACTCCGCAGTCCGAGACTGCCTGGTCGAGGGGTACGAACCCCTTGTCGAAGGGCTGAAGCTACCCGACCCGGATGACCGGCATGTGCTTGCTGCGGCGATCAAAGTAGGAGCACAGGTCATCGTCACGTCAAATCTCAGGGACTTTCCTTCGGAACACTTGGCGCCCTGGGAGATCGAGGCCAAGTCTCCCGATGACTTCGTGCTGAACCAGATCGAGTTCGATGGACGAGTGATCTGGGCCTGTATTCAGCAGATCGCGGACTCGCGGGTGAACCCGCCGGAGGCCGTGGACGATGTGCTCGACGCTTTGGAGAAAGCAGGTCTGGTCGAGTCGGTCGCCGCCCTCCGAGCTGGTTAGCGGGTCGTCGAGGCTGAGGTGACAGTGAGAATGATTTGCTGCCTGAAGCGAACCGCTACCACCGGCAAGACCTGTTTCAGGTGCCGAACGGCTACTGCGACGCCGGTGGCGCCGGTGTGAGCTGCCCCGTCGGCCTGACCTCCGGTGAGGCCTGGCCCGGATTTCACCGGCCGCCGGACACTGATGACACACCGCCGGTGTCTGGGCTAAGGGGGGAACCTCAGGGCGAGACTGCGCATGCTGGTTCGCCTGCGAAGGTCCAGTGCCCGGCCGATGTGGGTCACGGCAACGGCCGTATGTTGACCGCTATGGCGCGACAGCTCCAGGTAACGGCCTCCAATGACACCGGCTAGCTCGGCCGCGTCGAAGTAGGTGATCCAGTCGGGATCGGGATCCCCTACGCAGATCGTGCCGAATGCGTCCTCGGCAGCGGTGGTTGTCCATCGGCGACTATGTTGCGACCTTGGTGGACAGAACTTCACGGAACTCGCCGACGGCCGGGCGGTCCTGCTGGTCGAGCGGGATGGCGCGCAGCAGCATTCGTCCGGTCTCGATGATGTGGTTGCTGCAGTAGGCGACAGGGAGAGGATCTATCACCGTCGCTGCTCGGCGGACCCCCTCGTCGATCGCGCCCTGGACGACCGTGCAGAGCGCCTCGTGCAGAGCGATGTTGGCCCGGTACTGGTAATTGCAGGTCAACCTGAGCACGTTCTCCCGGGCTGTGCCCGCCCTGGCCTCGTCGCCCGCACCGGCATAGACCCAGCTCTGTGTGAAGTAGATCTGGTTCTCTTTCCAGAAGCCGAGCGAATCCCCGCGGTCCCCCTTCTCCGTCAGCTCGACAACGGCGTCCAACGTCTCACGCGCCTCGGCATGTCTGCCGAGCAGCGAGAGGGCCTTCGCCCGGGTGGTCAGCAAGTCGACGGAGAGACCGCCGGCGACCTGCTCCGCGTTGCCGACGAGGCGCATGACCGTCTCCGGGGCGCGCTGCCCATAGAGCCCGTGCCCGGCCTCCTCTGAGCGGACCAGGAGACGCACCTCCCGGTCCCCGGAGACATCGGCCGCGCTCCGTCCGGTACGCCACCAACGGACAGCGGCTCCATGGTCGCCCAGTCGGGTCAGCGCGTTGGCGTGAATGCTGGACAGCACGGCCAGGGTCCGCTGCAGCTCGATCACCTCGGCGGGAGATGACACCTCCATCTGCCGCCGTACCGTGAGCAGGTCGATGATGAGATCGGCCGCCACCTGTGCGGGCGGCCTGGTGCGGAGCGCGTGCAGGTGGTCGGCGGCGGATATCTCCCACTCCTCGCCGCTTCGGAAACCATGGTCGAGGGACAGTTCGAGGAGTTGGCGAACCGGCTCACCGGAGACGCCAAATATCCCAATTCCGGCACTGGCCGCGGCAATCTGTAAAAGCCTTCGACGTTCCATGTCGTCTCCATCTGGTGCCTTCCGGATGAAAATACCCTCGGATGGCATCACCAATTCATCGGCATTCGGTGGATTTGCGAACAACTCCCTCTCGGGAACCTCGAAGATCTGAGCGAGCAGCGCAGGATAGGGCTCGTTCGGCCGATGCTTACCGGCTTCCCAGGCGCGGACCATGCGGGTCAATGATTCTTGAGTCGGCAGGTGTTCCCTGGTACGGCCGCCGGCGGCGTCGATCAACCGCCGAGCCATGTCCTTCAAGGACCATTCGCGCGACTGCCGCTCTTCGCGCAATCGAACGGCCCACACAGGAAGATCGTTCATGTGCGCACCTCAAAGGCACAGGGGATGAGGGGGGGATATCCCCCCCTCATCCGAAGTATCCTCTGTTGCTGAGTGGTCACGGAGCGTTTTCATGGAGCCCCCATGAAAAGGCGGAGCCCGCCCATGGCACTGCACGCCAGGACGGGCTTCTTGATCAGGAAATGAGTCCTGCCCCGTGAACAACTTTAATGCTCCGGTTCTCGACCGGACTGCGGCGAACGACTGCCGCTGCTTCGCCGACGTGCCGCCGCTGCCGATGGGCTGCGCCGAGTGCGGACACGCCCCCTACGCCCACGGCTGCCCCGGCCGACCCAGCGATCACGAGTACGCGCAGCCGACCGGTGCGCTGATGGCGATGCGTCTGGAGGCGCGCCGCACCGGCACGCGACCCTTCCCTCTCGTCGAGCGGCCCGTCACCACGGCGCCCGCCGAGGTCATCCCCCTGGTGCCCGCGCCCCGCCACTCCACCTCACCCGCCTCCATCCCGGACGTTCCCGCCGCGCCCGCGCCACCGCCCATTCGGACACCACACCCCACCCCTCGCCCAACCGCGCGGCCCGCTGCCGCACCACCCCGCCGCGACGACGCCCGTGTCGCCCGGCGTCCCGCACCCCGGCCGGTCGAGTCCGGACAGGACCGCGCGACCCGCCTCGCGCTCGCCCGCGACCCCCTCGCCCGCCGCCGAGCCCGCATCGCGGCCCGCGCCCACGAGCACAGCACTCCACCCCCGACCATGAGCCAACCGCCCACCCGGCCGCCGCTCACCCTGCTGCCGGCCCCTCCCGACCACCAACACCAAACCTCCTGGCCCAATCCCGCCCTCACTTCCGGCCAAGTCCGCTACTTCCCAAACGCCCCCGCACCCAGCCCTCACGAGCCCAGTTGTCACGAGCGCCGACAGCAGGTCGCGGCATGAACACCACCCCACGCGACCCCATGAGCAGGCGCGGCGGCGCGGCTCCTTCCCACATCCCCGCCGCCGCGCCACCACCCCACACCCAGGCCGTAGCACGAGCCCAAGACCTCGCCACCATCCTCAACGAGGTGCACGGCGTCTCAGCCGACATCCACCACCTGCGCTCCGGCAACGCCATCGTCTCCGTCTTCCTCGGCCTGCTCGCCTACAGCGACGGCGAGAGATTCTGGTGGACCAGCCCCGTACTCGACCGATTCGGCGACCACCTGCTCAGCGCCGCCTCAGACCCGGCCACAGCCGCCGAACGCCTCGCCGCGCACTACCGGATCCTGCGCGTCCGCCCCGCCGCCAGCCTCCTGGAGAGCGAACTACCACTACTCACCGACACGACCCCGGCAGAGCATGTTGTCCCGCGCTGACGCCGACGCCGCACGCGCCGCCCGGCAAGTACAGGATCACGCCCCCACCTGGTGCGTCATCTGGAGCCTGCGCTTTCGCCGGTTCGAAGCCTGGGAGTGCACCGACCCGGCCCAGTGCCGCACGGTCCACGCCACCAGCGCCGCCGAACTGTGGGACCGGATGCAACAGATAGACCTCGACCTGTGGCGTACCCGGCCCCGAGGTGACCGGACCGAGCCGACCACGGCTCCATGAACGGCGCGGCGGCACGGCGACCAGCCTCCCGTGCCGTCGCGCTCCCCACCTCCTGCGGGCGGTGGCGCACAACCAGGGGTCGCCCGCAGGGTCGGACACGACCAGGCGGCTCATCAGGGCGCGGATGGTCTTTCTCAACGAGGGGAGACGAGGGAAACGCGGGGAAGGGGAAAAGTGCTCAACCGCGAGGTGCGCGGGAGTCGAGGTCGGGGGCGGGGGTGGCGAGGTGGATCCAGGGGTCGGCGATGACCCGGTGGATGACCTGGCCCGCGGCGCCCAGGGTGGCGGCGTCGCCGCCGAGGCGGGAGACGGTCAGCTCGGGGACGGCGCGGCGCATCACGCCCAGTCGCGAGGTCATCGTCTCGTGCGTGGTGCCTCGGATCCATGGGAACAGGGGGGCGAACACCCCGCCCAGCACGATGGTCCCCGGGTCCATCAGGTGCACCGCGGAGGTGAGGGCGACGCCGAGCGCCTGGCCGGCGCGTTCGCAGGCCTCCAGCGAGGCGGGCTCGCCCGCTTGGAGGCGCCCCAGCAGGGTGGTCACCCCGTCGGGGACCCCGGCGAGTCCGGCGGCCCTCAGCAGCGCGTCCTGTCCGGCGTACTGCTCCAGGCATCCCCGGCCGCCGCAACGGCAGGCGGGGCCTTCGGGGGAGACGACCACGTGGCCCAGTTCCCCGGCGAGGCCGCTGGCGCCGCGGAACAGGGTCCCGCCGACCACCAGGCCCGCGCCGATGCCGATCTCCCCCGACACGTGCAGGAAGTCGCCGGGGACGGAGCCGAACCAGCGCTCGCCCAGGGCGGCGAGGTTGGCCTCGTTGTCCAGCGTGACGGGGAAGTTCAGCAGTTCGGAGACGCGGACGTCGTGCCAGCCGAGGTTGGGGGCCGTGTGGACGAGCCCGTCCTCCACAGGGCCGGGGACCGCGAGGGTCGATCCGGCGATGGTGAGGCCCTCCGCGCGAGCTTCGTCCACAGCCCTGTGGGCAAGTTGTTCCAGGTGGGACAGGGTTTCCACAGGCGAGACACTGCGGTTGTCCACAGCCTGTGTATATCTGAGCCGCACCGCGAGGGTGAGATCGACCACACAGGCGGACAGATAGTCGACGTTGATCTCCAGGCCGAGCGCGGCGACCCGCTGCCCGCTGAGCGCGACGGCCGTGCCGGGCCGTCCCCGCTCGCCGTCCCTGAGCGCGCCGGACTCGGCGACCATGCCCGCCTCGATCAGGTCGCCGACCATCTTCGACACCGTGGTCTTGGTCAGCCCGGTGATCTCGGCCAGTGCGGCCCGGCTGATCGGACCGCTCCTGCGTACCTCGCTGAGGACCACACCCAGGTTGCGGGCGCGCATCGAATTGTGGCGTACAGCCTGTGTCATGGAGCATCCACCTCTTGACGATCCCACCACCTCGATCCATATTAAGTCCATAAAGTGGATTAAATCGGAGGAACGCAGATGAGCGCCTACACCCCCAAGCCCGAAGACCGCTTCACTTTCGGGCTGTGGACCGTCGGCTGGCAGGCCCGCGACCCCTTCGGGGACGCGTCCAGGGCCCCGTTGGACCCGGTGGAGAGCGTCCACCGGCTCGCCGAGCTCGGCGCGTACGGCGTCACCTTCCACGACGACGACCTCCTCGCCGTCGAGCCCGACCGTGACAGGGCCATCGCGAACTTCAAGAAGGCGCTGGCCGAGACCGGGCTCAAGGTTCCGATGGCCACCACGAACCTGTTCACCCACCCCGTCTTCAAGGACGGCGGATTCACCAGCAACGACCGCGACGTCCGCCGCTACGCGCTGCGCAAGGTCATCCGCAACGTCGACCTCGCCGCCGAGCTCGGCGCGACCACCTACGTCTGCTGGGGCGGGCGCGAGGGCGCCGAGTCCGGGGCCGCCAAGGACATCAAGGCCGCGCTCAGCCGCTACAAGGAGGGCATGGACCTGCTCACCTCGTACGTGATCGAGCAGGGCTACGACATCAGGTTCGCCATCGAGCCCAAGCCGAACGAGCCCCGGGGCGACATCCTGCTCCCGACCATCGGCCACGCCCTCGCGTTCATCAACGAGCTTGAGCACTCCGAGCGCGTCGGCCTCAACCCCGAGGTGGGCCACGAGGAGATGGCCGGGCTCAACTTCGCGCACGGCATCGCGCAGGCGCTCTGGCACGGCAAGCTCTTCCACATCGACCTGAACGGCCAGCACGGTCCCCGCTACGACCAGGACCTGATCTTCGGCCACGGCGACGTGAAGAACGCCTTCTTCCTGGTCGACCTGCTGGAGAACGGCGGCTACGACGGCCCCAGGCACTTCGACTACAAGCCGCTGCGCACCGAGGACTCCGAGGACGTCTGGGTCTCCGCCGCGGCCAACATGCGCACGTACCTGATCCTGAAGGAGAAGGTGGCGGCGTTCCGCGCCGACCCCGAGGTCGCCGAGGCGCTCGCCGCGAGCAAGGTCGCCGAGCTCTCCGAGCCGACGCTCGCCCCCGGCGAGACGATCGCCGACCTGAACCGCGACGAGTTCGACCTCGACGCGGTGGCGGCGCGCGGCTTCCACTTCACGCGCCTCAACCAGCTCGCGATGGACTACCTCCTCGGAGTCCGCGGATGACACTGGTGGCCGGGGTCGACTCGTCGACCCAGAGCTGCAAGGTGGTGATCAGGGACGCCCGCACGGGCGCCCTGGTCCGCCAGGGACGCGCGACCCACCCCGAGGGCACCGAGGTCGACCCCGAGGCGTGGTGGCAGGCGCTCCAGGAGGCGCTGGCACAGGCGGGCGGGCTGGACGGCGTCGAGGCGATGAGCATCGGCGCGCAGCAGCACGGCATGGTCTGCCTGGACGAGTCCGGCGAGGTCGTCAGGAAGGCGCTGCTGTGGAACGACACCCGTTCCGCCGGAGCCGCCGCCGACCTGGTGAAGGAGCTGGGCGGCCCCGAGGTCTGGGCCGAGGCGGTCGGCAGCGTGCCGGTCGCGTCGTTCACGGTGACCAAGCTCCGCTGGCTGGCCGAGCACGAGCCGGAGTCCGCCCACCGTACGGCGAGGGTGTGCCTGCCGCACGACTGGCTCACCTGGCGGCTGGGCGGGGAGTTCGTCACCGACAGAGGTGACGCGTCGGGCACCGGCTACTGGTCGCCCGCGACCGGCGCCTACCGGACCGACCTCCTCCAGGGGGCCTTCGGCACCCTACCGGGCCTGCCCGAGGTGCTGGGTCCCCGCGACTCCGCGGGCGAGGTACGGCCCGCGGCCGGTGTCCCCGGTGCGAACGCGGTGCGGCTCGCGCCGGGTACGGGCGACAACATGGCGGCGGCCCTCGGGGTCGGCGCCCTGCCCGGGGACGTGGTGGTGTCGATCGGGACGTCCGGGACGGCCTTCGCGGTCGCCGAGAGCCCGATCGCCGACCCGACCGGTTCCGTGGCCGGGTTCGCCGACGCCACGGGGCGGTTCCTCCCGCTGGTGGCCACGCTCAACGCCGCCAGGGTGCTCGACGCCGCCGCGCGGGTGCTCGGAGTCGGTCTGGACGAGCTCGGCAGGCTGGCGCTCGAAGCGCCCTCGGGGGCCGGAGGACTTGTCCACGTCCCCTACCTGGAGGGCGAGCGCACCCCGAACCTGCCCACCGCCACGGGCTCGCTGCACGGGCTGACGCTGGCCACCTCCACCCCGGCGCACCTCGCCAGGGCGGCGGTGGAGGGCATGCTCTGCCATCTCGCCGACGCCTTCGACGCCCTCGGGCTCGACCCGGCCAGGGTGCTGCTCATCGGCGGAGGCGCGAAGTCCGAGGCCGTACGGCGGATCGCCCCCGCGGTCTTCGGGCGGCCGGTGGTCGTCCCCGAGCCGGGGGAGTACGTCGCCGACGGTGCGGCGAGGCAGGCCGCCTGGCTGCTCGGCGGCGACGAGCCGCCGGCCTGGGAGGCGGGCAAGGTCGAGCACTACGAGGCCGATCCCGCGCCCGAGGTCAGGGCACGCTACGCCGAGGTCCGCGGCCTCGGCTGAGACACGGACACGGCGACCACACGGTCGTGGCCCCCACCACACGACCGTGACTGCTCCCACCGCGCGGATCCGCGGTGGAGCAGCCGATACGGGTACGCGGTTCGCGCCGCGTACCGCGAGGATCCACGGCCGCGTAGCCGGACACGGGGCACGCGGCCGTGGTTCACACCGCGAGGATCCGCGAGGATCCGCGAGGATCCGCGAGGATCCGCGACAGTGCGGCCGGATGCGGGCGCACCGACGCGGTTCGCACGGGACGGTTCGCCGCCTCCGAACAGGAGGCGGCGAACCGCGTACCGGGACCGTTTCGGGGCGAGGGCTCTCAGGGGCGCCTCAGGGTCGGATCAGGGATGCCGCCGGATGTCTGAAACATCCTCTGGCGGACAGTCTTAGCGCATGCTCGCGTCGAAGAGGCTCTACCCCCTGATCGCATGTGCCGCGATCGTCGTCGCCGTCGTGGCCGCCGTCACGGGACTGACCGAACCGGTCCTCTCCCCGAACCCGCTCGATCTGACGATCGGTGAGTACGCCGCCCTGGACCGCACCGGAGCCGCCGGGCTCGCGATGGCGGCGCTGGGGATCGCGGCCTTCGCGGTGGTCGCCGGGCTGCGGGCCGTGGGGGCGCCGGTGGACGCCTTGGCCGAGCGGCTGATGCTGGCCTGGGGTGCGGGGCTCGTCGTCCTCGCGGTGCTGCCCGCCGCGCTTCCCGCCACGGGGACGGACCTGATCGCCCAGACGTACCGCTACCTGTCGGTCGCCGTGCTGGCGGCGGTGCCCGCGGCGGGTGGCCTGACGGTGGCGCGGTTCGCCGAGGACGAGCGGTGGCGGCCGACGGCCAGGCCGGTGGAGTGGCTCACGCTGGCCGGGGGTTTCGGGCTGCTGGCGCTCGTCTACGTGATGCTTCCCGGGCAGGGGATGTTCGTCGGTCTCGTCGAGTGGTCGCTGCTCGGCGCCGAGGTCGCGCTGGTCGGAGTGCTCGCCGTCCGGCTCGCGCGGCTGACGTGGGCGCGGGGCGCCGCTCACGCCTCACGCGCCGCCCTCGGCTGACTCATTCACTTCTGGAAACTCTTTCATCACATGTCACGAATAGGCTACAAATAGGGGGAGCCGCCAGTGCTATTGTCGTCGGCGATCTAGAGATTGCCCGGTCTCCCCGGGCGCTCCGAGAGCAAGCCGTTGAGGTGACATGGCAGCGAGCAGGTCCATCCGGTTCAAGGTCTCGGTGCTGTTGGTCATCCCCCTCGTCTCACTGGTCGGGGTGTGGGGCTTCGCGGCGGCCGTGACGGTCGGCGACTCGATGAGCCTGCTCTCCCTCAGCACGCTGTACGACTCCGTGGGCAAGCCCGCCGGAGAGCTCGGCGCGGCGGTCCAGCGTGAGCACCTCCTGTCGGCCGACTACCTGGCCACCCGCTCCGCCGCGGACCGCGACACCCTCGCGAGCCAGCGCCTCGTCACCGACCAGGCCCGTGACCGCCTGCGCCGGCAGACGACAGTCGGGGTGGCGCAGACGGCGATGTCCGACGAGATGAAGGCGCGTCACGCCGAGCTGATGCGCCAGGTGGACGGGCTCGACGCGATCCGCGCCAGGATCGACACCGGGCGGATCGGCCCGGTGGGCCTCACCGAGGAGTTCGGCCGGGTGCCCGACGCCCTGCGCCGGCTCTTCAACACCCTGAGCCTCAGCAACGACCTCCCGCTCTACCGCCAGTCGCGGGGCATCACGATGATCAACCAGGCCGTGGACGTGCTCAACCGCGAGCGGGCGCTCGTCGCGGGCCCGCTCGTGCTCGGAACCCCGATGACGGCGAGCGAGACGAGGCTGTTCGCCAAGCTCGCCGGAAACCGGGCCTTCCTCATGGAACAGGCGCTCCCCGACCTCTCCCCCGAGCTGCGCGCCCCCTTCTCCGAGCTGATCGCCTCCTCGGCGTACGCCCGCTTCACCGACCTGGAGAACCGCCTGCTCTCCGGCGTCTCCGAGGTGTCGTCCGCCGCCTGGCGCTCCGTCGGGGACGAGGTGGACGCCTCCTACCGGCGCTCCCTCGCGGCGGCCGTCCCCCTGCTGGTCGAGCAGGCCACGCCCGTGGCCGTCGGCGTCTTCGTCCGAGCCGGCGTCGTCGGGGTGCTCGGCCTCATCGCGGTCATCGCGTCGGTGCTGGTCTCGTACCGGATCGGCAGCGGGATCACCAGGGAGCTCGCCGACGTGCGGCGGGCCGCCGCCGACCTGGCGCAGGTGCGGCTCCCGAGGGTGATGGAGAAGCTGCGCCGCGGCGACAGGGTGGACGTGGAGGCGGAGGCGCCCGCGCTGAAGCCGTCGGGCAGCACGACGGAGGTCCACGACGTCGCCGCCGCCTTCAACAGCGTCCAGCGCAGCGCCCTGGACGCCGCGGTGGAGCAGGCCAGGCTGCGCGAGGGCGTCTCGCAGGCGTTCCGCAACCTCGCCCGCCGGAGCCAGTCGCTGCTGCAGCGCCAGCTCAAGCTGCTCGACGGCATGCAGAAGCAGGCCGAGGATCCCATCGCGCTGGACAACCTCTTCAGGCTCGACCACCTCACCACCCGCATGCGCCGCCACGCCGAGGGCCTGGTGATCCTGTCCGGCGGGGCGGCGGGCCGCAAGTGGCGCTCGGCGGTGCCGATGGAGGACGTGCTGCGCGGGGCGGCCGCCCAGGTCGAGGACTACACCCGGGTGCTGATCTACCCGACGGGCGGCACCACCCTGATCGGCAACGCCGCCGCGGACATGATGCACCTGTTCGCCGAGATCCTGGAGAACGCCACCGTCTTCTCCCCGCCGGCCAGCCCGGTCTCGGTACGGGGCGAGCTCGTCGCGCGAGGCTTCGCGGTCGAGATCGAGGACAGGGGACTCGGGCTGACCGACGAGAAGCTCGCCGCGATCAACGAGCGCCTGGCCAGCCCGCCGGAGTTCGACCCCGCCGACACCGACCGGCTGGGCTTCGCGGTGGTCGGCCTGCTGGCCGCCAGGTACGGGGTCGAGGTGACGCTGCGCGCCTCGCCGTACGGCGGCACGGGGGTGGTCGTCCTCATTCCCGAGAATCTGCTCGGCGACCCCGAGCCCGTCGAGGAGCCGCCGGTTCTCACCGTCATCGGCGCCCGGCCCGAGTCGGCGGAGCGGCGCTCGGAGATCGTCGTGGAGCGGGTGGACCGGACCGGTGACTCCGGCGAGGTCCCGATCCCCGCGGACCTGTGGCAGCCGGGGCGGCGCGGTGCCGACGGCCTGCCCCGCCGGGTGCGGCAGGCGAACATGCCGCCGCGCCAGGTGCGGGAGTCCCGCCCGTCGGAGAGCGCGCCCGGCTCGGCGTCCGGCTCGGAGGTCGAGGAACGGTCGCCCGAGGAGGCGAGGGCGCTGATGAGCGCCCTGCAGTCCGGCTGGCAGCGCGGACGCGCCGACGACGAGGACGGCGGTGCCGATCGATGAGGCGGGAGCGCGGGAGCGGAGCCGCGGGATCGGGTTCGCGGAGCCCCGCCCGGAGGTCTCGGGCGCGTCAGGGCGACGCCGGTGTGAGTGAAGTCGCGCCGGTTCGAATGCTTGGGAGTCACGCCGGTGTGAGCGAAGTCGCGCCGGTTCGGGTGCTTCGGAGTCACGCCGGTGGGAACGGATCGGCGGGAACGGATTTACCGAGCCGGTGGGGGCCGGCGGCAGGCGAGACCATCGCAGGGGAAGGGGTTTGACCACGTGCCGGGTGAGCTTCATTGGCTTCTGGATGACTTCGTCACGAGTGTGGCGGATGTCTCGCACGCACTGATCCTGTCCAACGACGGGTTGATGATGGCCTCGTCCCGAGCGTTGAGCAAGGAGGACGCCGAGCACCTGTCCGCGGTCGCCTCCGGCTTCCAGAGCCTCGCCAAGGGCACCAGCCTGCAGTTCGGCGGGGGCAGCGTGCGCCAGACGATGGTGGAGATGGACTCCGCGTTCCTGTTCGTCACCTCCGCGGGCCAGGGGAGCTGTCTCTCGGTCCTGACCACCGGTGCCGCGGATGTGGGTCTGGTCGCCTACGAGATGGCCCGCCTGGTCACCCGCGTCGGCCAACATCTGGCCACAAGCCCCCGGGTGGGGGGCCTGTGAAGGACGACGTCGAGTGGGTCGACGAGGAGGCGGGTCCCGTCGTCCGCCCCTACGCGATGACCGGCGGACGCACCCGGGCGTCGTCCTCCTCGCTCGACATGCTCGCGGTGGCGGTGGCGACGGGAGCGCCGGTCGCCTCGGGGGCGAACCTGGGCTCCGAGCACCGGCGGCTGCTCAACCTGGTCAAACGGGCACGCCCGATCGTGGAGATCGCCTCGGACGCGGGCCTGCCCATCGGCGTGATCAGGGTTCTCCTGGGCGACCTGCTGGACCAGGGCCTGATCCTGGTACGGTCGCCGCTTCCCGCCGCCTCCATGCCCCCGGAGAACCTCCTGAGGGAGCTGATCAGCGGCCTGCGCGCCCTGTGACGCCCTCCGCCCTCCGGCCCTGAGCGCCCGAGCCGGCGCCCGGCCCCGCCACGGGGGCCGGGTTGCACCTCGTCCGGCTTTCTCAGCTCTGGCTGGCCGTCAGCACCCTCAGCGAGTGCTCCACGAGCGTCACGAGCACCGTCTTCGCCGAGACGCGGCGCCGCACGTCGCAGAGCAGCACCGGCACGTCCACGTCGAGGTCCAGGGCGACGCGCACCTCCTCCGCGTCGTGCCGCTCGGCGCCGTCGAAGCAGTTGACGGCCACGATGAACGGCGTGCCGCGCTGTTCGAAGTAGTCGATCGAGGGGAAGCAGTCGGTCAGCCGCCGGGTGTCGGCGAGCACCACGGCACCCAGCGCGCCGTAGGACAGCTCGTCCCACATGAACCAGAAACGCTCCTGGCCGGGGGTGCCGAACAGGTAGACGACCAGCCCCTCCCTGATCGTGATGCGGCCGAAGTCCATCGCGACCGTGGTGGTGGTCTTGCCCTCGACGCCGTCGACGTCGTCGATGCCGATACCGCGGTCGGAGAGGACCTCCTCGGTGCGGAGCGGCCGGATCTCGCTGATGGCGCCCACGAGCGTGGTCTTGCCAACTCCGAAGCCACCCGCGATGAGTATCTTGAGGGCGACGGGTTCGTCAGAGGGCCCGAAGTCCATTGATCACTTCCTTGAGAATGCGCTCGCTCGCGGAGGCGCGCCCGATCGAGATGAGCTTGTGGTCCTGCAGGTCGCCGAGCAGGACCCGCACCACGCCGAGCGGCAGGTTGAGGTCCGAGGCGACGTCGGCGACCGAGGTCGGAGTGGTGACCATGGCGAGGATGCGTTCCTGTTCGGGGCTTGGGACGAACCCCCCGGTAGGAGCGCCACGGGTCGAGGTGACCATCGCGACCAGGTCCAGCTTGTCACCGGAGGAACGGGTGCGACCCCCGATGAGGGCGTACGGCCGGACGATGGGCCCGGCGTCCTCGTCCATCCAGTGGGTCATCCAGGCCTCCGGTACCGGGCTCGGGGATCCAGCGGTCCGCTGAAGACGCGGCTGACCGCTCCCCCCCTCATGAGAGACCTTGGCGTGGGTTGGTGGAGATGTGCTGGCCGACCCGCTTGACCAGCATCGCCATCTCGTACGCGATGTGACCGACGTCGGCGTCGGAACTGCTCAGCACGGCCAGGCAGGTGCCCTGCCCGGCGGCGGTGACGAACAGGAACGCCGACTCCATCTCCACGATGGTCTGGCGCACATCGCCTCCGCCGAAGTGACGTCCCGCCCCGCGCGCCAGGCTCTGGAACCCGGCGGCGACCGCGGACAGATGCTCGGCGTCCTCGCGCAGGAGCCCCTTCGAGAATCCGACGGCGAGCCCGTCGGTGGAGAGGATCACCGCCTGGCGCACCGCACCCACCCTGGTGGTCAAGTCGTCGAGGAGCCAGTTCAGCTCGCCGGTGTTGGTCAATTTTCCGGTCACTTGTCCCCCTTATCGCCTGTCGTATGGTGCGCGAAGTCATTGTCCTGCTCCTCGCGACCGCGTCGAGACCCCGCCTGGAAGGCGGAGAACAACGCGCGGGCCTCCTCCGGCGAACGCTCCTCGTTCGGTTCCGCGCTCGGCTCGGGTTCGGCGGGCCCGGTGGACTCCGTCTCCTGGCGGAGCTGAGGCGCCAGGTTCGCCTGCCGGATCCTGCGGGGCAGGCCGCCCGGCCCCTTGGGGGCCTGTGCGGCCGTCTGGCGCGTCGGACTGCCGTTGCCGCCCTTTTCCCCGGCGGGGGCCTCCCGGGGCGTCTCGTGGGACTCACGGGGCTCCTGAGGTGCCCCTCGGGGCGACGCCGTGGGAGGCGTCTCGCGTGAGGCTGTGTCCCATCCCGTGTCCCAGCCCGTCTCCCATCCGGGCTCCGGGCCCGCGGGTGGGGACGGTGTGCGGTCGGGCAGGTCCGACACCACGCTGAGAGAGGGGGCCGCGGGCTGCTCGGGCTGGGGCGGCCTCGGGGAGGTCTGCCTGTTCCTGCGCGGGAGTCCGTTGCCGCCGGCCGGAGGTGCGAGCGCTCCCGGCTGGGCGGGGACGTACGGCTCCGCCTGGCGCCCGGTGCCGCGCTCGGCGGGGGACGTCCGCTCCGCGGTGAGGGCGAGCGGCGGGTCCTGCTGGGCGATCACCGAGCGGGGGATGAGGACGATGGCCGTGGTACCGCCGAACGGCGAGCCGCGCAGGATTACCTGGATGCCGTGCCGCGAGGCGAGCTGGCCCACCACGAACAGGCCGAGCCTGTCGCTGTCCGCCAGGTCGAACTCCGGCGGGTTGGCGAGCCGCTCGTTGATCGCCTCGTACTCCGCGATGCTCAGGCCCAGGCCACGGTCCTCGACCTCGACGGCGAATCCGTTGGCCACGACGTCGCCGCGCACGGTCACCGCGGTCTGCGGCGGCGAGAAGATCGTGGCGTTCTCGATCAGTTCGGCCACCAGGTGGGTGATGTCGGCGACCGCGGCCCCGTCGAGCGAGATGTCGGGCACCGGCGTCACGCTGACCCGGGTGTAGTCCTCGACCTCGGCGATCGCGGCCCGCAGTACGTCGATCACCGGTACCGGCTTGCGCCACGACCGGCCGGGGGCGGCGCCGGACAGGATGATCAGGCCCTCCGCGTGCCGCCGCATGCGGGTGGTGAGGTGGTCCAGCCGGAACAGGTCCTGAAGGCTGTCGGGGTCGGTCGCCCGGCGCTGCATGCTGTCGAGCAGGGTGAGCTGGCGGTGCAGCAGGCTCTGCTTGCGCCTGGCCAGGTTCACGAAGACCTGGCTGACACCGCGCCGCAGGTTGGCCTGGCCGACGGCGGCCTCCACGGCGGTGCGCTGCACCGAGCCGAACGCGTGGGCCACGTCGTGCACCTCGGTCGAGCCGCCCGCCTGGATCGGCGGCGCCTCGGCACGTACGTCGACCTCCTCGCCGCGCCGCAGGCGGTCCACGACGTGGGGGAGCCGTACCTCCGCCAGATCCAGGGCGGCCGAACGGAGCCCGGCCAGCTCGGCGGCGAGGCGGCGGCCGAAGCGGACCGAGATGATGATCGACGCGACCACCGCGATCAGGCCGACGCCACCGGCGATCACGATCCGGGCCAGGACACCGGTGGCGACCCCCTGCGCCCGGTCCGCCAGGGCTTCGGCGGCGGCGAGGTTGACCTTGTCGAGCCAGGTCGTGAGCGCGTTCGTGGTCGCCTTCCACGCGCTCGCCTCCGGGGGAAGCCGGTCGCCGGCCGAGGAGATGATGACCTTCTCCAGGTCGGTGAACTTCTCGAAGGTGGCGGAGGCGAAGGTGTCGCGGTACTGCGTGCCCAGCTCGGGATCCAGCGCGGCCGCGCCCCGGTTGTGCAGGAAGCGCCGGGTGGCGACGTACTCGCCGAAGGCCCTGCGCTCCTCCTCCGACAGCCGCTTGTCGATCAGCGCCCCGCTGATCAGCGCGTTCTCCCTCGCGATCATCTCGTAGGCGTTGCCCATCCCCTGCATGGCCGAGGCCTGCTGGAAGATCGAGAGATCGGGCAGCGCGACCATCTGGTCGTACACCAGGAAGACCGAGTCGAGGATCTGGTTGTAGTTCGACAGCGCGCCCAGCCGCGTGTGCTGTCCGCTGTCGACGCCCGAGCGGATGCTGGGGAGCCTTTCGAGCCTGCGGACCAGCTCGCTCAGTGAGTTGTTCAGTTCCGGGTTGCCGGAATCCTCGGCCGCGGCCGCCTTGAACGCGCCGACCGCCTGGTCGGTGCGGGCGCGCTGCTCACCCATCCCGCTCGTGAGGACCCGGGAGCTGATCGCCACCGACGCCAGCGTCCGCTCGGCCTGGAGCTGCAGGCCCAGGTCCGTGGAGGTGACGCCCACCGTCTGGTACACGGTGTTCGACCTCAGCAGCGCGAGGCCGTCACCGACGGTGAGGTTGAGCACGAAGCCCCACAGCGCGCTCAACGACAACAGAGGCAGGAGCAGCAGCGAGAAAATCTTGAACCGAATCGAGCGGTTTCTAGAGCCCATGTCCACTCGTCCCAACCTCTGAGCGTGTGGAGGCCCGTGCCGCATTAGGGGTGATTACGCCTCCGGAAGATCGCACAGGAGACTAGCACCGAATAGGGTTTTTGCGCAGTGGAGGATCCGATGATTAGTGTGATTACCGGGGCTAGTGCCGGAATTGGTGCTGCTGCCGCGGTGGAGCTCGCGAGGCGCGGGCAGACCGTAGTTCTGGTCGGCCGTAATCCCGACAAGACGGCTCGGGTGGCAGAAAGGGTGCGGGAGGTCTCCGGGGTGCTCCCGGATACGTTTACCTGCGATTACACCCTTTTGGATGATGTGCGTAGTTTGGCAGCCGAACTGCTCTCCCGCTACGACCGGATTGACATCCTCGTCAACAACGCGGGGGTCATGACGACCGAGCGCACGTTCACGCGCGACGGCCACGAGACGATGATCCAGGTCAACCACCTCGCCCCCTTCCTGCTGACGAACCTGCTGCTCGAACGGGTCACCGGGCGGGTGATCACGACCAGTTCCCGCGCGGGCAAGACCGGGGGACTCGATCCCTCCGACCTCAACCGCGAACGGCGGCGCTGGAGCGGCTGGCTCCAGTACGGGGACACCAAACAGGCGGGAGCCCTGTTCACCGTGGAACTCGCCCGCCGCCTCCAGGACACCGAGGTGACCGCGACCTGCTTCCACCCCGGCGTGATCAAGACCGAGTTCGCCCCGTCGACGTTCATGATGTGGATGGTGAAGAACATCCCCGGCATGGGGCAGACCGTCGAGGAGGGGGCGAGCACCATGGTCCACCTCGCCACCCATCCGGACGGCGCCGCCCACCCCGGCCGCTACTTCGCCAAGAGCGCCCCCGCCGCCGTTCCGAAGAGGATGAGCGACCCCGCACTGGCCCGCGCCCTCTGGGACGCCAGCGCCGCCGCCGTCGCGTAACCGCCCACCCCCACGCGGCCCTCCCGACGGGCGGCCGCGCCACGCCCCACGACGTCGCGACCTGACCTCGCGACGGGCGTGCCCACGATGCGCTCTCGCGACCTGACCTCGCGACGGGCGTGCCCACGACGTACGTCCCCGCGACGGGCGCTTCACGCCCCAAGGTGTCGCGCGGGCGTGCCCACGACGTACGTCCTCGCGTGCACGGCGGGGATGTGGTCGAGGGAAGAACGGCAAGACGGTGGGCCGCACGTCCTCACGTACGCGGCGGGGATTTCCCCGCGCGTCACCGGGCGTTCGCCGGGTGTTGGGCGGGTCCGGTTACGGTCCCGGGCTGTGAGCGTCGCAACCCCGCTGCGGGCCGCCCTCCCGCCCGCCACGGCGAGGGACCCGTTCTTCGACAACGCCAAGTTTCTCGCGATCACCCTGGTCGTGTCCGGCCACCTGATCGAGGACCTGCGGGACGTTCCGGTCGCGCATGCCGCCTACTTCTTCGTGTACACGTTCCACATGCCGCTGTTCATCGTGCTGAGCGGCTACCTGTCACGAAATTTCACCTTCTCGTCCGGCAAGGCGCGCAAGCTGATCAGCACCCTCGCCGTCCCGTACGTGATCTTCGAGCTGCTCTACTCACTGCCGCGCCTCTTCCTGTACGGCAAGCTCGACATCAGCCTCCTCGACCCGTACTACCTGACCTGGTTCCTGATGTCGCTGTTCCTGTGGCGGCTGTCCACACCGGTCTGGCAGCAACTGCGATGGCCGCTCGTGGTCGCGGTCGGGCTGTCGCTGCTGTCGGGGATGAGCAGGCTCCCCGACGAGCTGTCGATGAACCGCACCCTCGGCCTGCTCCCGTTCTACGTACTCGGGCTCATGCTGCGGCCCGAGCACTTCGAGTGGCTCAGGAGGCGGTGGGTCCGGGTCGCGGGCGCGGTCACCCTCGCCGCAGGCGCGGCGCTCGCGCTCGCCACGCACACCGTGGTGAAGACCGAGTGGATCCGCTGGCGGCACGCCAACGACGCGATCGGGGTGGACGACCTCACCGGCAGCCTGATCCGCCTGGGCATGCTGGCGGCGGGGGCGGTGCTCGTGGCGGCGTTCCTCGCGGTCACCCCCTCCGTGCGCACCTGGTACTCGGGGCTCGGCATGGCGACCATGTACGCCTACCTTCTCCACGGCCTGGTGGTGAAGGTCGCCGAACGGTTCTACGGCGACTGGGCGCAGACCGTGCCCGGGGTGACGGCCGTGGCGCTCTTCGGGGTCGGGATCGCCGCCCTGCTGTGTACGGCGCCGGTGCGGCGCGTCACTCACTGGGCGGTCGAGCCCAGCATGAGCTGGGCCTTCACCAAACTGAGAAAGCCGGGCTGAGCGGCCCTTCCGATCGAAACCGACCGAGCACGAACCGCGACCGACCACGACCATGACCGCGACCGACCGACCATGACCGCGACCGATTGAGACCAACCACGACCGACCGACCCCCGAGGTCGGAGCGGGGACGCCGGAGTCAGGTCAGGAGCGGTCCGGAGGAAGGGCCGGAAGGGTGCGAAGGGCGCGAGGGCCCGTCCTGCAGCTCCGCGACCGCGCGGTAGGCGGCGGTGACGGCCGCGTCGGCGCGGGCGGCCGGAACGGAGTCGGAGTTGGCGATCGCGATCCGGCCGTGTGTCCTGCGGGCGACGGCCGCAGGAGGGGTTCCGTCGGGGTAGAAGTCGAGGTCCCACGGGGTGGCGTACTCCGGCGCGTAGCCGTGTCCCCACCGGTTGACCGTGATCGCCTCGATGTCACGGGCCGCGTCGAAGCCACCGGGCCCCAGCAACCGGGTGAGCTGGTCGCGGATGCTGTACTCCAGGTGCTCGTACGGCGTCTCGATCAGGGCGTACCGCCCGGCCACCGAGCCCTGCGCGGGGGACACACCGGGTGTGACGGGGGTGCCGACCAGGTGCGCGGTGATCGGCTCCTCGGGCCTCCTCGGGCATCTGTAGGCGCCGACGTCCGCCGGGTCGTCGAGCTCGGCCACGCACCAGCGGGCGCCGGTGAACCGGGCGCGCCTGATCCCCATTCTCCGCCAGGCCCGCCAGTCGCGGAGCTGGACCGTCGCGTACAGCAGGGGCACCTTGACCGCCCGCCCCAGGGCCGTCCGCTGCTCGGGCGGGAGGTCGTCGACCAGGTAGGGGATCATCGAGTTCCAGCAGGCCATGATCACACCGCCCGCCCGTACGGTTCTCACCCGCTCGCCGTCGAAGTAGCCGACCGTGGCGCCGCCGGCCGTGTCGGCGGGGCCGTCGTTGGCGGCGGAGACGACCGGGCTGGACAACCGTACGCGGACCCGGTTGCCCGGCCGGTCGAGCACGCCGTAGTCGAAGCTCGCGGTGGTGATGTCCTTCACGCCGAAGGCCGTCGCGAAGCCGGGGATCATGCGGGCGGCCATCATCCTGACGATCGCCTGGTTGCCCTCCGGGAAGCGCCAGGCGCGCGGTGCGCCCGCGTCCCACTCCTTGATCACGGTCGGGGAGTTGTACCTGGACGGCTTGGACCTGTCGAGCCCGAGCCCCTGGAACCCCGGGTACCGGTGTTCGTCGGCGCTGCCCCAGGCGTCGATCGCGCCGAAGGCGTCGGAGCCGTAGGCCCACTCGTCGCTCGGCATGGTCCTGACGAACGCCAGCACGTCCGGGTGGACGCCGCAGACGTCCCTGAGGAAGCCCGAGTAGGTCAGCCGGGCCAGCCGCGCCTGTTTCTCCTCGGCGGACAGGCCGGGAAACCAGTCGGGCGGATCGCCGTACAGCATGAGCAGGTCCCGTCTGGCCCGCTCGGCGACGGGCAGCTCGGCGATCCACTCGGGAGCGCTCCTGCCGGGCCCGAGCACGACGAGCCTCTCCGCGCCTCCGGCGGGGAACGCCTCCCGGTCGCAGAAGACGCCGTCGTGCATCCCCAGGCTCGCGTACGGCTCCCGGCCCGAGGGTTCCCCGAGCCCTTCCGGGTGGACGCCCAGTTTGGCGAGCAGGTCCTTGCCCTCGGGAGTCCACGCCGACGGGTGCTGCATCGACCGCGAGCCGCCGTACGCGACCAGCGGCCCCTTCCTGGCCGCCGGGCGGAACTCGTTGCGCAGGGCGTGCCCGCCGATGTCGTCGTGGTTGTCGAGGATGAGGATCCGCGCGCCGGGCTCGCGCTCCAGCCATCGGTGGGCCGCGCTGAGGCCGCTGATCCCCGCGCCGACCACGACCAGGTCGTAGTGCTCGCCGGTGGGTTCCGGGGGGCCGACGTACGGCCAGAAGCGCCGGTCGCGGAGGGCGTGGGGCACGCTCAGCGCCTCTGCGGTGTCGCCGCGCAACCCCGTGAGGGACGGCGGACAGGAGAGCTCCAGATCCTCCGGAAGCGCGGAGTGGGTCTCTTCCCGACCGGTCCCGGGCAGCGAGCACGCCGCCGCGACACCGGTGGCCGTGATCACCCCATCGAAGAAGTCCCGGCGGGAGATGAGCCGGTCCATGCCGAGTTCCAGGGCCTTACGTGGATTGATCTCGTGAGGATCTGTCATGGGGCGATCATCACGATGTGAATGGATCGGTGGGGTCGCCTCGCTGCGTTTTCGGGAAGTTTTTACCCGGGCCATTAACGCGCTGTCGCGACATGTCCCACATGAGAGTCATGTCGTGGCGGCCGGGAATTAAGCGGGGAGATGGGGTCTTGGCCGATCCGATCCGGGAAAAGCCGCGAGTGACCCGGTACGCGCCCCACGCCGTCACCGCCGATCCCGCTCATTCTCGCTGCTCCGCGCCCTCCGAGGGTGCTCCGGGCGCCCTCCCGACGACTCCGCGAGGCAGCGAAGGCATGCCATCCGGATTGTCGGATAATCCATAACCATATGGCCATTCGACTTGTTACTCGGATAAAGTGAAGCGAGGGATCCGGCGCCTCCATGTCGCCGGGTGGCGAGGCGCGGCACGCGGGGGCGGCCTCCGTGCCTTCATATTCGCTTTTCCCTTTGACCGATGTCGCGGGGGAGTATCACGTGGTCGGTAAGCACGGAAGAGTCACGGGACGGATCGGCCCCGGCCTGGTCGGGGAGGTGATGGTGGAGGTCCGCGGGGGCGTCGAGGCGTTCTACGCCCACCCGACGGTCCCGGACGAGGAGATCGCCCCGTCGTCGATCGTGGTGGTCGTCGAGTTCTTCCCGCCGCGCACGATCTATGTCGCCCGCGCGCTCCCCTGATCCGCCCCGCTCCCCGAATCTGATCTCCCCCACACCGCGGAGGCCGAGATGCCCACGGAGTACCTCGTCATAGGGGGCCTCGCCCTCGTCGCCCTTCTCGTCATCACCCTGCTCTTCAAATCCGTCTGGCGGGTGGCGGAGCCCAACGAGGCGCTGATCATCTCCGGCCTCGGCGCCCGGGGAAACTCCACGGTCGCCGACAGTCTCGGATTCAAGATCGTCACCGGCAAGGGCACCGCCGTGCTCCCCGGCTTCCAGACCGCGCGCCGCCTGCGCCTGGACAGCCGCGCCACCAACCTCCAGGTCTCCTGCGTCACCCAGCAGGGCATCCCGGTGGTCGTACGAGGCGTCGTCATCTACAAGGTCGGCGACGACCTGCACTCGATCGCCAACTCGGCCCGGCGCTTCCTGGACCAGCAGGATTCGATGAACGGTGCCATCCACGAGCTGTTCACCGGCCACCTGCGCTCGATCATCGGCAACCTCACGGTGGAGGACCTCATCCTCAACCGCGAACGGCTGACCGGCGAGACCCGCGCCTCGGCCGCCGACGAGATGATCAGGCTCGGTCTGATCGTCGACTCCCTGCAGATCCAGGAGATCGAGGACGGGACGGGCTACATCACCAACCTCGGCAAACCGCACGCCGCCAGCATCGCCGCCGCGGCCCGCATCGCCGAGGCGCAGCGCGACCAGGAGGCCACCCAGGCCGAGCAGATCGCCGCGGCCAACAAGGCCGCGGCCTGGCGAGACGCGAAGATCAAGCAGGCGGTCTACCAGGCCGAGATCGACGAGGCCCAGGCCAGGTCCCGCCAGGCGGGGCCGCTCTCCGAGGCGTCCGCCCGGCAGGAGGTCGTCGTCCAGGAGACCCGGGCGGCCGAGCTTGAGGCCGCACTGGCCGAGCAACGGCTCCAGGCCCAGATCCGCAAACCCGCGGACGCCAGGGCGTACGAGACCGTGACGGTCTCCCGGGCCGAGCGCGACGCCCGCATCGCCCAGGCCGAGGCCGAGGCGCGCGAGACCGAACTCCGCGCCGCCGCGCAGGCGTCGCAGGTCAAGCAGGCCGCCGCGGCCGAGGCCGAGTCCGTGCGGCTGCGCGGTATCGCCACCGCGGAGGCGACGAAGGTCACCGGCTTCGGCGAGGCGGAGTCCGCGAGGGCCCGCGGCCTGGCCGCCGCCGACGCCTCCAAGGCGCAGGGGCTCGCGGAGGCCGAGGCCGCCAGGGCGAAAGGGCTGGCCGTCGCCGACGCGATCCGGGCCCGCGCCGAGGCGCTCGCCGAGAACCAGGAGGCGGTCATCGCCCAGCAGCTCGCCGAGAAGTGGCCCCAGATCGTCGAGGCGGGCGCGAAGGCCTTCGGCAACGTCGACCACATGGTCGTACTCAACGGCGCCCAGGGCGTCGAGGAGATGCTCGCCAAGGCCCTCACCCTCGGCGGCGCCGGCCTCGGCCTCGCCCGCTCCCTCCTGAGCACCGTCACCCCCACCGCCCCCCTCGAAGCCGCCCCTCCCTCCGCCACGGCCACTCTCACCGGAACCACCGGAACCACCGAGGCCACAGAAACCGACGAAACCGATAGGGCCACGGCAACCGATGGGGCCACGGCAACCGGTAGGGCCACCGCAACCGATGGGGCCACGACGACCGATGGGGCCGCCCCCTCGGAAAGATCGGAAAGAGGAGCCACGCCCCCGGAAAAACCTGCCGCCCTCGCCCCCTGACTCTCGGCGTCACGGCTCTTCGATGCCGAAGACGAGCGTCCCCCGCACCATCGAAGAGCCGACTTCACCCTCTCCGAACCCCCTCTCCGAACCCCTCGCTTCGCCCCCTCTCCCCGATTTCTTCGACGGATTTCCCCGGCCGATCCCCACGGATGACAGATTTTTTCCGGGGATCCCCGTAGAAGACGGATGGGGGCCGTGTGGCTTTCGTGGCAGGTGAAGCCGGGTCTCCTCCGGGCGAATCGGGGGGCACGACCTGCCTGAGACCTCCGCGCAACGGATTCGTGACCCGCGGCCATTAATTCGGGGCACCCCGTTATGTGTTGTTCCTTTTTCCTAGGGCATACGCCTGGCAGCTGAGCAGACAGGGAGAGTGGAACATGACAGTCACCGGCATCATCACCGCCATTGTTATCGGCGCCATCATCGGTGCCCTGGGTCGGCTCGTCGTGCCCGGCAAGCAGTCCATCCCGATCTGGCTGACCATCGTCATCGGTATCGTCGCGGCCCTCATCGGTACCGCGATCGCCGGCGCGCTCGGGGTCGCTGCCACCTCAGGTATCGACTGGATCGAGCTGATGATCCAGGTCGCCCTTGCCGCGGTCGGCGTCATCCTGACGGTAAGCCTCTACGGCAGGCGAGGCGTCCGGTAATCCGTGATCCGGGGCGGCCGGATCTCCACGGGGAGACCCCGAGGAGATCCGGAGACCACCACCCCGGACACCCCCGACGGCCCCGCCCCAGATCTTTCCGGGGCGGGGCCGTTGCTGTCCGCCCGAGCCCACCGATTCCTGGAATTCGCGACATCATGCTCATACGCTTCCAGCGCCGCCCGTACGGAGATCAAACCGCGGCCCGCGACCCCGGTTTCTCCCGCGCCCGTACACGGGAGGGCGACCGTGCGCGGCCAGGGGGGCAGCCGAAGGAGACCCGCCCCCGTACACGGGAGGCGACCGGGCGAGGGGCTCCGGTGAACGAGTACGAGGAGCCCGCGCTCGCACGCGGGAGGGCAACCGGTGAATAGGGAAAGGGGCCCGCGGGCAAGAAGCGAGGCCCGAGGAACCGAGGCGGATCCGAGCCCCGAAGAACCGAGCCCCGAAGAACCGAGGCGGATCCGAGCCCCGAAGAACCGAGCCCCGAAGAACCGAGGCGGACCCGAGCCCTCCGACCCCCCGATATCCCGGAAAAATGGGGCTTCCTTGACAATATAATTTGTCGGGGATAGTCTGCGGACATGCAGGACATCGCCGTGATCGAGGACTCCGCCGCCGCCGAGGTCTCGCTGGACCCCATCCGGGCCCGGTTGCTGGCCGAGCTGAGCGAGCCAGGCTCCGCGACCATGCTGGCGGCCAAGGTCGGCCTGCCCCGGCAGAAGGTCAACTACCACCTGAAGACGCTTGAGGCGCACGGGCTCGTCGAGATGATCGAGGAGCGGCGCAAGGGCAACGTCAACGAGCGCATCATGCGGGCGACCGCGGCCTCGTACGTGATCTCCCCGACCGCGCTCTCATCCGTCGAGCCAGACCCGGCGCGCTCACCCGACCAGCTCTCGGCGAGCTGGCTGCTGGCCGTCGCGGCCAGGCTGGTCCGCGACGTCGGGGCGCTCATCACCGGCGCCGCCAAAGCACGCAAGCGCGTCGCGACCTTCGCGATCGACGGCGAGGTGCGTTTCGCCTCGGCCGCCGACCGGGCCGAGTTCGCCAGGGAGCTCGCCGGGGCCGTCACAGCCCTGGTGTCCAAATATCACGACGAGTCCGCAGAGAAAGGCCGCGACCATCGGATCGTCGTCGCCCTTCACCCGAGCGTGAAGGAAACCCGTTGAGCCACCCCCTTCAAGGAGCGAATCCATGCGTGTCGTGATCGTCGAGTTCATGAGCCTGGACGGCGTCGTGCAGGCGCCGGGTGGCCCCGAGGAGGACACCGACGGCGGCTTCGCCCACGGTGGCTGGTCCCACCCGTTCTTCGACCCCGAGGTGGTCGGCGGTGCCTTCGACGGCGCGCTGAGCGGAGCCGGGGCGCTGCTGTTCGGGCGCCGGACGTGGCAGACCATGGCCGCGGCGTGGCCGGGGCGAGCCGGTGACCCGTTCGCCGACCGGATGAACGCCATCCCGAAGTACGTCGTGTCCCTGACACTGGGCGACGACCAGCTGACGTGGAACAACACCACCCGAATCCCCGGTGACGAGGCCGTCGCCCACATCAGGAAACTGCGCGAGACCGAGGGCGGCGACCTGGTGCTCATGGGAAGCCCCACCCTCGCCCGCACCCTCCTGAGCGAGGACCTGGTCGACGAGCTCCGGCTCATCGTCATGCCGGTGATCCTCGGCGGAGGTAAGACGATCTTCCCCGACGACGGCGGCCTGCACACGTTCGAGCTGGTCTCCACGGTCACCAGCAGGGCGGGCACGAACGTGTGCGTCTACCGCCCGGCCGGCTGAATCCCCGGGACATCCCGGCGACCGGAAGGTGACCGGTGTTCGTCAGTGAGGATCGGCGAGCGGGGGCCCGGGCATCTGTGCCCTTCCCCGTGGGCGACACGAACCCGTGGCCGACACGAGTTTCCGAGAGGGGAAACCCAGGGAGGCGGAAGCGCCGGGGCTCGGTCAGGTGGCCTCGTCCAACTGTTCGGCCAGTCGCTGCAGACCACCCTTGATGAGCTGCCCGTACTCGTCGTCACCGAGCGCGCCGATCGTGTCCCGCGCCTGCTGGAGGTGCTTGCGGGCGAGGTCGAGGTCGCCCAGCTTGCGATAACAGTCGCTCAGGTTGAGGTGCAACGACGGATACAGACCGGCCACGGAAATCGCCACCCCGGCCTGGGCCGCCTGCTCGTCGGTGACCAGGTCGGCGGCGGCGAGCGCTCGCAGATCCCACATCAGCTCCTCGCGCACGTCGTCCTGCACGTCGGCCATCGAGTGGGCGAGGACGCAGACATGCAGAGGTTCGCCTTTCTCGCCGCCGATGTCGTCCCAGATCTGCGCGAACAGCTCGCGAGCGGCGTCACGTTGACCTTTGTGGTGATGTAACTCCACCCCCTGGCCGATCCGGGTGAGCGTTGGGTCGGTGATCACGAGCGACTCCTTCACAGGCGAGCACAGGCGAGGCGGTGGAGTGCAAGCCTAATCGCCCGACACCGCCTGACGATCTTCGATTTTCCAACCCGTTCGGTACGTCAGCCGACGCAGGAGAACCTCGGCGGGTCCTCGCCTGCCGCGACGCTCCAGGCCGTAGGCCACGACCACGGTGATCAGCCAGACGCCGAGCGCGTAGCCGGCCACGGAGGCGCTGTGCAGGTGAGCCCCGACCCCGAGACCCCATGCGGCCAGCACCGGGGCGCAGAGCAGCGACTGGGCGAGGTAGGCCGAGAGTGACCGCCTGCCCAGCGCGACCACCGCCGTGGACGCGAGGCCGGGGCGTCGCCGACGTCCGAGCCGGTGCCCGACGAGCCCGAACGCCGCCGCGTAACCCAGCCCGGCGGGCAGGCCGGTAACCGTCTGGGACATCTCGAAAACGAACATCGACTCTTCCGGGACCCTCAGCACCCCCATGACCGCCGCCGCGTGCGGGAGCCCACCCAGCCATCCGATGGCGATGCCGACGGCGGCGACGCGGCCCAACAGTGGCAGGTGCTCGCCGGGCTGTTCCAGGATCCGCCGCCGGGCCGCCCAGAAACCGAGGACGATCGCGACGGGCACGACGAGTCCCAGCAGGCCCTGGCCGACCACGACCATCGGCCAGAAGGCGAGGCGTCCCGACGCCGCGGCGAGCGGATCGCTCTCGGCACTGCCCGCAGCTCCCAAAGACAGATAACCGAAGATCTCAGGGGACGACTCCAAGCAGGCCCCCACCACACTGAGCAGGGTCTCCAGTATGAGGATGCCCGTGCCGATCGCGGCCCAGACGAGCAGCGTGCGATCCCTCCTGCGCAGGAACAGCCAGGACAGGAGAAACCCGGTCAGGCCGTACGCGCCAAGGATGTCCCCCTGCCACAGCAACGCCGCGTGCACGAACCCGAACAGGAACAACCACAGGCTGCGGCGGCGCAGCAGTGCCGACACGGCCGACTCCGAGTGCCCGGCGGCCTGCTGGCGTGACAGGAGCTGCACCATGCCGTAGCCGAACAGGAACGCGAACATCGGATAGACCCGGAAGTCCACCCCGACGATGGCGACCACCTGGACGATCCGGTCCAGCGCCGAGCCTCCGGGCGGATGGATCGTGGTGGCCCGGATCTCTCGGCTCCACAGATACCAGGGAGTGTTCGCCACGGCGATGAGCAACAGCATGAAGCCACGGGCGAGATCGGGGGCGAGTGCGCGCTCGCCGTTCCGCACCGGACCGCGGATCGGGGCGCTCCTAGTCGCCATGAGGGAGCGGACCTCCCGCCGCGCCGCCGTGACCGAGCGGGAGCCGTTGCTCCCGCCGAGCCGGCAACCGTGCCGAACGGGCTGCTTCACCGGCAGCACGCACACATTCGACGAGCGAGCACCAGGATGTCTGCGATTCTGTGATCACACAAAGTTACGATACAGAGACAGACAGTAGGAAGAGGTGTGATTCGTGAGACTGGACGCCTCCTGAGCGGCCCTACCTCTGAACGACGGCCGACAAGCGTTCCGCCTGTCGACGACGATCGGTGATGCTGCCGGGGCCACCATGGCCGGTCTCCGGTCCGCTCCCAGAGAGCCGCATCTTCGTGCCGACCGGCTGGAGGGCCGGTCTCCGACCCGCCCTCACGAAACCCTGCCCCTGGCCCGAAAGGCCGTGGTCTTGACGCGGTTCTGGCAGGCGGTGCCACAGAACCGGCGGGTGCCGTTGCGGGAGACGTCCACATAGACCCGGTCGCAGTGCGGTGCCGTACACACGCCGAGACGGTCGTGGTGCTCGCTCCCCAGCACGATCGCGAGCCCGGTGGCACAACTCGCCGCCCAGTCGCCGGTCATGGTGCCGCCGGGGCCGTGGAAGTGCAGGTGCCACGGCTCTCCGTCGTGTCGTTCGAGCATCGGCCGGGCCCTGGTCTTCTCAAGAAGATCGTTGACCCGCAGGGCAGCGGCGTCGACGTCTCCTTTCGCGACGGCGTCGAAGACCACGCGCAGCCGGCCGGCGATCTCGGCGAGCTCGCCGGCCTCCACCTCGGTGACCTCCCGATGGCCCGGGTAGCCGGTGCGCAGGCCCTCCGTGGCGGCGGGAGCGAGATCGCGCGGCGGCGAGAAGTCGCGGCCCCGCCTCTCTCCCGGCGTCAGTTCGTTGACCAACCCCACCGCCACGCGGACGATCGAATCGGTGTGACTGTTGAAATCCACTTGACCAGTCACATCCTCACGTTCTAGCTTGTAACTGTCATAAGCTTAGACGGCAGTCACAAGGAGACTATGGTGCTCACCCACGATGCCGCACTCGAGTGGATCGCACGCTGGGATCGTCAGCAGGAGGGCTACCTGCCCGACCGCGAAGAGCGCTTCACCGCGCTGATCGACGCCGTCGAGGCGGCGGGCCGTCCCGATCCGCTCGTCATCGACCTCGGATGTGGACCGGGCTCGCTCTCCGCCCGTCTCCTGGAGCGGCTGCCCCAGGCGACGGTGATCGCGGTCGACGCCGACCCCCTGCTGCTCGGCCTCGGCCGGGCCGCCTACCCGCACCTCACCTTCCTCTCCCTCGACCTGCGCACCCCCGGATGGACCGGATCCCTCGGCCTGGACAGGCCGGCCGACGTCGCGGTGAGCACCACCGCACTGCACTGGATCTCCGGGCCCGACCTCCAGAAGATGTACGCCGAACTGGCGACCGTGCTGCGCCCGGGCGGGCTCCTGCTCAACGGCGACCACATGGAGACCGACGACACCACCCCGGCCATCGCCCGTCTCGAACGCGCCGTACAGGACCGGGAGACCCGGCGCGTGTTCGCCGACGGCCACCCCGAGGACTGGCGCCAGTGGTGGGATGCGATCGCCGCCGACCCCGCCTTCGCCGAACTCAACACCGCACGCACCACAGCGGGAGCCGACCACCACGGCTCGGAGTCCTCCCTGCTCTCCGAGCACGTCGACGCCCTGCGCGATGCCGGATTCGCCGAGATCGGCACCCTCTGGCAGCGCGGCAACAACCGCCTCCTCTGCGCAGTCCGCCACTGACCCGACCCGACGCCCTCACGGCCGAGGGGGAAGAACGAGTGGCGAGCCAAGAGGACGAACCACGACGAGCCCGATGGACTCACGGCGAGCCCGCTGCGCTCCTTTCCGCACCGGCGCTTCAGCTACGGCGACGGACCCCGTACGACCCCGTACGGATTGCTTCAGCGTCCCAGCGCACACCGGGCGGCCGGTAAGAAAGCGACTACGGCCCGCACCACTTACGGGGAGACGGGCCGTGTGCGGAGGTGGGCGGGTGTTCCGGGCGGCTTATAAAAATCCGCAACCAGCGCGCCCGCCAGGCCGGAGGCCTGACCCACCAGACGACCACCAACGACGGCCGCCCGGAGCACCCGCCCACCGGAGCGCGCACCCACCTTGAACAGCGGCCGGACCCCCAGACCTGTCACCAACGACGGCCGCCCGCCGGAGCGCGCACCCACCTTGAACAGCGGCCGGACCCCCAGACCTGTCACCAACGACGGCCGCCCACCGGAACACCCACCCACCGGAGCGCGCACCCATCTGACACGCCGGCCCCCGGTCGTCGTGCCCATGCCGCAGGAAAACCTTCGGGAACCGCCCCACCAACGCCGAAACCGAAGTCAGATCATGACGTGCGCTTCCGGATGCCCGGCGAAGGAGAACTGCGCGTTGCGGGTGAGCTTGATGTCGTCGGCCTGCCAGGTGTGCAGGGACTTGTCGCCACTGCGCCAGTAGACGAAGTTGAACCGGTCGGCGGAGTAGATCTTGACGCGGTCCTCCTTGAGCCGGCGGACCAGGCGGGTGTCCTCACCCCGGGTCACGTCCTCGAACCCGTAGTGCCGGAACATGTCGGCCTTGCCGAGGAAGGTGCCGCCCTGCACCAGGAAGGCGTACCGGTGCTCCAACCCCGGCAGCCGGAGCATCGTGGTGTTGCCGCCCTCGAAGTACGCGTAGTGCGCGCCCTTGCCGACGAGCTCGGCGTCGGAGTAGTCGAAGGCGCGGGCCAGGTCCGACAGGTAGTGCTCGCCGTAGAGGTTGTCGTCGTCCATTTTGGCGATCAACTCGCCCTCGGCGGCGGCGATGCCCATGTTGAGGCAGGCGCCCAGCGACAGTGACGAGTCGGCGGGCAGCACCACGACATCGGTGATCCCGGCCATCCGCGCCTTGTCCGCCACCACCACGGGGTCGATGGCGAGCCCGTGCAGGACCATGACGAGCTGAACCGGACGGTGGATCTGCTTGGCCACCGAGGAGATCGCGTGCTCGATCTGGGAGGCGCGGTTGGTGGGCAGGACCACCGAGATCGAGCGGGTCCGCGGCTGCACCGGCCGGCCGAGGATCCCCAGGATCTGGTCCACGCGGTGCGAGAAGAGGTGCTTGTCGAAGACTTCGCGCATGGCGAGGTGCCCCTGGCGGGCGCGCAGCTCGGGGCTGTTGATCAGGTGCAGGACCTGGTTGTACGACTCCAGCTCGTCGCGGGCGATCGGGATCAGCGACCCGAAGGTCTCCTCGATGGCCCGGGACCAGCCGGAGACCACCGACGTCGAGCAGGCCGAGAGCTCGAAGACGCGGCGGGCGCACATGGTCGGTGAGTCGAGCACCGAGTTCACGTTGAGGAAGACCTTGTACATCTTGTACGCGGCCAGCATCCGGTCGTACGGCAGCTCGCCCACGATGTGCGGGACGTACTCCTTCGGCCAGGCGTACTTCTCGTCGACGGTGCCGTTGCGGGCGAAGATGTGCAGCCCGAGCTCGCGGATCGGGGCGAGGACGGTTTCCATCTGCTCGCGGCGCTCGGGGTGCTTGTCCCTGAAGTACATGCCCGCGAAGACCACGTCGTTGACGCGCCCCTGCTTCTCCTGGATGGGATTGTGCACCCGGGGCTGCGCGGCGAACTGCAGGACGTCGACCCGGTCGTGACCCAGCACCTCGCGGTAGCGGGGGACCATGTCGCCGTCGCAGGTGAAGACGTAGTCGAACAGCTTGGCCGTGTCGATGAAGAAGTCGAAGTTCGGCGGGTCCTCCTTGTTCCAGAAGACCGTGGGAATCCCCTCGGCGCGGCACCAGTCGATCAGGGCGATCAGCTCAGGCTTGGGGGCCTTCGTCCCGGTCATCTGGTAGCGCCAGCGGCCCTGGTTGCCGTGCCAGGCCGACTCCACGAACAGCAGCTCGGGACGACGCTCGGCGAAGATCTCCGGCCAGTCGCGGAGCCCGAACTCGATCTGGTCCCACTCGTACTTGAACGCCATCCGGGAGAAGTCGTCCAGGATGACCGCGACCTTCATATCAGGGCGGACGATCGGACCGGCGGGCCACTTGACCTGCGGTACGTTGACCACGGGCCCCTGCCGGTCGAGTTCCTCGACCACCTCGGCCACCGGACGGGGCGGCTTGGGGCCCTTGCGTGCCTGCATCGCGGAGCGCAGCTTGCCCGGCAGCGCGGTGACCCCCGGCCCCTTGGCGGACGTCAGTGCCTCGGCCACCCGGTAGGGGCGCTGCACCTTGGTGGACTCCAGCTTCCACTGCGCGTAGTCGGCCCGCGCCTCGGCGATGGCGAGCCGCCGCTCCAGGTCGTGGACGCGCTCCTCAAGGCGTTCGACGACCTTGCGTTCCTCGGGCAGCCAGTTGATCGGTCCGAGACGCTGGAACTTCGGCTCTTCTGGGGTCTCATCGCTCATGGGGAATCGCCTTTGTCAGAGGTCGTGCCAGCGTACGACCAAAGTCGTAGCCAAATGGCCGTTTTAAAGGGATTTGGGCGATACGGATTGACCGGCCGGTGAGAGGTTGCCGCCGCGCAGCCAGCTCTCGATCACCCGGGCGATCCGGGGACCGGCCTTGCCGTCCCAGAGCGGGGGCAGCTCGCCCGACGGCGTTCCCGAGCCCTCGGCCAGTGCCCGGTCGGCGGCGGCGGGCAGCTGCGCGGGGGTGACGAGCCGGTTGGTGCCGTGCGTGATGGTGATCGGACGTTCGGTGTTGGGCCGCACCGTGAGGCAGGGCACACCCAGCATGGTCGTCTCCTCCTGCACGCCGCCGGAGTCGGTGACGACCAGCGTCGCGCCTCGCACCAGCGACAGGAAGTCCACGTAGCCCAGCGGGTCGACGATGAGGAGGTTGTCGCCGTTCACCAGTCCGGCCTCCGCCAGACGGGTCCGGCCGCGCGGGTGCAGTGGCACCACGACCGGCAGGCGCTCGCTCACCGAGAGCACGGCGTCGACGAGCTCCTTGGCCGAGGCCGGGTCGTCGACGTTGCCGGGACGGTGCAGGGTGGCGACCGCGTACCGCTCGGGAAGGCCGAGCCGGGAGCGGACCGGGGCGGGGTCGAGGTGGTCCAGCGCGGAGAACAGGCTGTCGATCATCGGGTTGCCGACGAGGTGCACCCTGGCCGGGTCGACGCCCTCGGCGGCGAGGTGGGAGAGCGCGTCCGGCGAGGTGGCGAAGAGGATGTCGGACAGGCCGTCGGTGACGACCCGGTTCACCTCCTCGGGCATCTCCCGGTCGAAGGAACGCAGGCCCGCCTCCACGTGCGCGGTCGGCACGTGGAGCTTGGCGCAGACGAGGATCGCGGCGAGCGTCGAGTTCACGTCGCCGTAGACGACGACCAGGGTGGGACGGTGTTCGAGCACCACGTCCTCCAGGCCGACGAGCAGGGCCGCCGTCTGACGGGCGTGCGAGCCGGAACCGACGCCGAGGTTGGCGATCGGCTCGGGAAGACCGAGGTCGGCGAAGAAGACGTCCGACATGAGCGCGTCATAGTGCTGACCGGTGTGAACGATGCCCTGTCGCACCCCGAGCTCGGTGAGGGCGCGCACCACGGGAGCGGCCTTCACGAAGTTCGGACGCGCGCCGAGCACGTGCAGGACGAGGGGATCATCGGGGCTCTGAGCAGCGCCCGGACGGGCAAAGTCCCTCATTGACCTCGCCTTTCATGCGGCAGTGGGGCAAACGTTGCCTATGGTACGGTCACGGCGTGGTATCCGATGCCAACAGGCCAGACTCCCCCTCGGTTCCAGCGAAGGTTTCGGCGAAGGATCCGGTGAAGTCCCCGGATCCGGTGACGCCCTCGGTTCCGGCGACCCCCTCTCCCTCGGTGACGCCCCCGGCCGTTGAGACCCCCGCAGTGGACACGCCCACGGAGCCGCCGCCCCCGCCGAGCGCGGAGACGCCCTCGCCCGTGGACGCGGCCCCGGTCTCCGACGTGGACGCGACGCGGAAACCCAACGCGAACCCGACGCGGAAACCCGACGCGGACGGCACCACGGAACCGGACAACAAGCCGACGGAGACAGCGGACACACCCCCGGATACGCCCTCCGCCCCGGACACCCCCTCCGTCCCGGACAAGCCTTCCGCCTCGGACACGCCCCCCGTCTCCGACATGCCCACCGTCACGGCGAGGCCCTCGGACGAGGACGAGGAGAAGGTCCCCGCGTCGCTCCCCGCCTCCCCGGACTCCCCGACGCCCACCGGTTCCCCTGCATCCCCGGACTCTCCCGTCTCCCCGGTCTCGGCGAAGTCGGCCAGGGCCGGGCTGCGCGGCCTCATCAAGGGCTTCGTCCAGCACCCGGTCATCGTCTCCCGCGTCGTCGCGACCAAGGTGAAGTCCGACCCGGTACGCGTGGCGCAGGCGGCGGCCGAGACGCTCCCGCCGAGTGTCCGTCCCGTGGTCGGCCGGTTCGCCTGGCCCGTCGCGCGCCGCGCCAAGATCGTCGTACGCAAGCTCGGCATGCGCCTGGTGAAGGGCCCGTGGAGCGAGGCGAAGGAACACTTCGACTCCGGCCGGATGAGCGAGGCCGCCGCGGTGCTGCAGGGTCACACGCGCTACCCCTTCATCAAGCGCCGGCACGCCTACTACGCGGGAGAGCTGGCCGCGATCCAGCCGAACCCGATCCCGCCCAAGGCGAAGGTGATCGTGGGCGAGCGGTTCCCCGGCAGGGTGCTGCACTGCGTGACGAACGCGCTGCCGTACACGCAGGCCGGATACACCGTCCGCACGCACCGCATCGTCACCTCGCAGAAGGCCGCGGGGCTCGACCCGCACGTCGTGACCAGCTGGGGCTGGCCGATGATGCAGGGGCACGCCGACGCGACGCCGTACGAGGAGATCGACGGCATCCCCTACCACCGGCTGATCCCGAGCGGCGAGGTGCCGTTCGAGAGCCAGGGGCGGATGATCCGCGGCGCCGGAGAGGTGACCGAGCTGGTCAGGACCCTGCGACCGCAGGTGCTGCACGCCGCGACCGACCATCGCAACGGATCGGTGGCGCTCGCGGTGCGCGAGCGTACCGGCACGCCGATGGTCTACGAGGTGCGGGGCTTCCTCGAGGAGACCTGGGCCTCCCGCGACCCCAAGCGCATCGGCAGCCAGCGACACGTGCTCCAGCGCGACCGCGAGGCGTTCATCATGCGTTCCGCCGACGCCGTGGTCACCCTCGCGGAGACCATGGCCACCGAGATCGTCGAACGCGGGGTGCCGAGGGAGAGGATCTATCTCGCGCCGAACGCGGTGGACGACTCGCTGCTCAGCGCCGAGTACGACGGTGCGGGCTTCCGCGCCGCGTACGGCATCGAGCCCGGCGAGATCGTGATGGGCTCGGTGTCGAGCATCGTGGCCTACGAGGGTTTCGCCACCATGATCAACGCGGCCGCGCTGCTGCGGGACGAGGGCGCGCCGGTGAAGGTGCTGCTCGTCGGCGACGGCGTGGAGCGGGCGGCGCTGCTCGAACAGGTCGAGGAGCTGGGCCTGGGCGACATCGCGATCCTGCCGGGACGTGTCGGTCCCGACGAGGCCCTGCAGGCGCAGGCGGCGATCGACATCTTCGTCTGCCCTCGCGAGGACCTGCGCGTCTGCCGGCTCGTCACGCCGTTGAAGCCCGTCGAGGCGATGGCTCTCGGCAAGCCGGTCGTGCTGAGCGACCTGCCGGCGCTCTCCGAGCTCGTGGGTTCGGAGGGGGCGGGGCTTCTGGTGCCCCCGGGAGATCCCGAGGCGCTGGCCAAGGCGATCGCCGGGCTGCGTGACGATCCCGAGCGAAGGGCCGGGATGGGTGAGGCGGGACGGGCCGAGGTGGCGGCGAAGCGTACGTGGAGCCGTATCGCGGAGACTTACCGTGATATTTACCGATCGATTGCTGGATGATGGTCTCGTGTTGGTAACAGGGAGACCAGCCGTTTGCGATGCGTTCAATCGCATTAGGCGTAGCTCGTTCGGACTTGAGATAGCCTTTGCGACCATGAAGTGTTGTTTCCGGCGTTCCAAGGTCATCCAGTGACTGCCTACGACCTGGCCATCATCGGTCTGGGCTACGTCGGCATGCCCCTGGCCAAGGAGGCCACCGCGGCCGGTCTGCGGGTCGTCGGCTTCGAGGTGGACGCGGCGAAGGTCGAGGCCCTCAACGCGGGCACGTCCTACATCGACGACCTGACCGACGCCGACCTCGAGCACATGCTGGCGGGAGGCTTTACCGCCACGCTGGACGAATCCGTCCTGGCGGACAGCCGGACCGTCGTCATCTGCGTGCCGACCCCGCTGGACGAGGACCACCGCCCCGACCTGTCGTCGGTCGAGGGCGCCACCGCCACCGTCGCACGCAACCTGCGCGCCGGCACGCTGGTGGTCCTGGAGTCCACCACCTGGCCCGGCACCACCGACGAGGTCGCCCGCCCCATCCTGGAGAAGGGCTCGGGCCTCGCCGCGGGCACCGACTTCCACCTCGCCTTCTCGCCCGAGCGCATCGACCCGGGCAACCCCAAGTACGGCCTGCGCAACACCCCGAAGGTCGTCGGCGGTTACACCCCGGCCTGCAAGGACCGCGCGGTCGGGTTCTACGCCCAGTTCATCGAGCAGGTCGTGCCGGTGAGCGGCACCCGCGAGGCCGAGATGGCCAAGCTCCTGGAGAACACCTACCGCCACGTCAACATCGCCCTCGTCAACGAGATGGCGATCTTCTGCGACGAGCTCGGTGTCGACCTGTGGGAGTCGATCGAGGCCGCGGCGACCAAGCCGTTCGGGTTCCAGAAGTTCCTTCCAGGACCCGGCGTCGGCGGGCACTGCATCCCCGTCGACCCGTCCTACCTCTCCTACACGGTGCGCAAGCTGGGCTACCCGTTCCGCTTCGTCGAGCTGGCGCAGGAGATCAACGAGCGGATGCCGTCCTACGTGGTGGCCCGCGTGCAACGACTGCTCAACCGGCAGCGGAAGCCCGTCAACGGCTCCAGGGTGCTGCTGCTCGGTGTCACGTACAAGCCCGACATCGCCGACGAGCGCGAGACCCCGGCCCTGCCGGTCGCGCGGGCGCTGCTCGAGCTGGGGGCGGAGCTCGTCTTCGCCGATCCGTACGTCAAGGAGTGGCGGGTCGACGACGTCGACGTGCCACGTGAGGAAGACCTCGCCAAGGCGGTGGCCGAAGCCGACGTGACGCTGTTGCTCCAGCAGCACGCCGCCTTCGACCTGTCGACGGTCGAGGACCATGGCAAGCTCGTGCTCGACACCCGAGGCGTGCTCGCCGAGGGTGAACGCGTCGAGCGGCTCTAGCGACGGAGGGCTGCGCGAAGTGCACGTGCTCGTCATGACGGTGGTGCATCACCCCGAGGACGCCCGGATCCTGCACCGGCAGATCCGCGCGCTCGTGGACGCCGGTCATGAGGTCACGTACGCGGCCCCGTACACGGCGCGGGGCGTGATGGCCCGCTCCTGGGTGAACGGCGTCGACCTCCCCCGCGCCGCCGAGCGCAAGCGGTTCGCCGCGGTGCGCGCCGCGCGCAAGGTGTTCAAGCGCATGCGCGGCGAGGTCGACCTCGTGGTCATCCACGACCCCGAGCTGCTGCTCGCGGTGGCGGGGATGCGCAAGCGGCCGCCGGTGGTCTGGGACGTCCACGAGGACACTCCCGCGACGCTGTCGCTGAAGCCCTGGCTGCCCGCGTTCCTGCGCCCGCCGGTGCGGTTCCTGGCCCGCCTGCTCGAAGGCACGGCCGAGCGGCACCTGCACCTGCTGCTGGCCGAGACCGCGTACGCGGGAAGGTTCCGCCAGGCGCACCTGGTGGTGCCGAACGAGACCTGGGTGCCCGACGAGGTGACGCCGCCGGGCGACGACCGCGTCGTCTACCTCGGCTGGCTGTCGGGAGCGCGCGGGGTGCACGAGGCGATCGAGGTGGCCCGGCTGCTCCAGCCGTACCGGGTCGCGGTCGAGCTGATCGGCTACGCCGACCCGCAGTCGCGGCCGACGCTGAACGAGGCGGTGGCGGAGGGCGTGCTGGAATGGCGCGACTTCATGCCGAACGACGAGGCGCTCAAGCGGCTCGACGGCGCGCTCGCCGGGCTCTCCCTGCTGCACGACGAGCCCAACTACCGGCACTCCATGCCCACGAAGATCGTGGAGTACATGGCGCACGGCATCCCGGTGATCACCACTCCCTCGCCCCGCGCGGTGGAACTGGTCGAGCGCTACGACAGCGGCATGGTCGTGCCCTGGCAGGATCCCAAGGCGGTGGCCCAGGCCGTGCTCTTCCTGCGAGACGACGCCAGGGAACGGTATGCCAGGGGTGCCCGAGGGTATGCGGCGGCTCGTGCGAACCACCACTGGCCCAACTCGGCCCGCCGTTTCGTCGCTCAGCTGGAGGCGTGGGCGGGCGTCAAGAGCTGATCGTCGATACGGCGAGGCCCGCGGTGTCCGTCCGGCTCCTTATGTCTGCCTGATCACGAGAACGGTAGTGTCCTGAACGTGCGCTGGCTCATCGCTTTCCTGGGCGTGGCGATCCTCGCGGGTGTGGCGACGTTCGTGGTGACCACGCCCACCGGGAACGGCTCCCCGACGGCGGGCGGCTCGTCGCTCACGGCCTCGCCCTCCACCCCCACCTCCACCTCCGCCACCCCCTCGGTGCCGGTGCCGGAGGTGACCGAGTTCACCGACCCGTGCGGAACGTTCGACACGACGATGCGCTGGCCGTACGCGGTCACCGGCTACTGGCTGGTGCCGACCAGCGACCACTGCACCTGGCGCCGGCAGTTCGGCGCCATCCACGAGGTGGGCGGCGACACGGTGATCCGGATCGGCTGGGGCCTGCAGGCGCGCCGCCTCGACAACGACGGCCGGATCCTCGACGGCCAGGGGGACGTCGACGCCCGCTACGAGCCGTGCGAGGAGAACGGGGTCCCGTGCGCGCTGGCGGCGGAGAACGACCTCAAGGCCGCCAACCCCGGCAACCGGGTGAGCTGGACGTTCGTCTACCGCACCGACGAGGCGTTCGGCCCGGACCTGTTCCGCTGCCCCGAGTTCGAGCGGAAGATCGTCACCGACAAGACCGTCTTCTACCGGATCGTCGCCCCCGACGACGGCACCGACGACCCGAGCTGCGAGAACATCCGGTCCAAGGGACGCGGCTATCACGTGATCCTGGTCGCGGCCGCGCACGAGGACAGCCTCGCCGAGTTGCTCGACCTCGGTGACCGGTTCGGCGTGAAGGTCTACCCGGCGCTGCCGCTCGCTCCCCGAGACCCGGCGCAGAAGACCCAGGCCGCCAAGCAGGGCACGGACACGCTCACCACCCTCACCCGCCGGATCATGCAGGACTACGGGGCGCGCTTCCAGGACCGGGCCTCGCTGGGCGGTTTCTACCAGCCGTTCGAGCTGCAGATGCGCGAGATGAAGTACGTCGGCGACTCCGACTCCGACCACCCGACGCTCAGGGTCTACGCCTCGCAGCACGAGATCGTCGAGCAGGAGATGCCCGGCAGGCCCGTGCTCGTCAGCCCCTACCTCGACGCCCGCAAGGAACGGCCGTTCAGCGCCACTCCCAAGCAGGTCGCCAAGGGCTTCGAGGCCCTCGTCAGGACCGGTGTCGGGATCATCGCCCCGCAGGACAGCCGGGGTACCGGCAAGGTCGGGCTGTTCTGGGCCGACCAGCGCGAGGAGAAGATCGACGAGCGGCTGAGCCCGGTCGTCAAGAAGAAGACCAACGGCGAGGCGTACCACGGCTCGACCCGCGACTACTACCGCGAGATGTCCCTCGCCAGGACCAGGATGATCGAGCAGGGCTTCAACGTGCAGCTCTGGGCCAACGTCGAGGCCTTCGAGCCCTCGGGCGAGGAGCCGTGCGCCGCGGGGTCCGACCGGGGACGCACCGACAAGGAGCGGCTCGACACGGCCGTGGCGCAGGTCGGACGCTACGTCTCCAAGGTCGTCTCCTACATGTGGAGCGACTTCTACACCTGCGGCTCCCCGTCCCTCGCCGAGGAGATCGCCCGCGACTACAACCGGCCCATCGCCGCCGACGCGGTCCGCATGCAGCGCGACATCCAGGACGGCATGGAGATCCGCGGCTACAACATCCCGATGGGCTCCAAGGTGACGATCACCTGGGAGGGCCAGGAGGAGCCCCGCGTCGTCGACGTGGCCGGGGTGAACCTGACCGAGCCGCCGCCGGACCTGCCGGTACGGATGGAAACGGCGTGGATCCCGTTCGACTGGACCCGGGTGCCCGAGGACACCTGGGTCAGGGTCTCGGTCGCGGCGGCCGACGGACGCGCCGCCACCGAGACGTTGCACGTCCGCGTGCGGGTCTGACCGGTGTAACGTGCCTGCCATGGTGCCGCGCATTCCCGTCAGCGTGGACCTTGTCGTCCTCACGGTGCGCCGCCAGGTGCTGAGCGCGCTCGTCTGGCGGCGCGACAAGCCGCCGTACGAGGGACGCTGGGCCCTGTCAGGCGGTTTCATCCAGCTCGACGAGGACCTGCCCGCGGCCGCCGCCCGCGTCCTCGCGGAACGGGCGGGCCTGCCGGGCGCCCCCGTGCACCTGGAACAGCTGCAGACCTACGGCTACCCCGACCGCGACCCGCGCCAGCGCGTGCTGAGCGTGGCCTATCTCGGCCTCGCCCCGCACCTGCCGACCTCCACCGAGGCGCACATGAGCTGGCAGCCGGTCTCCTCGCTGCTGCGCGAGATGGCCTTCGACCACCGGCGCATCATGATCGACGGGATCGAGCGGGCCCGCGCCAAGCTCGAATACACCCCGCTGGGCGCGGCCTTCTGCCCGCCGGAGTTCACCGTCGCCGAGCTGCGCCGGGTCTACGAGATCGTCTGGGGCCGAGCCCTCGACCCGCGCAACTTCCACCGCAAGGTCACCAAGGCCGAGGGCTTCCTGGTGCCCACCGGCGGCACCACCACCCGCGACGGCGGACGCCCCGCCAAGCTGTATCGCCGCGGCCCCGCCGTGGCGCTGCACCCTCCGATGCTCCGCTCCCTCAAGGAGTGACCGGAGCCCTCTGTCGCCTGAGTTCCGTTGCCTGAGCCCCGTAGTGGTTAGCCGTGGAGCCCTGCCGACGATCAGAGGCCGTCGATCTCCGTCAGGTCGACGTCGACGTCGAACGGGACGCTGACCTTCAGCCGGTCGTGGTGGATCCCCATGAGCGCGTAGGCCTTGGTGCCCGGGTCCAGCTCGTAGACGTAGACGACCGGGCGGCCGTCCTTCTCCTCGACCCGCCAGAAATGGTCGATGCCCGCCTGGGCGTACAGGACCGGCTTGCGCTCCCGGTCGCGGATCTCCGACTCGGCGGAGACGACTTCGACGGCGAGAACGACGTCGGCCGGCTGGTAGGTGGTCTGCTTCAGATCCAGGTCGCCATCGGCTCGGGTCACCACGAGATCGGGCTCGGGGCGTTGGCGCTTGCCGAGTGTCACCGTCATCTCCCTGCGAACACGCAGTCCAGACGGAACTGCTTGACGCAGCGTGTAAATCAGGAGATCCACGATGAGTGAGTGGAAACGGGTCTGGGGGCTCACGAAGACGAGAGTGCCATCGATGAGTTCCGTGTGGGGAGGGATCCCTCGAAGCCGGTCGAGGTCCTCAGCCGAGAAGCCCTCTTTGGGAGGGAACACCCACTGGGGCAGCGGCTCCAGCTCGGGCGACCCTGTCTTGTCCACCTCGGCGCTCGGCCTGTCGGCCAGCGATGCGATGCTCATGTCGTCCTCCCGGTCGGGCACGCCTCTCACCTCCAGTGTTACAGGATGCCCCATCCGCCCGCTGCTCATAAGGTAAGGCCATGCCTCGTTTCCGCGCGATCCTGGACACGATGCCCGCCTACCGGGCGGGCAAGGCCGTGGTGTCCGCCGACGGCCGGTCCTACAAGCTCTCCTCGAACGAATCCCCCTACGAGCCGCTGCCCTCGGTCGTCGAGGCGGTCGCCAGGGCGGCGACCCAGATGCACCGCTATCCCGATCCGGCGGCCACCGAGCTGACCGCGGCGATCGCCGAGAAGTACGGCGTCCCGGCCGAGCACATCGCGCTCGGCGCCGGCTCGGTGACGGTGGCCCAGCAGCTCTTCGAGACCGTGAGCGAGCCGGGCGCCGAAGTGATCTACGCGTGGCGGTCCTTCGAGGCGTACCCGCTGCTGGCCGACCTGGCGGGGGCGACCTCGGTGCGGGTCCCGCTGCTGGGCGAGACGCACCATCTGGAGGCGATGGCCGACGCGATCACCCCGCACACCCGCATGATCTTCGTCTGCAACCCGAACAACCCCACGGGCACCGTCGTCCACGCGGCCGAGCTCGCGGCGTTCCTCGACCGGGTGCCGGAGAACGTGCTCGTCGTGCTCGACGAGGCCTACCGCGAGTATGTCAGGGACACCGGGGTCACCGACGGGCTCACCGTCTACGGCGACCGGCCGAACGTCGCCGTCCTGCGCACCTTCTCCAAGGCGTACGGCCTGGCCGGACTCCGGGTGGGCTACCTGATCGCGAACGAGCCGGTGGCGTCCACCGTCCGCAAGACGATCGTGCCGTTCGCGGTGAACCACCTCGCCCAGGCGGCGGCGATCGCCTCGCTCGCCGCCGAGGACGAGCTGATGGAGCGGGTCGACGTGGTGGTCAAGGAGCGCGACCGGGTCCGTGAGGCGCTGATCGGCCAGGGCTGGGAGGTGCCGGTGAGCGAGGCCAACTTCGTCTGGCTGCGGCTGGGGGAGCGCACGCTCGAATTCGCCGGGGCGTGCGCGACCGAGGGTGTCGCGGTACGGCCCTTCGCCGGGGAGGGCGCCCGCGTCTCCATCGGCGATTCCGAGGCCAACGACACCTTCCTCGCCGCCGCGGCCGCCTTCAGAGGCGCCTGACCCGCCCGTCTTCCCCGGTCCACTCGGCCCGACCCGCTTCGTCAGCTCCGCATGCCCCATGACCAGCGGGTCCGCGTGACCACCCTGACCTGTCGAATCCACGTGGCCCGCGTGACCGGCTCGACGTACCGATTCCGGCCGATCCCGCGCCGGGCGCCCGCGGCCTACACGGCCGCGGGCTCCGGCTCCGGCCTCGGCTCCGCGGGCTCCGGCTTCTTCCGCCGTTCCGTGGAGACCACCAGGGCCACGCCGACGACGATCACCACGCCGGCCGCGACCATCGAGCCGGTGACCGGCTCGCTCAGCACGAGGGCGCCCAGCACGACCGCCACGACCGGGTTGACGTAGGCGTAGGTGGAGACCAGCGAGATCGGGGCGTTGCCCAGCAGCCACACGTACGCCGTGAAGCCGACCAGCGACCCGACCATGATCAGATAGATCAGCGCGGCCCACGACCGTGCGGAGACGGCGGCGACGTCGAGGCGCTCGCCCATCGCGGCGGCGGTGAGGGCGAGCCCGACACTGCCCGCCGCCATCTCGACGACGCTCGCGGCGAAGGGGTTCGCGGGCATCGGGATGCGGGAGGCGAGGAACGAGCCGACCGCCCACGACAGCGACGCTAGCAGGATGATCACGACTCCGACGCCGTCGGCCACGTTGCTCCCGCCGCTCAGCGACAGCACCGCCACGCCGCCGAACCCGATGAGCACTCCCACGAGCGTCAGCGCCCGCGGCCGGTCCCTGAACATGATCCTGAAGATGACGAGCCAGAGCGGGGTCGAGGCCACCAGCAGCGCGGCCAGGCCGCTGGAGATGTGCTGCTCGGCCACGGCGACCATGCCGTTGCCGCCGTTCAGCAGCAGCAGGCCGACCAGCGTCGCCCCGCCCGCCTCCCTCCAGGTCATCCGGAAGGCGTCGCGCCCCTTCACCAGGAGCACCACGAGGCCCAGCACGAGCGCGGCCGTGACGAACCGGACGGCTCCGCTGAGCAGCGGCGGGATCGTCTCGATCGTGATCATGATCGCCAGGTACGTGGAACCCCACACCACGTACACGATCGCCAGCGCTCCCCAGACGAGGAGCGTCTTACGGCTGTAAGCACCGTCTTTGCTCATAGCTCATGACAATAGTGGTTGACACCGACAATCCGCTCGCGAGTTTCGGACCTTGAGACGCGCTTCCGCGGGGCGTGATCCGAAGGGCTTTCCTTGACGCTGCGCCGACGCCGCGCCGACGCCGCGCCGACGCCGCGCCGACGCCGCGCCGACGGATCCGCGCCGGGGGGATCGCGGCACCGGGGCCCTCGCCGTGTCCTCGGCGTGCCGGGGGGACCGTAATTCCCGGGCCGTAATGAACGCCGTAATGAACAGGATGCTGTGAACAGGCAAAAACAAACAGGCCGGAATGAACAAGTCGCAGTGAACACGTCCCGGTGAACGAGCCGCGGTGAACAAGATTTAGTGAACACACGGCGACGGGTCGATGACACTACGTCACACCGTGCCACGTCGGACGGTCCGGGCCCGCCAGGTCACGCCACGCCGGGATCGACGTGCCGTGACCTGGGAGGTTCCGCCGCCCGGGCGCGGCGGAAACCCTCCGTGCCGATGGAGGCGCAGGGCTCAGCGGGCGCCGAGCTTCTCCACGATCAGCCGGTACAGCTGACGGGGACGCCCCGGCTGGGGTGTCCGGTTCGGCGGAAGCGGCCACGCGAGTCCCTCGTCTACCAGCGTGCGCAACAACCGTCGTGCCGTACGCGGGGTGACGCCGAGCATCTTGCCCGCGCCCTCCGCGTCCACCACCGTGTCCCCACCCTCCAGTTTGGCCGCGAGCCGGGCCAGGACCTCCACGCCCTTCGGCTTCAGCGCTCCCGCGCCCTGAGGAGGCATCCTGGGGGCCGGGATGAGCGCCCTGCCCTCACGGTCCACCGCGAAGCCTTGGGCCTGCTTGCCCGCCTGTGTGCGCGCGAGCGCGGCCCTGGCGTGCGACTCGGCGTCGTGGGTGGTGCGGCCCATGCCGACCCCCACCTCGACCGCGAGGCCTAGCTCGTCGCGGACCCGCGCGGCGAACGGCAGCACCCGGAAGCCCTCGGTGGCCGCGGCCACCGAACCGCGGGTCGCGGTGACCATGTAGCTGTGGTCGTCGACCGCGGTGACCGACGCGTTGATCCGGTTGGCCTCCTGCACCAGCAACCGGTGCAGGGACAGCCGGAGCTCGTCGCGCCAGTAGCGTGGCGCGGCACGGCGAACCGGCTCGCGCAGCGTGGGCACCTCCACCAGGACCACGGTGAGCTGCGACTCCTCCAGCCTGTGGTGCGCTCCCAGCAGGGCCGCCGTGTGCAGCGCCGTGCGCACCGCGGCGGAGGTGGGGCGGATCCTGACCACGGGCACCCCGGCCGTCTGAAGGCGGTCGGCGACCGCGGGCAGGCAGGTGAGCGCCCCGCTCGTGCTGCCCTGGCGGGCGAGGCGTTCATGGAAGGCCGCGATCGTACCGGTGGCGCCCGGTTCGTCGCGGCTGTGCACATCCACTGCGGGAAGACTCAAATCGTGGTACGCCTCCTCGACCTCCGCCCTGCTCAGCACGTCGACGCTGACCCTGCGCGGGTCTATCCGTTCGTCCAGCGCGGCCCTCGCCAGCGCGGCGATCAGCGCGGCGCCTCCGAGCTGGACATACGTCGCGGGCATCGTCAGCACCCCCGATCGCCGTGCCAGCTCGTAGGGGACCGGGCTGGCGAACAGGCACGCGTCCACCCCTGCTCCCAGGCGGGTGACCTTGTCGGCGGCCTCCTGCTCGTCGCGGTATGCCGCCGCCACCAGGCGGCAGGGTAACGGGGCGGCCGCATGCCCCATCAACATCACCCGTTCAACGAGGTCATGGGGGCCCACCACACCGATAGTGAGGTCCGGTGTCATGGCACCCGGGCGTGACACTCGTGGCGCTTCTTCGGCCCGCTCGACCAATGTTCGTCCCATCATGCCGTCCGTTTGTTTTCGGCTCTCTTTTGGAACGATCGCTTGCGAGGGCCGTAATGTCACGCCCGATTTGCGGCCAATTCCGGAAGCCACTTCCGGGTTAAAGCCATGACTGGCATCGTTTACACAGGTCAGAGCGGTTTTTGAGCGTCTCAAACCCGCTCATTATGAAGCTGAAATCTCTCGCCGCACGTCGGCCCCCAGGGACTGCATGCGCTCGGCCAGATAAGAGTGCCCGCGGTCGATGAGATAACCCGATCCGATGACGGTCTCCCCCTCGGCGGCGAGGCCGGCGAGCACGAGCGCGATTCCCGAGCGCAGATCGTGAGCGGTTACCTCTGTTCCGGTGAGCGGAGTGGCGCCGCGAACGACAGCACTGTTCTCTTTCACTTCAATGTCGGCGCCCATCTTGTTCAGTTCTGAGGCGAGAGCGAAACGCCCATCGAAGATGCGTTCATGAATGTAACTCGCGCCGTCGGCGAGGCACGCGACCGTCATGATCGGCGACTGCAGGTCCGTGGCGAAGCCGGGGTAGGTGTCGGTGATCACGTTGATCGGGCGCAGCGGGCGGTCCCTGCGCACGTGGAGCACCGCGCCGTGGTCGGCGAACTCCACCCCCATCTGCTCCAGCTTGTAGCGGACCACGCCGAGGTGGTCGAGGTCGGCGCCGACCAGGTTGACCTCGCCGCCGGTGACGGCGGCGGCCATGGCGAACACACCCGCGTCGAGGCGGTCCGGCATCACGGTGTGCTCGACGGCCTGGAGCTCCTCCACGCCCTCCACGGTGATGAACCCCGTGCCGCCGCCGCTGATCTTCGCGCCCATCCGGGTCAGCATCTCGATCACGTCGAGAACCTCGGGCTCCAGCGCCGCGTTCTCGATCACGGTGGTGCCGCGTCCGAGGGCGGCGGCCATGATCAGGTTTTCGGTGCCGGTGTGCGAGGGGGTGTCCAGGTACAGGGTGGCGCCGGTGAGCCCCGACGACTTGACGTGGATGACCGAGTCGCCCTCGTCCACGATCGCGCCCAGGCGCTTGTAGCCCAGGTAGTGGAAGTCGAGGTTGCGGCTGCCCAGGTTGCAGCCCCCCACACCCTCGATCACCGCCTCACCGAGCCGGTGCAGCAACGCGGGAACGAACAGCACGGAACCGCGGAAGCGGCGGGCGATCTCGGCGGGCAGGACCGGGCTGCTGAGCGTCGAGGCGTCGATCACCAGCGTGCGCTCCGCCTCGTGGAGCTCGACCGTGGCGCCGACCCTCTCCGCCAGCTCGACCGCGCGGCGGACGTCCTCGATGATGGGCACGTTGCGCAGGACCGTCCGGCCTCGGGACGCCAGCAGCGCGGCACCGATCATGGGCAGCACGGCGTTCTTGGCACCCTGGATGAAGGCGGTTCCACGAAGTGGGTTGCCACCGCGCACGCGGTAACGGACCATGCGTCATGCTCCTTGAAGTGATGTGGGTGATTCGTGTGGCGCGGGGCGGCAGCCGAGGTTTATCCGGCCAACAGTAGTCGTTGGATGCCCCTGAACCGGCCACTTCGCGGGGGAACTACCCCTCGAATGCCCGATAATCCTTGGCCTCCCGCCGCGTCCGCGCCACCCGTCGGCCCGTTACCTGCCCTTCGGGCCGCCCGCGGTGGTGAGGGGGGAGGCGGCCGAGAGGAGGTTGTCGGCCCGCTGGTCGACGAAGCGGGTGACGACCTGCTGGCCGTACCCGAACGCCATCGCCCAGACCAGGATCGCGGGCTGCGAGCCGAGCCCGGCGAAACCCGGCACGAAGCCCGAGTTCAGGATCAGCAGACCGAGCACCGAGGTGGCCACCCCCGCCGGGGCCTTGAGAAGGTTCTGCACGACCGCGAGCGAGTATCGGGTGGACAGCTCCGAGCGGGTCGAGAGCGAGGCCGCGGTGGCCAGCGCCGCGCCCAGCATGCCGATCAGGGCGACGAGAGGGACGTCGCCGTGCCCCGGCCGCAGACCGCCCGTCGGGCAGATCTGGGCGGGCATCAGCCCCTGGGTACGGATCACCGACTGGTCGCCGCACATCGGGATGACGTTCGGCCAGATCGCGCCGATGACCACCACGCTCAGCACGATCAGGGACAGCATGACCACCCCGCCGAGCAGCAGGTTGCGGAAGCTGCGCACCCGCCCGGTCTCCATCGCCTGCGCCGTGTACGCGGCCCGCAGCACCGACTGCATCAGCGGCCTGTCGTTCTCCGACAGGTCCCCCGCCGCGAGCCTGGCCTGCAGATGGACGAGCCGGGGGTCGTCGCCGGGCAGGTAGGCCCGGCCGATCGCCACCACCTCCGGGGCCCGGCCGCACAGCTCCGCCGCCGGCAGCACGCCGTACAGCATCACGGTCGCGCTGTTCACGTTGGACCAGGCGCCCTCGATGGCCTGGCCGGTCAGCCAGCGCCGTACGCCGTGCGTGCTGCGCGCGTACGTCTCCGCCCGCGCCAGGTGCGTGCCGATGCCCTCGCCCACTGAGGCGAGCTGCCCCGCCTCGTCGCGCATCGTGAGGGCCCGCTCGGTGTCGGCCCTGATCTCCTCGCTCCGGGTGGCGACGTACACCCGCCAGGTGCCGGGCCAGCGCAACACGCCGGTGTCGCCGATCCGCTCGGGGGGCATCGCGGGATCGAGCGACATCGTTCCTCCGGGGGGAGCGGCCTGGGACGGGCACCGACTGCCCCAGGCTTATCGCGACATGCCGATCAGGCGCTACACATCCCGCCGAAAACCAGGGCTCGGGCATGCCGGCCAGGCGTGCTGTGCCCCTTTGGAGAAGTCAGGGCTCGGGCATGCCGATCAGCGCGCTGTGCGCCTTTGGGAAAACCGGGACCCGGACGTGCCGGTCAGGTCCCGCGCACCCCCGGCGAACCGGGGCTCAGAGGTCGCCGCGGCTCGCGATGTCGGTGCGGTGGTGCGCGCCGCGCATCCGGATGCGCTCCACGGCCTCGTAGGCCGCCGCCCGCGCCGCGGGGACGTCGGGCCCCGTGCCGACCACGCTGAGCACCCGGCCCCCGTTGGAGACGATCCGGTCGCCGTCGAGGGCGGTGCCGGAATGCAGCACGTAGGCGTCCTCGACCGGGTCGGACAGTCCTTCGATCACGTCGCCCTTCACCGGCTCCGCGGGGTAGTTCTCCGCGGCGATCACCACGGTCACCGCGGCGCCTTCGCGGTAGGAGAGCGGCCCGAACCGGTCGAGCGTCCCGGTCGCGCAGGCGAGCAGCAGGCCCGCGAGGGGCGTCTCCAGCCGGTCCAGCACGACCTGGGTCTCCGGGTCGCCGAACCTCGCGTTGAACTCGATCACTTTCGGACCCTTGGACGTGAGGGCGAGCCCCACGTACAGCACCCCTGTGTACGGCGTGCCGCGTTTGGCCAGCTCGGTCACGGTCGGCATGACGGTCTCGGCCATCACCTGCTCGGAGAGGTCGTCGGGCGCCCACGGCAGCGGCGTGTAGGCGCCCATCCCGCCGGTGTTGGGGCCCTGGTCGCCGTCGTAGGCGCGCTTGTGGTCCTGGGCGGGCTGGAGCGGCACGGCGGTGGAGCCGTCGCAGAGCGCGAACAGCGACACCTCGGGGCCGTCGAGGAACTCCTCGATCACGACCCGCCCGCAGGCGGCGGCGTGCCGGAGCGCCTCGTCGCGGTCGTCGGTCACCACCACGCCCTTGCCCGCGGCCAGGCCGTCGTCCTTGACCACGTACGGCGTGCCGAACTCGTCGAGCGCGGCGGCGACCTCCTCGGGCGTGACGCAGGTGTGCGACCGGCCGGTGGGAACGCCCGCCGCGACCATGACGTCCTTGGCGAAGGCCTTGGAACCCTCGATCAGCGCCGCCTGCCGCGAGGGCCCGAAGCAGGGGATCCCCGCCTGTCTGACGGCGTCGGCGACCCCGGCGACCAGGGGCGCCTCGGGGCCGATCACGACCAGGTCGGCTTCGAGGCTCCCGGCCAGCTCGGTGACCGAGGCCGGGTCGGTCGGCGTCACCGGGTGCAGGGTCGCGACCTGCGCGATACCCGCGTTTCCGGGAGCACAGTGGACCTCGGTGACCTGGGGGTCGGCCGCCAGCGACCGGCACAGGGCATGCTCACGCCCGCCGGATCCAATCACAAGAACGCGCACTCGTCAGAGCCTATCGTCCCTGCGGGGGCGCCCTCGGGCCCGTGCCCCCGGGAGGGGGTCTGCTCCCGGGGGTCCTGTGGGCCGGGAGTCTCGCGTTCCGGGCGGTTCACGCTTCGGGAGGTCCTCGCTTCGGGCGGTTCACGCTCTGGAAGGCCCCATCTCCGGGACGTCGGCGCTTCCGGTGGACCCGTGCCCGTGGCGGATTCGAGGACTTGTCCACAGCCTGTGGACAAGTCGGAGCGCGCTCGGGTGGGAGAGGTGCCGTAAAGGGCGTGTGAATTTTGTCTGGTTACGCATGATCGACAGTTGAACCTGGGAGTAAGCTGAAAGTCGTCCCCCCAATCGTGTTACTTTTGGGTGGCTTTGCGTGTCTATTGCTGATTGGAGGTGGTTCGGGATGTCCTCTGGCGATCCCAGCAGTACGTGCCCGCGCACGCCTGCTGTGCGCACCCTCGACCACCCCATCTCGGTGCCCGACCGGCACCACACGCATCACCCTCCTCACCAGGGGTGACATCGCATCGCGTGTGGATCCCGCCAGGTTGGGCGGGAAAGGCTCGCCATGCGCTCCTCGCTTCTCTTTCCTCGCATCAAGCACACCCGGACGATCCGTGCCGCGCACACGCCCGCCGTCTCGATCCGTGAGCGGATGACCGGCGTCTGCGTACCGCCGAGCGACTCGCTCGTCGAGTACGCCGCGTACATCGGCGGCAAGAAGATCGACGCCCTGGGCATCCCCGACGCCCTGGAGCTCGTCCGTGCCCACAACGCGGCCCACAACCAGGGCTCCGAAGCGGCCTCCGACGGAGGTACCGGCAAGGGGAACGCCTTCGTCTGGGTCGGCCTGCACGAGCCCGACGCCCCCGAGGTCGAGTGGCTCGCGGAGGTCTTCGCCCTGCACCCGCTCGCCGTCGAGGACGCCGTCAAGGCTCACCAGCGGCCCAAGGTCGAACGCTACGGCGACTCGGTGTTCGTGGTCCTGAAGACCGTCGCCTACATCGACCACGAGGTGCTCACCGCCACCAGCGAGATCATCGGCACCGGCGAGCTCATGATTTTCGTCGGCCCCGACTTCGTGGTGACCGTGCGCCACGGCAGCCACTGCCCCCTCTCGGAGGTGCGCGCACGCCTTGAGGACAAGCCCAAGCTCCTCAACCGCGGACCCACCGGCGTGCTGCACGCGATCGCCGACCACGTGGTCGACAAGTACCTCAACGTGGCCGACCGCATGCAGGCCGAGCTGGAGGACGTCGAGGCCATGGTCTTCGCCGACGTCAGCGCCCGCGACATCGGCCGGATCTACAACCTCAAGCGCGAGATGATCGAGATGAAGCGGTCCGTGATGCCGCTCCAGTCGCCGATGTCCACGCTGGCCCAGCGCCGGATGATCCCCTCGGAGATGCGCGAGTACTTCCGCGACGTCGTCGACCACCTGGCCCGTGTCTGCGAGCAGGTCGAGTCGTCCAACGAACTCTGCAACTCCATACTGCAGGCGGCGCTCGCCCGCTCCAACGCGCTCGCCAACGAGGACATGCGGAAGATCTCCTCGTGGGTCGCGATCATGGCCGTCCCCACGATGATCGCCGGCATCTACGGCATGAACTTCGAGCACATGCCGGAGCTCGACTCCGTCTTCGGCTACCCGGTGGTGATCGGCGTGATGGTCATCGCCTGCACGCTGCTCTACCGGGGCTTCCGCCGCAACGGCTGGATGTGACCGGGGTTCTCCCGTCGGCCTCGCTCCACCGTGGCTCTCTCGTCGGCTTCGCTCCACCGCGGTTTCCGATGCGACGTCTGGATATGACCCGATCTCTCCCGTCGGCCCTCAGGCGCTCAGCGGTCGCGCGGGGGTGACCGGCCGGGGGACGGGCATGCCCCGCTCGGTCCACAGGGCGATCATCCGGTCGGGATAGTCGGTGACGATCGCGGCCACCCCGAGATCGAGCAGCTCACCGGCCCGGCCGGGCTCGTTCACGGTCCACACGGCCATCGGCAGGTCGGCCTTCTCGGCCCGCCGGGCGAACTCCCGGTCGACCATCACATGCTCGGGGGAGAGCGTGCTGCCCCCCGCCTCGACGGCGGCGGCCGGGACGTCGCCGCCGAAGTCCTCCAGACGGAGGCCGTCGAGCCACGCGCTGTCCATGGTGGCGCGCTCGATCAGGGCGTACCTCGGGGTCGCGGGGGTGAGCGAACGGGCGATCCGCAGGACGCGCCAGTCGAAACTGAGGATCGCCGCCCTGTCCAGCCTGCGGTGCCGGTCGAGCTCGGCGACGACCATCTCGGTGAACTCGGCGGGGTCGGCGCTCAGCTCCGGCCTGGTCGGATCGGACTTCAGCTCCACGTGCACCCGCACCCCGTCGGCGCCGTACGCGTCCATCAGGCCCAGCACGGAGGCCAGGGTCGGCATCCGGGTGTTCGGCACCGGCACCTGCGTCGCGGCGAAACGGTCCTCGGGGTGGCGCGGCACCCGTATCCCGCACTCCAGCGTGCGCAGCTGCGCCAGCGTGAGCGCTCCGATGGGCCGGCCCACGTACGGGAAGGCGGGGTCGCCGTGGAAGGCGGGACGGACGTCGGCGCTGGTCACCGGGGAGACGGTGAGATCGTGCGTGAGCACCAGCCGCCGGTCGGCCGTGAGCGCGACGTCGAGTTCGAGCGCGTCGACACCCAGTTCGAGGGCGTGGGCGAAACCGGGCAGGGTGTTCTCTGGACGGAGCCCGCGAGCGCCGCGGTGACCGTGAATCTCGGCATGCACACAGGGACCTTATCCACCTCGCGCGCCGATCGTCCGGTACGGCTCGCGTCTCGGTGACGCCGTTCGCGAGCCGTACCGGTCCGAACTAGATCAACGAGTGGATCTGGAGCGTTTCGGTACGGCCGGGGCCGACCCCGACGGCCGAGATCCTGGAGCCGCTCATCTCCTCAAGGGCCTTCACGTACGCCCGCGCGTTGGGGGGCAGATCCTCGAAGCTCCTCGCACCGGTGATGTCCTCCTTCCAGCCGGGGAACTCCTCGTACACCGGCTTGGCGTGGTGGAAGTCGGTCTGGGTCATCGGGATCTCGTCGTGGCGGACACCGTCGATCTCGTAGGCGACGCAGACGGGGATCTTGTCCAGGCCGGAGAGCACGTCCAGCTTGGTGAGGAAGTAGTCGGTGACGCCGTTGATCCGGGTCGAGTAGCGGGCGATCACCGCGTCGAACCAGCCGCAGCGGCGGTTGCGGCCGGTGGTCACCCCGTACTCGCCGCCGGTGGTGCGCAGCCACTCGCCCATCTCGTTGTCGAGCTCGGTCGGGAACGGGCCGGCGCCGACGCGGGTGGTGTACGCCTTCAGGATGCCGATCACGCCGGTGAGCCGGGTCGGCGGGATGCCGGAACCCGAGCAGGCGCCGCCGCTCGTCGGGGAGGAGGAGGTGACGAAGGGGTAGGTGCCGTGGTCGATGTCGAGCAGGTTGCCCTGCCCGCCCTCGAGCAGCACGACCTTGTTCTCGTCCAGCGCCCTGTTGAGGACGAGCGAGGTGTCGGCGATGTGCGGCGTGAGGCGCTCGGCGTAGCCGAGATACTCCTCCAGGACCTTGCCCGCGTCGATCGCCCGGCGGTTGTAGATCTTGGTGAGGATCTGGTTCTTCTCGCCCAGCGCGACCTCGATCTTCTTCTGCAGGATGCCCGGGTCCAGCAGGTCCTGGACCCGCACGCCCATCCGGTAGATCTTGTCGCCGTACGCGGGACCGATGCCCCGCCCGGTCGTGCCGATCTTGGCCTTGCCGAGGTAACGCTCGGTGACCTTGTCCAGGGCCTTGTGGTGGGGCATGATCAGGTGCGCGTTCGCGGAGATCAGCAGCCGCTCCGCGGAGACTCCCCGGGCCTGAAGCCCGTCGATCTCGCTCAGCAGCACCCCCGGGTCGATGACGACGCCGTTGCCGATCACGGGGACGACGTTCGGGGAGAGCACTCCCGTGGGAAGCAGGTGCAGCGCGTACTTCTGGTCGCCGATGACGACCGTGTGGCCCGCGTTGTTGCCTCCCTGGTATCTGACGACGTAGTCGACCTGGTCTCCAAGCAGGTCGGTCGCCTTACCCTTGCCCTCATCGCCCCACTGGGCACCAACGAGAACGACAGCCGGCATCGTGAATCTCCCACCACAAAAACGAAAACCCCTGGCGCAATCGCGACAGGGGCTCTTGCGTGGAGAGAATACCCGACCGCGCCCGAAATGGGGATCTCCCACCTTGGGAAAGAGGGTTCGGCGGGAGATCCCAGGGACGAATCGGAAGCTGACCCGCGGCTCAGCGGGACAGATCAGCGGCGGAGTCGAGGGTCGAATACCCGCAGGTCAGCGGCTGTTCAGCTCCTCGGACGCCTCGGCGCTCGAATCCTTCAGAAACTGGAAGCACCGCTCGGCCTCCTCCTTCTCCCCGATGCTCTGGGCGGCGCGGGCGAGCGCGTGCAGGCACCGCAGGAACCCCTGGTTGGGAAGGTGCCCCCACGGGATCGGGCCGTGCCCCTTCCAGCCCGCCCTGCGGAGCTGGTCCAGGCCCCGGTGGTAACCGGTGCGGGCGAAGGCGTACGACGTCACGGCGTGTCCCGCCGCGAAGGACTCGTCCGCGAGTACGGCCCAGACGGCCGGGTACGCGGGGAAACGCGCGGCGACATCGGATGCTTTGGCGCCGGTTTCCAGTGCCTCCCTGGCCTCCGGTAGGTCCGGTAGCAGGGTGGGCGGCGGGCCGGCGAGGAGGTTCTCGTGCGATTCCATGACGACAGTCCTACCCGGTGGACCCGCGTCAGGCCAAGATCGGCCCCCGGAGTCTTTCCGGAAGCCGATCTCGTTGTCTCTGCTGTGACCCTTTTCTGGGCTTAGGAGAGCTTGGTGCCCGCGGACTTCAGGTGCTGGGCGGCCTCGACGATACGCGCCGCCATCGAGGCCTCGGCGGCCTTGCCGTACGAGCGGGGGTCGTACGCCTTCTTGTTGCCGACGTCGCCGTCGACCTTGAGAACGCCGTCGTAGTTCTTGAACATGTGGTCGACGATCGGACGCGTGAAGGCGTACTGCGTGTCGGTGTCGATGTTCATCTTCACCACGCCGTAGGCGATGGACTCGTGGATCTCCTCGAGCAGCGAGCCGGAGCCACCGTGGAAGACCAGGTCGAACGGCTTCTCCGCGCCGTACTTGGCGCCGACCGCGTCCTGGATCTCCTTGAGCACGCTCGGGCGGAGCTTGACGTGGCCCGGCTTGTAGACGCCGTGCACGTTGCCGAAGGTCGCGGCGAGCATGTAGCGGCCACGGTCGCCCAGGCCCAGGGCCTCGGCGGTCGCGAGGGCGTCCTCGGTGGTGGTGTAGAGCTTCTCGTTCATCTCGCCGACGACGCCGTCCTCCTCGCCGCCGACGACGCCGATCTCCACCTCAAGGACGATCTTCGCGCGGGCCGTCTTCTCGATGAGCTCCCGCGCGATGTCCAGGTTCTCCTCCAGCGGCACGGCGGAGCCGTCCCACATGTGCGACTGGAAGAGGGGGTCCTCGCCCCTCGCCACCCGCTCAAGGGAGATGTCGAGCAGCGGGCGTACGAAACCGTCCAGCTTGTCCTTGGGGCAGTGGTCGGTGTGCAGGGCGACCGTGACGGGGTAGTTCGCCGCGACGACGCGGGCGTACTCCGCCAGCGCCACCGAGCCGGTCACCATGTTCTTGACCGTGGTGCCGGAGAGGAAGTCGGCGCCGCCGGTCGACACCTGGATGATGCCGTCGCTCTCCGCCTCGGCGAACCCCCTGAGCGCCGCGTTGAGGGTCTGTGATGAGGTCACGTTGATGGCCGGGTAGGCGAAACCGCCTGCTTTTGCCCGGTCGAGCATCTCGGCGTAGACCTCTGGAGTAGCGATAGGCATCGTGTCATCTCCCTGGAGACGGCTATGAACAGCTGGCGCGGCTATGAAGACATAGCCCGCAGGCCAGTATTCCGGAGTTTCTTCCCGGCCGGATAGCTCGGGTACCACTTCGGCGCGTACCGAGGTGTCTCCGACCGTCTCCCCAACGGTATCCCCGGCCCCGTTCCCGCCGGATGGCCGGGACCCGCGGCCCTCCTCGCCCCCCTTCCCACCAGGCAATCCCCGGCGCGGCGCTTTTCTGCCCCTTTCCCCGCGGGGGACTCGGCGGCCGTGGCACGACCCGGACGAGGCGCGGATGGTCTGCCGGAACACACCCTCCCTGACGGATCCGACCAGGTGGGTCGTGAAATCTCCTCACGAACCGCTAACCTCCACAGTGTGGGACGCCACAGGTCTGACCCCATGGGCATCGCGCGCCTGGTCCTCGTCGGGCTCGCGGTGTCGGCGGTCGTCGTCCTGATCGTGCTGGGGGTCCTCTCGCTGGCGGGAAGCCTGGGCTCCGGCGCGCCGACGGCGTCGCCCGCCCCCTCGGACGCCGTCTCGTCCGCCGTCGCCTCCCCGCCGCCGTCCGCCACCCCCGAGCGCGTCCCGACGGTTCTCGTCGAGTGCCTGCGGGAACGGTGCCCCACGGTCTTCGTGAAGATCACCGGAGGTGACGTGCTCCTCGACAGGGAGATGGAGCTCGGGGAGCAGTTCCGGTCCTTCGACCCCAAGGTCGATGTCGTCCTCGCCGACTCCGCCGCCGTCCGCGTCGAGGTGAACGGTGCCGTCCGCTCCCCGGGGAAGGCGGGCGAACGCCAGGAGTTCACGGCCTCCCGCTAGCCCCGCCTCCCGCATCGTCGCAGGCGGCAAGCCGTACCGACCCGGGGCGGTCGGGAGGGCGTGCGGAACGCGGGGCCATCCCGTTTCCCGCCAAGGCGGAGCGCGGGGCTGCCTCGTTTCCCGCTGAGGCTGAGCGCGGGGTTGGCCCGTTTCCCGCTAGGCGAGGCCGAGGTCGGCCAGGGTGTAGGCGGTCAGGTACGGCAGTCCGGCCTCGGCGATCGCCGAGGCGGCCCCCCGGTCCACGATCGTGGCGACCGCCACGACCTCGGCGCCCGCCTCGCGCAGCGCCTCCACCGCCGTCAGCGGGGATCCGCCGGTCGTGGAGGTGTCCTCCACCACCAGCACCCGACGCCCCGACACGTCCGGACCCTCGATCCTGCGCTGCATGCCGTGGGTCTTCTGCGCCTTGCGGACCACGAACGTGTCGAGCCTCCCGCCTCGCGCGGCCGCCGCGTGCGTCATGGCGGCCGCCACCGGGTCGGCGCCCAGCGTGAGACCGCCGACCGCCTCGTAGTCCAGATCCTTGGTGATGTCCAGCATGACCCGCCCCACCAGCGGCGCAGCCTGCCCGTCGAGAGTCACCCTGCGCATGTCCACGTAGAAGTCGGCCTCCATGCCCGAGGACAGCACGACCTTGCCGTGCACCACGGCCTTGCCCTTGATCTCCGCCAGCAGGCTCTCGCGATCGCTCATGGCACAAGGTTAGGACGACCGGGGAGCCCGCCCGATCGGGGCCCCGCCTACGAGCAGGCCGGCCGTAACGTCGATTTCGGCCCGTGATGGCAAAAGTGCGATCCGGGTTTACTCGCGGCGCGGACTGCGGGATTATCCGGCAGGCAACTCCGGGTAATGGTGAGGTCACAATGGGTGCGGAAACATCTCAAGGCGACGCCGAGCTCCTGGCTGCCACCAGGAACGGCGACGTGGCCGCCTACCGGCTGCTCCATCGGCGACACGCCCCCGCGACGCGTGCCCTCGCCCGCCTGCTCCTGCCGGGGGAGAGCGAGGCCGAGGACCTCGTAGGGAAGGCGTTCGCCGAGATCCACCACGTGATCGCCCAGGGACACGGCCCGGAACAGGCGTTCCGTGTCCAGCTGTTCACCGTCCTCCGCCGTATCGCCGACGACCGTTCCGGTACGGCCGGAGGCACACCGGCCGTACCGGAACGGTCGCCGGGGGAAGCCCTCAAGCGGGCCGACGGCGAGGACAAGGCCGATGAGGGGGTCGTGGAGCGGGCGACCGGTGCGGTCGCGGATGAGCCCGACGAGGGAGATGAGGGAGCTGTCGGGCGCGCGACCGGTGAGGTCGAGGGTGGGGCGGAAGAGGAGACCGTCGAGCGGACGGTCCCCGCGACCGGGGAAGGAGCGGGTGGGGAGACCGGTGAGCGGCCCAGTGGTGAGTCCGGCGGCGAGGTGGGCGAGGAGACCGGTGAGCGGTCCACCGACGGTGAGACGGGCAGGGCGGACGGGGAGACCGACGAGCGGGCGGACGGCGAGGCAGGGCCCTTCGATCCGCGCGCGTTTCTCGTGGACCCGTCACTGCGGGGCCTGGAACGCTCGCCGGTGGCGAGGGCGTTCCTCTCCCTGCCCGAGCGGTGGCAGTTCGTCCTGTGGCACGCCGAGGTCGAGAGGCTCAGGATCGAGGACGTCGGGCTCCTGCTGGGGCTGACCGTGAACGGCGCGGCCGCCCTCGCCCACCGGGCGAAGGAGGGGATGCGCCAGGCGTGCCTGCGCATCCACCTGACCGAGACGTCCGCCCCCGAGTGCCGGCCCGTGCTGACCAGGCTGGGCCCTCACACGCGTGGCGACCTGGACAGGGAACGGAGCAGGGTCATCGAAAGGCACCTGGAGGGCTGCTCCGGCTGCCGCGCGGTGCTCACGGAACTGACCGGCATCGGCCACGGCGTCCGCTCCGTCATCGGCCCGCTCGTCGCCGGTCCCGCGTTCCCCGCCTACCTGACGGCGCTCGCCAGGATGGGCGCCACGGTGGGGGGCGGCGGACTGTCCGGCCGCTGGCGGAGGGCTCCCCGATCCGTACGGCGCGCCGTCGCGGCCGGTGCGATGGCCACCTCGGTCGTGGTGGCCGCGGCCCTCGTGCTGGTGTCGACGGAAGAGCCCGTCCGATGGCCGAGCACGGCCTCCGAGCCGATCGTCGTGGCCCCGGTGCCCGACTCGCCGGACCCGGAGGTGCCGGAGATCTCCGAAGCCCCCGTACCGTCACCGTCGGGTCGGTCGGCGGAATCCGGCCGGGGACCCGAGGAGACCGGAGTGGTGCCCGGATCCGTTGCCGGCGCGCCCCTCGACGGAGAGTCCGTCGAGACGGGCCCCGGGGACAGGGCCGGTGGGTCCGAGGGGGGCGCGCCGGCCGGAGCGGGGCCCGGAGGGGGGCAGGGCGGCCGGACGGGTGCCTGGCTCGCTCCCCGCCTGGTGGCCAGGATCGACGCGCTCGGCGCCCTCGTCAGGTCCGAGGCCGGAATCGTCGTGGTGCGGCTGCGCAACGCCGGCCGGGGGCAGAGCGAGGAGGTCGTCGCCGACGTCGGGCTGCCGCGAGGTGTGACGCTGCCGTCCGGGTCCCGCCGAGGAAACGCCGTCGGTGGCGTCACACCGGTGGGTACGGTCGACGGCTGGTCCTGCCGGGCACGAAACCGGGGTGCCCGGTGCGTCCGCGGCCCACTCCCCGCGGGCCGGGCCACGGCGGTCTTCCTGAGGGTCCTGGTGTCGGATGAGGCGGTCTACGGGACGTCGCCCTCGGTCACGGTCACCACCGCGGGGACGCGGGTGGAGGCGAGGTCACGCAGCAGGGTACGGGCGACGGGGGCTCCGGCCAGGTTCGCCACCGACGGCCGGGTCGCCGTCTCCGCGATCGGCAACACCCTGGTGGGCTGCGCGCCCTCGGAGCCCGCGTGCGAGGCCGCCCGCTCCCGGCGGGGTGGCAGGCGCGACAACAACAACTGGGAGATGCGTCCCATCGATCATGACGGGGATCCGTCGACGAGCAGTTCGAGCGCCGCCCGGCTCGCCCTGCCGGCGGCGAGCAAGGTGGTGTGGGCGGGACTCTACTGGTCGGCGAGCGCGCCACCAGGCGGGCGGATCAAGCTCAAGGTGCCGGGTGAGGAACGGTACCGGCAGGTCAGGGCCACGCAGGTGGTGGAGAGAGAACTGCCTGCGGGGCGCGGTTACCAGGCGTTCGCCGATGTGACGCGTTTGCTGGGCAGGGTTCGCGGGACGTACTGGGTGGCCGACGCCTCGGTGCGGTCAGGTGTGGCGCGTCACGCCGGGTGGAGCCTGGTGGTCATCGTCGCCGACCCGCGCCGGCCGTACAGCCAGGCCGTCGTCGTCGACACCACAGAGGTGCTGGACGGGGAGAATCGCTCGGCGCGGATACCGCTCGAAGGGCTGACGCCCTCCGGCGTGCCCGCGAGGATGTCCCTGGTGACCTGGGAGGGGGACGCGGGCGTCGGGGGCGATCGGGTGAGGCTCGGCGGCCGGACCCTGCGGCCCGCGGGCGGGGAGCGGGACCCGGGCAATCCCTTCGACGGGTCCGCCGCCGGGGCGCGGGGCACCGGTACGACCTTCGGCACGGACGTGGACCGCTTCCGAGCGCCTCTCGGCCGTGACCCGGTGCTGGAGATCAGTACGCGCGAGGACGTTCTGCTGTTCGGCGTGGCGGCGGTGAGCGTGCGGACCGCCCCGTGACGGCCCTCGGTGGTCGGCGACGCGGTGGAAGTGGAAGGTGAGTCGTCGGCGGTGCCGTGAAGGGAGTCGGCGGCGCCGTGAAAGGAGGGGGCGGTCGTACACCTGACGAGGCGTATCGCCGACGGAAGAGGAGTCGTATCCCCGGCGGAAGGGCGCACCACGCCTGCGGGTTCGTTGTGCGGTGAGGGGGTGGTGTGAAGGGTGGGGAGGCCGGGGCGCGATGGGGGAGAACCAGAAGTGATAGCACCTCGCCGAACGGGTTCACGAACGGGACAAACTGGTACGGTCTGCGTGAACGATCCAGCGTATGGTCGAGCGCGGGTGGAATCGTCGGGATTCACCCTCGGATGGTCAGCTGCTTGATTACCCTGAGGAAGGGCCGTCTGTCCGGTCTCTGAGGGGTTCTTTCAGGCTTGTCTGAACCGAAGGATCGGGCCACGTAGGAAGGCGGTGTCGTGTGGATCGTTGCGCGCTGTTCGTGGACGCCGGCTACCTGCTGGCCGACGGCGCGATGGCGGTGCACGGTACCCGCCACCGCGAGTCCGTCTCCTGGGACTACCCGGGGCTGCTCCAGCTGCTCAACAAGTTGTCGAGAGAGCGCACCGGGCTGCCGTTGTTGCGCTGCTACTGGTACGAGGCGACCGTGGAGGGCCGCCGCACCCCGGAGCACGACACGCTGGCCGAGATCCCCGGCCTCAAGCTCCGCCTGTCGCGCATCCGCCCCGGTCGTCGCGAGGGTGTCGACGCCCAGGTCCACCGCGACCTGATGACGTTGGCCCGCAACGGCGCGGTCTGCGACGCGGTCGTGGTCAGCGGTGACGAGGACCTGGCGCAGGTCATCTGCGACGCCCAGGACCTCGGCATCCGGGTCACCGTGGTGCACATCGGCGCCGACGGCAACTGGGCCGTCTCCCGTACGCTCCGCCAGGAGTGCGACGACCTGATCGAGATCGGCGCCGGTCAGCTGCGCCCCCACGTCAGCCTGCTGAGCGGCGACACACCCGCCCTGGTGGCCAACGGCCACCAGCGCGCCGCCAACGGCCAGCCCGTCTCCGCGCGCGGCACCGGGGGCAGCGGCGGAAACACCGGGAGCATCGGTGCGAACACCGCCCCGGCCACCAGTCCCATCCCCGCGGTCCAGCCGTCCCGCGCGGCTCACGCCCAGCCCGCGCTGCCCTCCGCCTATCAGAGCTACACCCAGGAGTCACCGGTCGTCCCGGCCGCTCCCGTCACACCGCCGTCACCGTCGTCGCCACCGCCGCCCCCGCCCGCCTCCCCGCCCTCGCACGCGGCCGTCAGCACCCAGACCGGTCCGCTGCCCGTCGCGCCGCAGTACTCGCTGGGCAACACCGGCGGCATGCCGAGCTATCAGTCCCCGCAGCAGCAGATGGGCGCCTACACCGGTCCCCAACCGGCTCCGGTGCCGACGCAGAGCACCGGAACCGGTGCCGCGACGACCCTCTCCGACGCGGTGCAGGCCGCCCACAAGGAAGGCCACGACTTCGGCGAGTCCGTGGCCAAGGACGCGCCCGCCCTGTGGCTGGAGGCGGTCCTCGCCCGCAAGCCCCGGATGCCCTCCGACCTGGAGGCGCGCCTGCTCCAGGGCTCCTCACTGCCGATCGACTTCCTCCTGCACGACGAGGTCCGTCACGCCCTGCGCCGCGGCTTCTGGGACGCCCTGGAGCGCGCCCGCCGCTGAGAGACGCACAGGAGACGTACGGTCGGCTCGGAAGGAAACCGCGGTGTGAGATGATCGCGCCGCGGAGATCCCTCAGGGAGGCGCGGAGACGCCCTCAAGTGACGCGGAGATCCCTCGGGGAGGCGCGGAGACGTCCCTCAGGTGGGCGCGGAGAGGTCCGCCGGGTGACTGCGGGGCACCCCAGGTGACCTCGAAGACGCCCGGATGACCGCGTGGCGCCCGTCAGGTGACCTCGAAGACGCCCCTCAGGTAAGGGCGTCGAAGCCCGCGCGCAGGTGGTCGAGACGATTGGACAGGTCGGTCAACGGCCCCGCGAGACCGGGGTCGCCGCTTTTACGGGCCAGTTCCACGACCCGGCCGACCTCCTCCTCGACGGCGGCCAGGCGCCTGGACAGCTCGGGCAGCACGGCCGCCTGGTCGGCCGCCTCACCGGGCGGCAACTCCGTGGCGAGGCGTTCGCGAAGCATGGTGGCCTGCTCGGCGAGCCTGCGGTTCATGTTGTAGAGCTCCACGAACACCGCGACCTTGGCCCGGAGCACCCAGGGGTCGAAGGGCTTGGTGAGATAGTCGACGGCGCCCGCCGCGTAGCTGCGGAAGGCGTAGTCGGGCGCGCTGTCGACCACGGTCAGGAAGATGATCGGGATGTTGCGGGTTCGTTCGCGGCGTTTGATGTGGGCCGCCGTCTCGAACCCATCCATTCCCGGCATCCGGACGTCGAGCAGGATCAGGGCGAACTCCGTGCCGAGCAGCGCCTTCAGCGCCTCCTCCCCGGACTTCGCCCGGACGGGGATCAGATCGAGCGAGCTGAGAATGGCCTCAAGCGCGATGAGGTTCTCCTCCCGGTCGTCCACCAGGAGGATCTTGGCTTTGTCCGGCATCGATCACACGCCTTCGTCGGGGTCGGCGGCCGGCTTGCCCCGGGTGAGCCAGCCGCGCAGCCTTTCCAGCAGGCGGTCGACGTCCACGGGCTTGGGCACGTAGTCGGAGGCGCCGGAGGCGATGCTCTTCTCCCGGTCGCCTCGCATGACCTTAGCGGTCAGCGCGATGATCGGCAGGTCCGCGAACTGGGGCATCCGGCGGATCGCGGAGGTGGTGGCCCAGCCGTCCATCTCCGGCATCATGATGTCCATCAGGACGAGGGCGACGTCCTCGTTGCGTTCGAGCTGCTCGATGCCCTCGCGACCGTTCTCCGCGTAGATCACCGTGGAGCCGTAGCGTTCGAGCACGCTGGTCAGCGCGAACACGTTGCGGATGTCGTCGTCCACGATCAGGATCTTCGCCCCGGTGAGCGGATCGTCGCCCTTCCACGGCTTGCCCTCGCCCTGCGGGAACTGCGGCAGGGGCATGTCGTCGTTGAGCGTCAGCTCCGGCAGGTCGCCGGGCTCCTCGAGCACCCCGATGAGCGTGGTGTTGCGGGGGGAGGAGGGAGTGCTCGCCCCGCCGTCGCGCGAGGACAGCGGGCCGCCGTACGACGGGGGCAGGTAGAGGGTGAAGGTGCTGCCCTCGCCGACCTCGCTGACCACGTGGATCTCGCCGCCGAGCAGGCGGGCGATCTCGCGGCAGATGGACAGGCCGAGACCCGTCCCCCCGTACTTGCGGCTGGTGGTCCCGTCGGCCTGGCGGAACGCCTCGAAGATGACCTCCAGCTTGTCGGAGGCGATCCCGATGCCGGTGTCGACCACCTCGAAGGCGAGGATGCCGTCGGTGCCGCGCAGGGTGTCGTCCACGAAGGCGACGGCGCGCCTGGCGTGGATCACGCGCAGCCGCACCTCTCCCTTGGGGGTGAACTTGATCGCGTTGGAGAGCAGGTTGCGCAGCACCTGCTGGAGGCGCTGCTCGTCGGTGCGGAGCTCCTGCGGGATCGACGGGTCGATCTCGACGGTGAACGACAGGCCCTTGTCCTGGGCGAGCGGCGCGAAGGTGGCCTCGAAGTAGTCGACGAGCTTGGGCAGGGAGATCTGCTGGGGATGGATGTCCATCCGGCCCGCCTCGACCTTCGACAGGTCGAGGATGTCGTTGATCAGCTGCAGCAGGGCGGAACCGGCGCCGTGGATGGTCCTGGCGAACTCCACCTGCTGTGCGGTGAGGTTGCCGTCGGCGTTCTCGGTGAGCAACTTGGCGAGCACGAGCAGGCTGTTCAGCGGGGTGCGCAGCTCGTGGGACATGTTGGCGAGGAACTCCGACTTGTAGCGGGAGGAGACCGCGAGCTGCTCGGCGCGCTCCTCCAGCGTGCGGCGGGCCTGCTCGATCTGGAAGTTCTGGATCTCGATCGCCCGGTTCTGCTTGGCGAGCAGCGCGGCCTTGTCCTCCAGTTCGGCGTTGGAGCGGCGCAGCTCCTCCTGCTGGCGCTGGAGCTCGTCGGAACGCTCCTGCAGCTCGGTGGTGAGGCGCTGCGACTCGGTCAGCAGGTCCTCGGTCCTGGAGTTGGCGATGATCGTGTTCATCGTGACGCCGATGGTCTCGACGAGCTGGTTCAGGAAGTCGTGGTGGACCTCGCTGAACTCGCTGAACGAGGCGAGCTCCAGGACGCCGAGCACCTGTGTCTCGAACAGGACGGGCAGCACGACGATCTGCGCGGGCGTGGAGGTGCTGAGACCGGTGTCGACGGTGAGGTAGCGGGCGGGCACGTTGCCGAGGATGATCCCCCTGCCCTCCAGCGCGGCCTGGCCCACGATGCCCTCGCCGGTGGCGAACCGCTGCCGGGGTCCGCTGCCGGGGCGGGCGCCGTACCCGGCGATGAGGAGCAGGTCGCGGTCGCCGGTGGGTTCCGCGAGGTAGAAGGCGCCGTAGTGTGCCGACACCAGCGGGGTGAGCTCGCTCATGATGAGCTTGGCGACCTCCATCTGGTCGCTGTGGCCCTGCATGAGGCGGGAGATCCTCGCCAGGTTGGACTTCAGCCAGTCCTGCTCCTGGTTGGCGGTGGTGGTGTCGCGCAGCACCGCCACCATCATGTTGATGTTGTCCTTCAGCTCGCCGATCTCGCCCTCGGCGTCGACGGTGATGGAGCGGGTGAGGTCGCCGGTCGCGACGGCGGTGGTGACCTCGGCGATGGCGCGCACCTGGGTGGTGAGGCGGGCGGCGAGCTCGTTGACGTTCTCGGTGAGGCGCTTCCAGATGCCCTCGGCACCCTCGACGCGGGCCTGGCCGCCCAGTTTGCCCTCCGAGCCGACCTCGCGGGCGACGCGGCTCACCTCGGAGGCGAACGACGACAGCTGGTCGACCATGGTGTTGATCGTGGTCTTCAGCGCGAGGATCTCGCCCTGGGCGTTCACGTCGATCTTGCGGTTCAGGTTGCCCGACGCGACGGCGGTGGTGACCTCGGCGATGTTACGGACCTGGTAGGTCAGGTTGTTCGCCATGGAGTTGACGTTGTCGGTGAGGTCCTTCCAGACGCCGGAGACGCCGCGTACGCGGGCCTGGCCGCCGAGCTGGCCTTCGGTGCCGACCTCGCGGGCGACGCGGGTGACCTCGTCGGCGAACATCGACAGCTGGTCCACCATGGTGTTCAGGGTGTCCTTGAGCTGGAGGATCTCGCCCTGGGCGTCCGCGGTGATCTTCTTGGACAGGTTGCCCTGGGCGACGGCGGTGGACACCGCGGCGATCTGGCGGACCTGGGTGGTGAGGTTGTTCGCCATCACGTTGACGTTGTCGGTGAGGTCCTTCCAGGTGCCGGAGACACCGGGCACCTGCGCCTGACCGCCCAGCTGACCCTCCGAGCCGACCTCGCGGGCGACGCGGCTCACCTCGGAGGCGAACGACGACAGCTGGTCGACCATGGTGTTGATCGTGGTCTTCAGCGCGAGGATCTCGCCCTGGGCGTTCACGTCGATCTTGCGGGTCAGGTCTCCGTTGGCGACCGCGGTGGTGACCTCGGCGATGTTACGGACCTGGTAGGTCAGGTTGTTCGCCATGGAGTTGACGTTGTCGGTGAGGTCCTTCCAGACGCCGGAGACGCCGCGTACGCGGGCCTGGCCGCCGAGCTGGCCTTCGGTGCCGACCTCGCGGGCGACGCGGGTGACCTCGTCGGCGAACATCGACAGCTGGTCCACCATGGTGTTCAGGGTGTCCTTGAGCTGGAGGATCTCGCCCTGGGCGTCCGCGGTGATCTTCTTGGACAGGTCGCCCTGGGCGACGGCGGTGGACACCGCCGCGATGGCGCGGACCTGGGTGGTGAGGTTGCCCGCCATCACGTTGACGTTGTCGGTGAGGTCCTTCCAGACGCCGGAGACGCCGCGCACCTGCGCCTGACCGCCCAGCTGACCCTCGGTGCCGACCTCGCGGGCGACGCGGGTGACCTCCTCGGCGAACGCGAGGAGCTGGTCGACCATGGTGTTGACGGTGTTCTTCAGCTCGAACATCTCGCCGACCGCGTCGACGGTGACCTTGCGGCTCAGGTCGCCCCGGGCGACCCCGGTGGTCACCGCGGCGATGTCGCGGACCTGCGCGGAGACGCGGCTGGACATGGTGTTGACGGCCTCGGTGAGGTCGCGCCAGCTTCCCGACATGCCGCGTACGTTCGCCCGGCCGCCCAGGCGTCCCTCGGTCCCGACCTCCCTCGCCACCCGCGTCACCTCGGAGGTGAACAGCGACAGCTGGTCGACCATGCCGTTGATCGCCTTGCCGAGGCGGCGCACCTCGCCCCGGGCACCGCGGTCGAGATCGATCCGGCGGGAGAGGTCGCCCTTCGCCACCGCGTCGATCACGTCGGCGGCCCCGCTGACCGGGCCCACGAGCGCGTCGATCAGCGTGTTGACCGAGTCGACGCTCTCGGCCCACGAGCCCACGCCGGGGCCGGGGGTGAGGCGCTCGCCGAAGCGGCCCTCCTTGACCACCTCGCGGCGGACCCGGTGCAGCTCGTTCGCGAGGTGCTCGCGGCGGTCGGCGACCTCGTTGAGCAGCAGGCGGATCTCGCTGAGGATCCCGGGAGGTGCGTGTGGCACCCGGCGGCGGAAGTCACCGTCGCGCCAGGTGATGAGCGTCTGAAGGATCGGTCGTAGATCCGATTCGCTGTAACGTCGCTCCTCGACGTCGGACACGGTATTGACCGTGGTCATATGACCTCCCTGACTCCCGGGGGCGCGGCCGTGAGTCACCCCAGTCTGTCACGGTGCGCAATGTGTAGTCCCACCTTCGATTCACCCCATGTCAGCGGGAAGTGTGGTAGTCACGGAACAGTGACCAGTGCTCCCCGCGCCGTTCTGGCGGCGACCTTCGCCCCAGGAGACACGGCCGTCCCTGCCGCCAGGCGGTTCACCATCGAGGTGATGACCGCCTGGGCCGCCGCGTCCGTTCTGGCGGTCGCCGAACGGCTGGCCGCCGACCTGTCGTCGCAGGTCACGGACGTTCCCTTCGAGATCGTCTGGAGCCATCTGGGTGATGGCCTGCGGATCGAGGTGCGCCAGAGGCAGGCTCCCGACGAGAGCCCCGGCGCACCGTCCGTACCGGTGGAGGAATGGGGTGTCACCTTCGCCGGCCAGCAACGCACACACTGGGCCAAGATCCGCCTGGCCGGCTCCTCCGGCCGTCCGTCCTCGGAGTGGGCCACCGAAGAGCCCAGTCGCGGGCCGATATGGATGGGTTTTCTCGCCGATGCGAGCGACCTGCTGGCAGGCACTCTCGACCCCGACATGGTGCCCGCGATCATCTCGCAGATCGTGGTGCCGCGGCTCGCCACCTGGTGTGCCGTCTATACGTGGAGCAACGGCGGCGGTCCGCAGCGTCCAGCCTACCTCTGGCACACCGACGAGCGGCGCATCGACGAGCTCAGGGAGGAGCTCGCCGACGCCCAGATCCCGCAGGGCGGCGGGTCCATGCAGCTCGCCGACTCGCAGGTGCTGGTCATCCCCCTCCTGGCGCGCGGGCGCACGCTGGGCGCGATGTGCCTGGGGCGGCCCGACCGGTTCGCCGAGGACGTGTTCCAGTACGCCGAGGACATCGGCCGCCGCGCCGCGCTCGCCCTCGACAACGCCCTGCTGTACGCCACCCAGGCGGCGGCGAACCGGGCACTGCAGCGCAGCCTGCTCCCTCCGGACGAGCCGGGCGAGATCCCCGGTCTCGACCCCGCCGTGGTCTACGAGCCCGCAGGGGAGACCAACGAGGTCGGCGGCGACTTCTACGATCTTTTCGCGGCCGGTGACAGCGCCTGGCGGTTCGCGGTGGGCGACGTCTGCGGGACCGGCCCCGAGGCCGCCGCGGTGACCGGTCTGGCCCGCCACACCCTGCGCCTGCTCGCGCGGGAGGGGTACGGGGTGGCGGCCGTTCTCGAACGCCTCAACCAGGCGATCCTGGACGAGGGGGATCGTGCCCGCTTCCTGACGCTGCTGCACGGGGAGATCACGCCCGTGCCGAGCGGACTGGACGTGGCGATGGTCTCCGCGGGGCACCCGGAGGCGCTGCGGCTGCGGCCCAACGGTGACGTGGAGGCCGTGGTGACCTCCCAGTCGCTGCTCGGGGTCTTCCCCGAGGCGACCTTCAAGGCGGAACTCGTCCACCTCGACCCCGGTGACGTGCTTCTCGCGGTGACCGACGGGGTGACCGAGCGCCGCAGGGACGGGCGACTGCTCGACGACGACGCGGGGCTCGCCAAGCTGCTGGCCGAGTGCGTGGGGCTGTCGGCACGGGCGGTCGCCGAGCGGATCCGCCGCGCGGTCCAGGACTTCGCCCCCGAACCGAGCGCCGACGACATGGCGATCGTGGTCCTGCGGGCCCGCTGACGGGCTCCGACCGGTCGGAGCCCGTCCATCGGCCCGCTCACCGGCCAGGCAGGGCCGTCGTCACCTCACGGGAGACCGTCGCCCCACCTCGGGGGGAAGGGCGTCACCTTTTCACGGGGAGACCGTCGTCACCTCACGGGAGACCGTCACCCCTTTGACGGAGGGCCGTCACCCCTTCATGAGGTGAAACCGTCGCCCTCCGACAGCGGAGTGTGCGCTAAATATTGGTCTTCACGTGTTTTCTGGCGAACTCCAGCTGTGCCGACATCTGCGCGATGCGCTCGGAGACGACCAGGGAGCCGTGGCCCGCGTCGTAGCGGTACACCCTGTGCTCGTGGTCGCGCTCGGCGAGCCGGGCCACGTACGCCTCGATCTGCCTGATCGGGCAGCGCGGGTCGTTCTCCCCGGCGAGGATGAGGAGCGGCGCCTCGACCTGGTCGACGTAGGTGATCGGTGAGCTGTGCACGTACCGCTCGCGCTGTTCCTCGGGTGAGCCGCCGATCAGCGCGCGGTGGTAGGAGCGCAGCGCCTCCGTCTCCTCCTCGTAGGCGGCGATGTGGTCGGCGATCGGCACCGTGGCGATGCCCGCCGCCCACATCTTGGGCTGGGTGCCCAGGCCGAGCAGCGTGAGGTAGCCGCCCCAGGAGGCGCCGGACAGCACCAGCCGGTCGGGATCGCAGACGCCGCGGTCGACCAGGGCGTCCCTGACGGCGGCCACGTCGGCCAGCTCGATGTGCCCGACGTCGCCGTGGAGGGCGTTGCGCCAGGCGGAACCGTAGCCGGTGGACCCCCGGTAGTTGACCCGCACGACCGCGAAGCCGTGATCCACCCAGGCGGCCACCTGGGGCACGAAGGAGTCGTCGTCCTGCGCGGTGGGCCCGCCGTGCAGCATGAAGACCGTGGGGAAGGGGCCGGAGCCGCGCTCGGGACGCGAGACCAGGGAGTGGATGCGGCCGCCGGGTCCTTCCACGTCCACGTCCTCGACCGGGACCGACGGGGGTGAGGTGGGGCCGCCGTGGTTCATGACCACGTGGCCGCTGGTCGATCGGATCAACGGCGGGTGGGCGCCGCTGGACCAGGAGTACTCGACGGAGCCGTCGGGGCGGGGCGCGGCGGCGTCGATCACGCCGTGCTGGGTCTCGATCGGGAAGAAACCGCCGCCGGGAAGGTCGTAGCGGGTCAGGTAGGTGCGGCCCCGGTTGCCTCGCACGACGAGCAGCGAGCGGCCGTCGTCGTACCAGTCGGCGGTGATCTCGCCCGGGTCGCGCAGCCAGATCTCCCGCTGCTCGCCGGTCTGCGGGTCCCAGACGAGGGGCTCGCGGCGGCCCCTGCGCTCGTGCAGGATGAGCAGGCGGCGGTCTCCGGACACCGGGGCGAAGCGCAGGCCGATGAGTCCCTTGCCGGGGCCGTCGTACAGGTCGCCGACGAGCGCGCCGTTGCGCCGGAGCACGCGCAATCCGGGGTGCCGGGCGTCGCCGCGCTCGCTGTGGCTGATCGCGATCAGCGAGCCGTCCGGGGAGACCGCGGCGACGGCGGCCGCCTCGGTGTGCTCGTAGATCGTCCGTGCGGGCTCGCCCGGCTGGACGAGATGGATGGTGAAGCCCTGTCCGGGCCTGGCCATGCCGATGACCGCCTCGCCCGTCGCGGAGAGCCCGAGCCCGGCGGGGAAGCCGGGGTCGAGGTCGATCGGCTGGTCAGGGCCGCCGTAGAAGGGCTGGCGCATCCACCGGCCCCACTCGTCGCCGTCGGTGTCGTCGAACCACCAGATCCACTGCCCGGTGGGATCGATCGCGCCGTACGAGGTGCCCTTGGGCCGGGAGGTCGCCTGGCGGGTGGAGCCGCCCGCGCGGTCCCAGGCGTAGACCTCCCACGCCCCCGAGGCGTTGCTGCGGTAGACGGACCGGCTGGGAGCCTGGCCGGCCCACACGGGCAACGTCGCGCGCGGCGCGCGGAACCTGGCCTGCCAGCGCTCCTCCGCCTTCATGTGGCGCTTCCCTCCGTCAAGGCGTCAGCTTCTCGCGCCCGGGCGCGGGCTCGCTGAATTGCGGTCCAGTATGTCGTCTTCACCGGCTAATTTCTTGGGGAATGTCTGGGAATTTCGGACTAAAAGTCACATCAGTAACAGGTGTCTCGAAGGTGACTGTCAAGCACACGGCTTGCTCACCGGCGACGCTTAAAGGTAGACATACGAAAAGAAGCCTCCACGGGGCTCATTTCCGGAAGCCCTCCGATCCTGCCTCGCATAACTTCCGTATCCGTATGCCAGGCGCTGGGTCCCATTCCCACGACCGCCTCGACCGCGTCGTGCCCCAGGCGCATCTCGAACGCGAGAAGGCTTCGATCCGTCTCGACGAAGTGCTCGTTCAGGCTTTCCGTCACCCGCCGCTCCTTCGAATCGTCCACCGAAAGGAGCCCCAGCCGCTCCACCAGTGGCGCGAGGTGCCGCGGGGTAGGCGTGACCACTACGAGCTCACCGTCCCCCTTGAGCACTCGTGCGAACTCTGCCCCATTTCTAGGGGCAAACACATTGAGAAGCACATCTATCGTGCCATCTCGCAACGGCAGTGGCCGCCACACATCGGCCACCACCGCCCCCACCCGGGCATGTGCCCGCGCCGCCCGCCTGATCGCGTGCTTGGAGACGTCCAGTGCCACCCCCGCGGCCCCGGGCAGTCCGTCGAGCGCCCGCGCGAGATAGTGACCCGTCCCGGCCCCGGCGTCCGCCACCACCTTCGCGCCGGTACGGCAGGCGCCGGCCACCGCCTCCGCCAGCGGGGCGTAGTGCCCGGCGCCGAGGAACGCGTCCCTGGCCGCCACCATGGCCGCGCTGTCGGCCGTTCCCGGCACCCGCGACCCGGTCAGCAGGCTGACGTATCCCTGCCTGGCCACGTCGAAGCCGTGCCCCAGGGCGCACCTCAGGACCCGCTCTTCGAGCTCCAGGGAACCGCGGCAGACCGGGCAGGCGAGGTGTTCGACGACATCGTCCAGCATCTCCCCATCATCTCGCGCCCCGCCGAGGGGGAATTGTCATGGTGAGCGGGAGGTCGCACCGGCTCAGGTGGTCTGCTGGATCTGCTGGAGAAAAGCGGCGTTGGACGGGGTCTCGCTGAGCCTGTCGGTGAGAAGCTCCAGCGCCTGCTGCCTCTCCAGGCCGCCCAGCGTGCGGCGCAGCCGCCAGGTGAGCCGCCGCTCCCGGGGGTCGAGGAGGATCTCCTCGCGACGGGTGCCCGAGGCGTCGAGGTCGACGGCGGGATAGAGACGCTTGTCGGCGAGGGCGCGGCTGAGGCGCAGTTCCATGTTGCCGGTGCCCTTGAACTCCTCGAAGAGGCTGTCGTCCATCCGTGAGCCGGTCTCGACCAGCGCGGTCGCGAGGATGGTGAGCGAACCGCCGTCGCGCAGGTTGCGTGCGGCGCCGAAGAAGCGGCGAGGGGGGAGCAGGGCCGTGGCGTCGATGCCTCCGGCGAGGGTGCGCCCGCCGCCCGGGGCGAGGTTGTTGTACGCGCGGGCGAGCCGGGTGAGGGAGTCGAGGAGGAGGACGACGTCGTGCCCGTCCTCCGCGAGGCGCTTGGCGCGCTCGACGGCGAGTTCGGCGACGGCGGTGTGGTCGCGGTCGGGACGGTCGAACGTGGACGCGGCGACCTCGCCCTGGATGGACTCGCGCATCTCGGTGACCTCCTCGGGGCGTTCGCCGACGAGCACGACGATGAGGTGGCAGTCCGGGTGGTTGGCGGTGATCGCGGCGGCCAGGTCCCGCAGGACCATCGTCTTGCCCGCCTTGGGCGGGGCGACGATCAGCCCTCGCTGGCCCTTGCCGACCGGGGCGAACAGGTCGACGACCCTGCCGGTCAGCGATCCGGTCTCCAGGCGGAGCCGGTCACGCGGGTGGATCGGGGTCATGTCCGCGAAGTCGGGCCTGTGCCGCCGGGCGGCGGCGCCGTTCACGCTCTCCACCCCCTCCAGCCTCTCGTACGGGGCACGTGCGGTGGCCACGACGTGGTCGCCGGGGCGCAGGCCGTACTCGGAGATCTGGGAGGGGGGAACGCGGACGTCGTGCGGTGACGGCAGGTAGCCGCGGGTCCGGATGTGCCCGGTACGGTCGCGGATGTCGAGCAGGCCGGTCACGGTCTCGACGGGAGCGTCGCGCCCGGGGGACCGGCCGCCCGCGGTCGTGCCGTTTCCGCGGGGGGTTTTCCCCGCGCCGCCCGCACGGGGACGCGGGACCTTCCTGGTGGTGATCTTCTCGACGCGGGGTTCTTTGAAGACGGGTTCCGTGGTCATGAGTGACCTTTCACGGGAGATACGGGAGATGCATGAGACGGGGACCGCACGCCTGAGACAGGGGCGGTGAGAGAGAAAAGCGAGAAACGGGGGCGGATCATCGCACGCGGCCTAGCCAGCGGTGCGTCACGCCCGGTATCACGGTAGCACCGTTGCCTCATCCCGAACAGGAGAGCGGATGCTACATCGGTCTATAACGGTCGCCGGGGTCGAGGTGTTCCCGCTGTGTGACGCGGTGGGGGCGATGGGCGAGTCGATCCGGCGCCCGATGGCGCAGATGTTCCCCGGCGGCTGTCACGGCGAGTCGGACGAGTGGATCCTGCACTTCCACTGCTATCTGCTGCGCGACGCGGCGGGCCGTACGGTGCTGGTCGACACCGGCATCGGCCCCCGTGACTCGCTCGCGGCGGGCTGGGCGCCGGTGCCGGGCTCCCTGGGCGCGGAGCTGGCCCGGGTGGGGACGGCTCCCGAGGAGGTGGACGCCGTGGTCATCACGCACCTGCACAGCGACCACGCGAGCGGCGCGGTGGTCGCGGGGGCGCCGGTCTTCGCCAACGCCCGGCACCTTCTGCAGCGCGCCGAGATCGACGCGGCGGGCGAGGAGGTCCTCGACCGCGTCGTGCGGCCGCTGGGCGATCGGGTACAGGCGGTGGCCGGCGGGGCGGAGGTGCTGCCCGGCATCCGGGTGCTGCTCACGCCGGGGCACACCCCGGGCCACCAGGTCGTCCAGGTCGGCGATCTGGTGCTGACCGGCGACGTGGTGCTGCATCCGGTGCAACTGGAGGACCCGCGAGTGCCCTACCTCTACGACGCTGATCCCGAGCTCGCCACCCTCACGCGGGTGGAGCTGCTCGACAAGGTCAGGGCGGCGGGCGGGATGATCGGCACCGCCCACTTCGCCGAGCCCTTCACCAGGATCGCCTGAACCCAGCCCTTCCCCGGCCCTTCGGAAGGTCGGTCCGCACCGGAGGCGCCGGGGGAGGACGAGCACGAGAGGAGCGATCTTCGCCGTACCCGGCAGGTGGTCAGGGGTTCGTCCGGGGAGCCGCGAGCAGGTTGCGGCGTGCCTTGCGCCGGTAGCGGATGACCTGGAAGGCGCCCAGTGCCCAGATCGGGTACTGCGTGGCGAGGGCCCAGCGGAAGGCGTCCGGGCCGTTGTCGCCCCTGAGGTCGAGGGTGACCCCGATCAGGGCGATCACCAGTATGGACGCGACGAAACCGCCGCCGTTCACGATGCCGGTGGCCGCGCCGATCCGGGTGGCCGGGTTGAAGGTCCTGGCGTAGTCGAAGCCGATCATCGACCCCGGCCCGTTGGCCGCCAGCACCGCCATGAGCACGACCAGCAGCCAGAGTGGTGCCCGTCCCGGCCAGAGCAGTACGACGGTCCACGTCCCCGCGGTGGTGCCGATCACGACGAACACCATCCGGGAGCGGTGGAAGGGGAACCGTCCGGCGAGATAGCCGAGCAGCGGCCCGCACACCATGCCGCACAGGGTCAGCGTGGTGAGCAGCACCCCCGCCGTCGAGGGGGTGAGCCCCTGCCCCTGGACCAGGAACGGATATCCCCACAGCAGCAGGAAGGCCGCGGCCGAGCACTGGGTGGCGGCATGGGTCCACATGCCCAGCCGGGTGCCCGGTTCCGCCCAGGCCGCCTTCAGGCTCGGTGGCTCCCCCACGACCTGGGGGAGGGTGTCACGCAGGACCGTGATCAGCAGGAACGCCGAGACCACGCCCACGACGGCGGCGATCAGGAAGGTCGGCGTCCAGCCGTAGGTGTGCAGGGAGTGGATGAGGGGCACCGCGGAGGCGATCGCGCCCAGCTGGCCGAGCAGGCCGGTGAGCTGGACCATCAGCGGGTTGCGGTGGGCGGGGAAGGAGAGGCGGACCAGCCTGATCACGCTGATGAACGTCATCGCGTCCCCGCACCCGATCAGCGTCCGCCCGGCGATCCCCGGTAGCAGTCCTTCCGCGAGAGCGAAGACGAGCTCGCCGCCGGCCATCACCAGGGCCCCCACGATCAGCATCCGCTTGGAACCGAGCCGATCGACGAGCACTCCCACGGGCACCTGCATGCCCGCGTAGACCAGCAACTGGCACATGGCCAGGATCGAGAGTCCCGCCGCGCCGACGTCGAGCCTCGCCGCCGCCTCGATGCCCGCCACACCCAGCGACTGCCTGTGGAAGACGGCGACGATGTAGGCGAGTACACCGGTGGCCCAGAAGAAAATCGCCCTAGACCGTGGTGTCATGGGGCGAATATTACTTTTTGGGGGTTTTATCAATACGGGCGGGGTCGTGAAGAGCCGGGATCCGCCTCACCCGACCGGTCGCCCCGCGCTCCGGAGGGCGGCGAAGGGGGTCCGGGCATGCCTCAGCCGGTGTGACCCGGGGGTCGCACCGGCTGGGGAAGGCGTGGCGCTTAGCGGTGGTCCGAGCGCCCGTGACGACCGGCCACGAGCTGGTCGGTGGAGGCCTGACGGGGCACGTCGACCCGGGGGTGGGGTGCGGTGTCCTCGACACGGTCGTCGACGCCGTCGCGGTCGCGGTCGACCACGGGGGTCGTGGCGGTCGCGGGAGCGGCGGAGGCGGGAGTCCCGGGGGTCCCAGGGGTCCCAGCGGTCGCCGGAGTCTTGGGAGCCTCTTCGAGCTTGCGCTCCAGCTCCCGCTTCTCCTCCTCCAGGCGGGTGACCCGGTCACGCGCCTCGATCCGCGAGGCACGGAGCCTGCGGCGGTGCGCGGCCGAGCGTCGCATACCCGCGAACAGCATCCCCAGGCCGAGCAGGAAAACCGCTCCCGTGGCGACACCCGCGAAGAAGAGCTCCAGCTGGGACAGCTGGAACAGGCGGTCGAAGACCGTGAACGAAGCGGTGGCGGTCGATGTCGTGGTCTCGTCCCAGGAGACCGCGATCACGGCCGCACCCGCGACTACGATCAAGAGAAGTCCCAGCGCTATCATGTGTGACCTCACCTCAGACTTGGGCTGTTGTGGTAGCCCTTGCTGCCCTCGACGAGCGGGATTATTCATCGGATCCCGATGGGTGTCGGAGAATATGACGGACAGGCTTCCTGAAGGTGCCGCCGATATCGACATTTGCCTCGATATCACCATTAATAGCGCAGGAAGCGGCTTTTCGCCGCGTACCCACCGGGCCGCTCCTGGCCGGACTTCACGGTGCTCAACCGCTCCCCGGCCCAGCGGCACGTAGCGGTTCCGTTCACCGGGGCACCTGATCGGCCAGGGAGCCGCCACCGTAGCCTGGTCTCGACCGAGGAGGACCCCGTGACGCGCATCCTCGTCGTCGACGACGAGCCCCAGCTCCTGCGGGCGCTGCGCATCAACCTGGCCGCGCGCCGGTACGAGGTGGCTGTGGCCGACGACGGCGCCGCCGCCCTGCGCCAGGCCGCCGACTGGCACCCCGACCTGGTCGTGCTCGATCTCGGCCTGCCCGACATGGACGGGGTGGACGTCATCCACGGGCTGCGCGGCTGGACGAATGTCCCGATCATCGTGCTGTCCGGCAGGGCCGAGAGCCGCGACAAGGTGGAGGCCCTGGACGCGGGCGCGGACGACTACGTCATCAAGCCGTTCGGCGTCGACGAACTGCTCGCCAGGATCCGCGCGGTGGCGCGCCGGGTCTTCGCCACCGAGGAGGAACCGGCCCGGTTCGTGATCGGCGAGCACGAGGTGGACCTGGCGGGCAAGACCGTCTCCGGCGGCGTACGGCTGACCCCCACCGAGTGGCGCCTGCTGGAGATCCTGGCCCGTAACCCCGGCAAGCTGATCACCCAGCGCCGTCTGCTGAACGACGTCTGGGGCGCCGCCTACGGCAAGGAGACCCACTACCTTCGCCAGTACATGGCCCAGATGCGCAAGAAACTGGAGCGCGACCCCGCCCACCCGGTCCACCTGCTCACCGAACCGGGCATGGGTTACCGCTTCCAGCCCTGACCTGCCCCTTCGCCGGAGCCGGTCTCAACCAGCGGACACCCCCGTGTCAACCATGAGATGACCGGGAATCGGTCAGGCGTGAGTCCGTAGACCCTTTCTGGAGGCATGGTTGAGCACGCGGGGGGTGGTCACCGTGATGCTCGGCGCCGCGGTGCTCTTCTCACTGTCGACGCAGGGCGAGGACACGCGTGCGAGGGCCGCGCCCGCCCGGGTCGCGCCACTGGACAATCCGGACGGCGTGCGTCCCGGCCTGGCGCCCGTCAGATCGGCCGGGGATCGGGGAGCCGCCGTCAGGCTGATCGGCAGACTCAAGGTCAGGCCGATGGGCTCCAAGGCCGGCTACAGCAGGGCCAGGTTCGGCGAGAACTGGGCCGACACCGCCAAAGGAGTGCCGTACGCGCGCAACGGCTGCCGTACCCGCGACGACCTGCTGGCCCGCGACGGCGAGGACGTGCGCTACCGCCGAGGGTCCGACTGCGTGGTCGTCTCCATGAAGCTGCGCGACCCCTACACCGGCCGGATCGTCCGCTGGACCAAGAAGCGCTCCGACGAGATCCAGGTCGACCACGTGGTCCCGCTCTCCTACGGGTGGCGGATGGGAGCCTCCCGCTGGCCGATGTCCAAGCGCAAGCGCATCGCCAACGACCCGCTCAACCTCATCCCGGTGTACGGCGCCGCCAACGAGGCGAAGGGCGGCTCGGGACCGGCGTCCTGGCTCCCTCCCGTACGCGGGGTCCGCTGCGCCTACGTCGTCCGTTTCGCCCAGGTCGCCGTGAAATACGACCTGCCGGTCACCCGCGCGGACAAGAAGGTCATGCTCGCCCGGTGCAGGTGACCTCCGCTCGACCGCCCCGAGGTCAGAAGCGGCGGATCAGGGCCTGCTTGGCGGTGGTGAACTCCTCGTCGGTGAGGATGCCGTCCCTGTGCAGGTCGCCGAGCTCGCGCAGGCGGCGCAGGAGCGAGTCCGGGTCGTCGTCGGCGGCGGGTGCCGTGGCGGCCTCGATCGAGAGGGGTTCGGCGGGAGGCGGGTGGGCGCCCGAGGGGTGCGGCAGCCTGGCGAGAACGGCGGCGACGAGCAGGGCCGTGGTGCGGATCTCCTTGTCGAATCCCCACAGGACCAGGCAGTTCGGGTCATGCTTGGGAGCGAAATTGTGGGATGCCGTGCCCTTCACATGGAAACGCAGGCAGCCGTTCTCCATGCCCGTGGCCGGGAACCACTCCACGCCGTTCAGGTCCTTCAGCGCGAACCGCTGGGAACCCGTCGACTTCTTGACCCCCTCCGCGGCCCAGTTCCATTCGAGACGGATCGACTCGCCGTCGAACGTGGCCGTGCCGTCGCCGGCCGGGACCACCACGGGGAGTTCGGGGCCGGGCATGAGGTAGCGCTCCGAGGGACCGTCCGGTACCTGCTCGATCACCAGTGCGTTGCGTACCTCGGTGACGAAATACTCGGCGGCGCCGGTGCGGTTGGTGTCGACGACCAGCTGGTAGGGGTCGGCGTTGTCGGCGATCCGCCCGCGCGTCGCCTGACTGAACGGGTCGGCGCCCTCCCGCAGGCGCAGTCGCAGCCTGCCGCCCTTCTTGCCGGGTTCGTACGCGATGCCGGCCACCGCCTCCAGCGGCACCCGCACCTCTCCCAGCAGCTGTCGCAGTTTCTTCACACTCCGGTCGTGGCCGGGCACGATCCGCAGGATCTCGCCGTCGAACGTCCAGGTTCCGTCGCGCACCATGACCTCCGCCATACGGCGATCGTATGGCAAAGGTCACGGGGGGCTCGCGATCGAGTGGGTTGAGTCATCCCGGACCGGTTCTCCGTCGTCCCGGCACGAAAGCTCCGGTCGTCTTCGGACTCTCCACCCGGGTGCGCCTTGTCGCCGCGAAGAGGCTTCCGGCGGGCGCCCGCCGGGGCCGAGAACGGCGTAAAGGAACGTCGGGAAAGGGTGAAGAAAAGATACTGACATTGGCGTTCTGGCATTTCCCGGGATTTCATGGAGGGGCGGAGTCCACCCCTCGGTAAATGCCTGTTCAGCAACAAATGTCCGTTATGTGAAGGGGGTAGGTGTGAAGTCCGGGATCGAACCGGTGGGGTTCTCGCTCGCCGGGGGGTTCGTCACCGTCGTCGCCACGGCCGCGACCGCCTCGCTGCTCCTCGCTTCGGCGGAGACCGCCGGCCGCGTACTGATCATGACGATCGCCGTGTGCGCCTACGCCGCCCGCGGGGTCCGGGCCGGGGTCGCGCTGGCGACGGCCGTCATGGCGTGGTTCTTCGGCACCGGATTCCTGGTCAACGGTGCCGGGGAGCTCAGCTTCGGCAGGCAGGACCTGCTCCGCCTCGGCCTGTTCACGATCGTCGCGCTGGGCACGAACGCGTGCGTCGCCGGGTGCCGGATGGTCGCCGCCAGGCGTCGCCTCCGCGTCCCGCTGCCGGGAGAAGACCCCTCGCGTCTGGTCCTCGCCCGCAACTGACGCGCCGCACGGCCCGAGGGCCGGGTGATCGTGGGGCGCGGGAGGCCGTGCGCGTTCGAGGGATTCGACATCGTTCGAGGGATTCGACATGGAGAATGCCGCGCCCGGCCGGTGCCGGGTACGGCATTCTCTTTTGATGACATTTTTTCATTTGTCAGGCTCGGAACTCGGCGAGGTTCAGAGCGGCGGTGTCTCGTCGGTGAACTTGGCGCAGTTCGCGGGGTAGGCGGGAGGTCCATGAGGTGTTCCCGGAGCGAAGAAGCCTCCCGTCCGGGGAACCGGCCGCCCGAGAAGACACTTCGTCCGGGCGACCTGACCGGACGAACTCTGGACCGTGAGGTGAAGGTACGGAAGGGCGCCGTCATGGAGGATCGTCGTCGCGACGTCCACCACGTCGGTGGGATGACCGGGGATCTTCGAAAGATCGTGCCAGAGCGGAGTCGTGCGCGGATCGCGGAGTTGTGCCGTCCCGTCGTTCCTGACCGACGCGGTGATCGGTTCGAAAAGCAGGTACGACACCGAGACGGCGGAGGTCGGCGCCGCGGGGCCGATCGGTCCCGCGGGTCCCTCGGGTCCAGGTGCTCCGGGCTCGCCCGCGGCTCCGGTGGCGCCGGTCGGTCCCACCGGTCCGGTGGCGCCAGGTTCGCCGGCAGGGCCGGCGGGTCCCGAAGCGCCGTCCGCACCCGCGGGCCCGGGGGCGCCGACCGGACCTTCCGGGCCCATCGGCCCGACGAGGCCGACCGGTCCTTCCGGGCCGATCGGCCCCGCGGGTCCTTCAGGGCCGATCGGCCCCACCGGCCCTTCCGGGCCGATCGGCCCTACCGGTCCCGCGAGTCCCTGGGGACCTGCCGGACCCTTGGGTCCTTCCGGGCCGATCGGGCCGGTGAGCCCGTCCGGACCCTGGGGGCCGATCGGTCCCGCGGGTCCCATCGGTCCCACAGGACCGGTGGCACCCGTCGCGCCCGCGGGTCCCATCGCGCCCGCCGGGCCCGGTGCCCCAGGAAGGCCGGGGGCACCGGTGTCGCCCTTCGGACCCGTCGCTCCTGTCGGTCCTGCGGGGCCGGGAACTCCCTTGGGGCCTGCCGGGCCTGCCGGTCCTGCGGGGCCCACCAGAATTGCGGGCCCTGCCGGATTCGCCAGGCCTGCCGTGTCCGTGGATCCCGCTGGTTTCGCGGGTCCTGCCGGTTTCGCGGGTCCCGCTGATTTGGCAGGTTCCGCTGGTTTCGCGGGTCCCGCTGATTTGGCAGGTTCCGCTGGTTTCGCGGGCCCCGCCGGTTTGGCCGGGCCGGGTAGGCCGAGCGGATCGAGTGGAACATCTGGAAGATCCGTTTTGGCGGGATTTTCTTTAGCGGGATTCGCCGGGATCGCCGATTCCGACGGCAGTTCGAGACTCGACGATTTCTTTCCGCGGTCCCGGCCGCTCCTGCCCTTTCCGCTGCCCCGATTCTTGCCGGGACGATCGCGGTCACACACGCAGTGCTGTCCACGGCACTTGCAGTCTTCCCGCCCAAGGGTTCCGATCAGGGAGAAGCTCGCGCCCCCGGGCGCGCCGATCGTCCTCCCGACCGGGACGGTCTCGCTACCCGCGGCTCGCGTGCTGAGGAGAACGACTCCCGTGGTGTCGGTCACGGCGCCGGCCGGCGCCTGGCAGGAAAGTGCCAGAATGGCGCCGATTGCTGTTGTCGCGACGGACCGGTTTCGAGCGTGTTGGCTGGAATTAATGTTTTGAGCCCGTCTTCTACCGCTAAAAGTCATCGCATTCCATGTCTTTTGTGATTTCAGGAGATCGGATTGCTTGAACCGCGACGATGGCGGCAAGCAGGAGTTACCCGATGATCGACATGGCAAAGCGTGACCCTCGTTAAGAAGGTTTAAACGGATTCGTCAATGGCGGGGATATGTCCAGGTTGCTGGATTCCCCGCCGTACGGTCGCGGCAGAGGGTGCTCTCTCGATTCGCGTATCCGAGTCTAGGCATTTTTGTTGCCCGTAATGATTTTTGAGATGATTATTCGGGCCAAAATCAGTGACGTGCGTCGTGTCGTCCCCGGCGGCGGGACCGAGAGCGCCGGATCCCGCCGCCGACAGGTGTCGTGGGTGAACCCGGTGGACGCCCTCTCGGTCGTGTCTACTGGCCTTCGCTCGCCTGTGCCTCTCCCTGCTCGGCGAGCGTGCCGCACTTGTAGCCCGGCTCGCGGTCCGGCTGCAGCTGGACGTTGCCGAGGAGCGTGCCGTCGATCGGGCGCCGGAAGGTCTCCAGCTTGTCGCAGTCGTAGAAGACATAGGTGCCCTGGCTCTCGCCGAGCAGCATCATCCACCGGCCGTCGTAGAGGGGCTTGTTGTCGTCGGCGTTCTTGATGACGGCCCACTGGTCCTGGAAGCCGACGTAGGGGAGGAGGTCGTTGGCCCGTCCCGTCTCCTGCATCTCGATCGCGCCCATGGTCATCTGCAGGATCAGCAGGAATCCCAGGCCGATGCCCGTGAGGGCGCCGGTGAGCACCTTCAGGCCGGCGCGGCCGACGGGCTTGCGGCGCAGCAGCCGGAACGGCACCAGGAACGTCAGCACGCCCAGCCCCACCGCGACGACGACCATGACGGCGATGTCGAGGTCGCCCACGAGGTTCAGCAGACCCCAGTAGGTCGCGCCACACCACAGCGCGGCGATCAGGGCGGCCACCCAGGGGCGGCTCCGTACGGCCGTCATGACTTTTCCGACCGCGCCGAGGGTCATCTTGTCGGCGATCCAGCCCACCCCGACGACGAGGCCGAGGAGCGGCGCGATGAAGAGCAGAAGCAGGATCAGCGTCCCCATCAACCGGCCGAGCAGGACGGACTGGTCGATTCCCGCCTGCTGGGGGCTGATGCCGAACACGCCGTACATCTGCTCGACGCCGAGGTAGAGGACGGCGTAGAACGCGACGCCGATCGGGACGATGATCGAGCCGATGCGCTCGATCATCGCCAGCACGCCGCTGCCCTCCTCCTCCGTGGGTTCCACGGGCTCTGCGGAGGTTTCGGCGGGAGGCGCAGGGGGGATATATGCCTGTCGCTCTGAAATATCCTGACTTGTCACGAAGGATGATGGTAGGTCATGGCGATTGACGCGACGTTGACTATCTGTAAACGCGTCGAATCCGCCCTTCACCTGGGCGGGAGCAGTGGAGACCGGCTCTCCTCGGAAAACCGTCATCGGGGAACGAATCGCCCGCCCGAGGTTCCCTCGCTCGCAGTGTCCCGCAGTCCGGAGTGGTCCCACTAACCTCCGGGATGTCCTCCTGATCTGTGAAAAGTAACTATAAGTTTTTGCTGCGCGACCTAAAGTGATGGAGCTAGCCTGCCTACCGACACAGGCGGACCGTGGCGAGGGCGACGGGAGCGCGAGCGAACGGCGAGACACGGCGAGACACGGCGAGAGACGGTCGACGACCCCCTCCTGAATGCCTGAAGGAGGGGGCTTGAGGTGCCGCCTGGTGCCTTGAGCCCGTATTGACCAGCCCCAGCCATCACGAACAGGAGGTGCATCCTCGATGGCTACGTTCACCGCAAGACAGCAGACCCACCAGCCCGTGCTTCCTCAGCGGGCTGCTCTGGAATCCGTGGGAGCAGACAACCCGGGTCGGGACGAAACGGCTCACGGACGCGGCTTCGCCGCACCTGGCGGTGGACATGGGCGAGGGGAGACCGTACGGCACGCACCGGCCGTTCGGCGTCACCCCCAGGGCACCGAGGTGTCCGAGGGAGCCAACCGTGAGGTTCACCCGGCCGTGTTCGTCCTCGACGTCCACGGCCACCCGCTCGACCCGTGCCATCCCGCCCGTGCCCGCCGCCTGCTGGCGGCCGGGCGGGCGGTGGTGGTGCGCCGCACCCCGTTCGTTATCCGCCTCAAAGACCGGCTGGTGGCCGACTCCACCGTAAAAGGCGTGCACGTCGGTATCGACCCCGGCTCCCAGCACACCGGCATCAGTGTGTTCGCCGACCGTGACGGGAGCCGCACCGGCCTGTTCGGCATTCAGCTCGACCATCGGGGCGGGCGGATCCGCGACAGGCTCAGCGCGCGGGCCGCGTTGCGCCGTGGCCGCAGGTCGCGGAACCTGCGCTACCGCGTCCCCCGCTTCAACAACCGCACGAAACCTCAAGGGTGGCTGGCGCCGTCGCTGCGACACCGCGTGGACACGACGATGTCGCAGGTGGCGCGGCTGGCCCGATGGGCGCCCATCACCGCCGTCCACGTGGAGGAGGTCTCCTTCGACACCCACACCCTCGTCGCGGGCAAGCCGCTCGAAGGAGCCGAATACCAGCGGGGCACCCTCGCCGGGTACGAGGTCCGCGAATACCTGCTCGCCAAGTGGGGGCGCATCTGCGCCTACTGCGGCGCGAGCGGCATGCCGCTGAACCTCGACCACATCCATCCCCGCAGCCGGGGCGGCTCCGACCGCGTCAGCAACCTCACCCTGGCCTGCATCCCGTGTAACCAGGCCAAGAACGCCACCCCGATCGAAGAGTTCCTCCAGGCCAAACCCGCACTCCTGGCGAAGATCCTCAAGCAGGCGAAAGCGCCGCTGCGCGACGCCGCCGCCGTCAACGCCACCCGCTGGGTGCTGTGGCGGGCACTGCAGGCGACCGGCCTGCCGGTCGCGACGGCCTCGGGCGGGCGCACCAGGTGGAACCGGTCGCGTACCGGCGCCGCCAAGTCGCACACGTTGGACGCCCTGCACGTCGGCCACCTGGAGACCGTGACCGCCTGGCCGTCCACGATCCTGCTGGTCGCGGCGACCGGGCGCGGCACCTACGCCCGCACCACCCCCGACCGCTACGGCTTCCCCCGCCTGGTGCGGCCACGGATCAAACGCCACCACGGCTTCCAAACCGGCGACCTGGTCCGCGCGGCCGTTCCGGCGGGCAAGAAGGCCGGAGTCCACACCGGGCGAGTTCTGGTCCGCTCTTCCGGCTCGTTCGACATCACCACCCGGCACGGCCGCATCACCGGGATCAACCACCGCCATGTCCGCCATCTTCAACGCGCGGACGGCTACGGCTACACGACACAGAAAGAAGCCGATCTCAATGACCGACCGATCAGGACACGCTCGGGCCTCGGCGGCCCTCCCGCCCCCGACTCCTCCCCAGCCTGAAGGCCGGAACATCCTGGGGAGGTTCCGGTGAAGGCATGGTGATGGAAGGCGCGGTGGCCGTGGTCACCGGTGCGGCACAGGGCATCGGCGAGGCCGTGGCGCGAGCCCTGACGGCGACGGGCACACGTGTCGCCGCGCTCGACGTGAACGCCGAGCGGGTCGCGCGGGTCGCCGCCGACCTCGGCGTCGCGGTCGCCTACCCCTGCCAGGTCACCGACAGCGCCGCCGTCGACGACGTGGTCGCGCGGGTCGAGGCCGATCTCGGCCCGATCGGGCTGCTCGTCAACGTCGCAGGGGTGCTCTGCTCGGGACCCGCCGTCGCCATCAGCGACGACGACTGGGCTCGCACGTTCGCCGTCAACACCGGCGGAGTCTTCCACCTGTCCCGCGCGGTCGCCCGCCGGATGATCCCCCGCAGATCCGGGGCGATCGTCACCGTGGGGTCCAACGCCGCGGGCGTGCCCCGGACCAACATGTCGGCCTACGCCGCCTCCAAGGCCGCGGCCGCGCAGTTCACCAAGTGCCTCGGCCTGGAGTTGGCGCAGTACGGCATCCGCTGCAACGTGGTGTCGCCCGGCTCCACCGACACTCCCATGCAGCGCGCCCTGTGGGCCGGCGGCCACGACGCCAGGACGGTCATCGACGGCTCGCCGGCCAGTTTCCGGGTGGGCATTCCCCTCGGCAGGCTGGCCGATCCCGCCGACATCGCGGACGCCGTCATCTTCCTGGCCTCCGACCGTGCCAGGCACATCACCATGCAGGACCTGTACGTCGACGGGGGCGCCACGCTCCGGTCGTAGTACGGCACACCCCCCGTTCCTGGATTTCTCCCGACAGGAGACCTCTTAGCCATGTCGTCGAACGACACCAGCACCATGTTTCGAACGCCCGACCTTCTGGGAGATTACGAGCCCGGTACCTTCTTCTTCACCTCGCCGACCAGGACCCTGCTCGCCAGAGGGGTGGTCCAGGAGGTCCCCGACTCCGGGACGACGAGCCTGCAGGGGCGCGTCGCCTCGGCCCTGCGCGACGCACGGGATTCCGGTCACCCCAATCCCGTGGTGGTGGGCGCGGTTCCCTTCCGCGACGACCGTCCCGCGCGCCTGCTGGTACCCGCCACCGTCTGCTGGACGAGTCCGCCGACCGGCCTCTCCGCCGCCCCCGAGCAGGTCACGGGGACGTTCACCGGGGTCGGTCCGGTCTCCGATTCCGACGACTACATGCGCGGTGTGGAGAAGGCGCTGGTCAAGCTGACCGCCGGAGAGCTCCAGAAAATCGTGCTGGCCCGGACCCTGGACATCACCATGGGCGCACCCGTCGACGTCGGCCGCATCCTGCGCAACCTCGTCCGGCGCGATCCGCAGGCCTACGGTTACGCGGTCGACCTGCCGTCGAGCGACGACACGGCCCGTACCCTCCTGGGAGCCAGTCCCGAACTCCTCGTCTCCCGCTCGGGCCGCCGGATCACGACGAACCCGCTCGCGGGGTCCGCGCCCCGCCACCCCGACCCCGTCGTCGACCGCGAACGGGCCCGCGCTCTGCTCGCCTCGGACAAGGACCTTCGCGAGCACGCCCTGGTGATCGAGAGCATCGTGGAGGCACTGCGCCCGTACTGCAGGAAGTTGTCCGTCCCCGCCGGGCCCTCGCCGCTGTCCACCGCCTCCATGTGGCACCTGTCGACCCGGATCACCGGCGTGCTGGACGACCCGACGGTCACCTCGCTGGAACTGGCCACCGTGCTGCACCCCACCCCCGCCGTCTGCGGCACGCCCGCGAGCGCCGCGCGTGAGGCGATCGAGGAGATCGAGTCGTTCGACCGTGGTCTGTACACCGGCCTGGTCGGGTGGGGTGACGCGACGGGCGACGGCGAATGGGTCGTGACCATCCGCTGCGCCGAGGTCGCCGACCAGACCCTGAGGCTGTTCGCGGGCGCGGGGATCGTCGCGGGGTCGGTACCGGAGACCGAGCTCGCCGAGACGACCGCCAAGTTCCAGACCATGCTCCGCGCCGTCGGCCTGGACCAGGACCGCTGACCCGCCGGCACGGGAAACGATCCGTCGTCACGGGCGATGATCCGCCACGGGGAGACGACTCGCCGTCACGGAGGAGGTTCACCGTCGCGGGAGGCGGTCCGCCACCGCGAGAAGGTTCCGGCACCGCAGAGAAACCGCAGAGAAACCGCAGGAAACCCACGAAAACCGAGGAAAGGAGACAGTGCCCGTGGCCCTTCCCCAGATCGCCTCCTACCCGCTGCCGAGGGAGAACGACCTGCCCGAGAACCGGGTGAGCTGGCGCCCTGATCCGCGCCGCGCCATCCTGCTGGTCCACGACATGCAGAACTACTTCCTCGCCCCCTTCGCCGCCGACGCCTCCCCGCTGACCGGGCTCATCGCCAACATCGGTCACCTGCGCGACGCCTGCGCGGAGCTGGGGGTTCCCGTCGTCTACTCGGTGCAGCCCGGCGGCCAGAGCAGGCACGAGCGCGGCCTGCTCCAGGACTTCTGGGGGGCGGGCATCCCCGGTCCTCGCGAGAGCGAGATCGTCCCGAGCCTCCTTCCCGCGGAGTCCGACATTCTGCTCACCAAGTGGCGCTACAGCGCCTTCCACCGGACCGACCTGCGTACCCGGATGGACGCGATGGGACGCGACCAGATCATCGTCTGCGGTGTCTACGCGCACATCGGCTGCCTCATGACCGCCTGCGACGCCTTCATGCAGGACCTTCAGCCGTTCCTCGTCGCCGATGCCGTCGCCGACTTCTCTCCGGAACATCACGCCATGGCCCTCACGTACGCCGCGCAACGCTGCGCGGTCACGATCGCCACCCGTGGGCTGGTGGGCGGGTGGGAGCCGGTGCCGCCGCCCGCAGAGATGGTCGGCGGCATGTAGGCGGCCGCGGTCGGCGAGGCTGCCTTGAATACTAGCGGGGGGTATCCTTTCGCAGGGGAAGCCGAGCGGAGGGGGCGAGATGTACGGATACACCGCCAACAAGCAGGACCATGTGCGGCGGCTACGTCGGATCGAGGGACAGGTGCGGGGCCTGCAGCGGATGGTCGAGGAGGACAAGTACTGCATCGACATCCTCACCCAGGTGTCGGCGGCCAACCGGGCGCTGCAGTCCTTCGCGCTGTCCCTGCTGGAGGAGCACCTGGCGCACTGCGTGGCCGAGGCCACCGCCAAGGGCGGAGCCGAGGCCGAGGAGAAGGTGAGGGAGGCGTCCGACGCGATCGCCCGCCTCGTCCGTTCCTGAGCGAGTCGTGATGGGCGGCGCCGTTCCTGAGCGCGTGGTGATGGGCGGCGCCGGTGGGTGGAAGGCCGAACAGGCCGGACGCGCGTGCCGGACGATCCCTCCTGGCCGTGACGCTGTCCGCCGCGACCGAACGCCGACCCCGGACGACCGGCGGGGACGGGCAAGCGCGGAGTCTCGGTGAGATGCTCCGCCCCCGCCCCCGCAGATCGTCAGGGCCGGACCGTCCTTTGCCGCCTCACGCCGTCGCCGGAGCGGCCCTCGGCGGGGTCGCCAGGCGCCCCGATCGATCCAGAACGGCGACGGCCGTGGCGCAGCCGAGGCCGATCAGTGCCAGGACCAGCCACGGCAGGCTCGGCAGGCCGACCCGCGTGCCCAGATCCAGGGCCGACCCGGTGAGCAGGTTGCCCACGGCGATACCGACGCCGGCCAGGGTGCTGTAGAGCCCGTAGTACGTCCCCACCATGTGCCGGCCTCCGAAGGTGGCGACGGTCGCCATCTCGAACGGATAGATGATCATGGTGGCCAGGCTGAGCAGCACCGTGGTCCCCAGGACGGGGACGAGCGCGAGCATCAGGGCGGTTCCGCCGGGCGGCACGACGGCGGTGCCCGCCCAGGGTGCTGCCAGGGCGAGGGGGACGAAGGCGAGTCCCATCAGGACCAGCCCCCACGCGATGGCCTGCGGCGGTCGCCACCGCCGGGTCGCCCACGCGGTGAGACGGGCCTGGCCCGCCAGGGTCATCACCGCCGAGACGGCGAACACGAGGGTGATTCCCAGCTCACCGCCCGTGGCCCGGCGGATCTCCAGCGGCAGCCCCAGGTAGATCTGGAAATTCAGCACGTAGGAGCCGATCATGGCCAGGGAGAACAGCAGGAACGGCCGGTCACCGACCACCTCGCGCCAGGCCGGCAGCACGCCTCGCCCCTCCTCGCCCTCCGGAGCGGCTCCCGAGGGCAGGGCTCGCGTCTGCGCGACCGTCAGGACCGCGAACATCACGCCCGCGACCAGGCAGACGAGCCTGAAGGCCACCGCGTTGAGCAGCAGGCCGACGAGCGGTCCGATCAGGATGCCGACCTGGGAGAAGGCGTTGAACACGGCGAACGCCTCGACCTTGCGCGCTCCGGCCTCGCGGGCGAGGTAGGCCCGTACGGCCGGGTTGAACAGCGCGCCGGCGAACCCGGTCAGGGCCGAGGCGACCACCAGCACGGGCAGGGAGTCGGCCACGGCGAGCAGCAGGAACGCGACCGTGCGCAGCCCGCAGCCCGCGACGATCATAGGCTTGTGGCCGAGCCTGTCGGCGAGTGTGCCGCCCACCAGGAACATGCCCTGCTGGCTGAGGTTGCGGATGCCCAGGACCAGGCCGACCAGTGCGGCCGGCAGCGCCAGCGTTCCCGACAGGTGACCGGCCAGATAGGGCATCAGCATGTAGAAGCCGGTGTTGATGGTGAGCTGGTTGATCAGCAGCAGTCTCACCGGCCGGTCGAAGGAGCGGGCCAGAGCGACGGTGCCTCTCACCGGAGGCCACCTTTCCCGGTCGTCTCCCCGGCGGTTTCGGCGCGGGCGCCGTCTTCCGCGGCGGCCGGCGACGTTTCCACGACGCCGTCCCCTGGGAAGCCGGCACCGTCTTCGGGGAAGGCGACCCCCTTTTCCAGGGAGACGTCGCCGTCTTTCCGGAAGGCATCGCCGTCTCTCGGGAAGCCGGCCGGGTCGGGTACGGTCGCGCATCGCGTCCAGCGCGTCACCTCGCGTTCGGCCGGATGGGCGATCTCGTCGGGGTCCGTCATCGGGGGCGCGCCGAGCAGGCCGCGTTCCGCGCAGTAGTCGTCGTTGAAGACCGTGTCGAAGTAGCGGTGCGGACCGTCTGGGAAGATCGCCGCTATCCGGGTGTATCCGGGCAGCGTGCGGGCGAGCCAGGACGCCACCAGGGCCACCGCGCCGACGCTCCAGCCGCCGGTGGCGTACCGCAGCGAGGCCAGGCGTCGGCAGGCCCAGACCGCCTCCGCGGGCGCGACCCAGTGGACCTCCCCGAAGGCCTCGTACGCCACGTTGCGCGGGTGGATGCTGCTGCCCAGGCCGCGCATGAGCCGCGGGCGCGCGGGCTGGCCGAAGATGGTCGAGCCGATCGTGTCGACGCCGACGAGCCGCAGGTCGGGATAGAAGCGCCGGAGCGCGCGATGAACGCCGGCGCTGTGACCACCGGTGCCCACACTGCACACCAGGACGTCGATCCGCCCGAGCTGACCGGCCAGCTCGACGGCGAGTCCCGCGTAGGCGGCGACGTTGTCGGGGTTGGTGTACTGGTCGGGGCAGTAGGCGTCCGGGTGCTCGCCGAGCAGTTCCCGCACGCGCTGCCGACGGGCCTGCTGCCAGCCGCCCACCGGATGCGGTTCGGTGACGACGACGACGCGGGCCCCGTAGGCCGACAGCAACCGGTGCATCAGCGGTTCCATGCCCGGGTCGGTCACCAGCGTCACCGGGTGGCCGTGCACGATGCCGGCCAGCGCCAGGCCCAGCCCGAAGGTCCCGCTGGTGGACTCCACGATGGGTGCTCCCGGTCGCAGCAGGCCGCGCTCGCGCGCCCGCTCGACGATGTAGAGCGCGGAGCGGTCCTTGATCCCACCGGGATTGCCGCCCTCCAACTTCGCCCAGAATCCGTGCCCCAGCCCCGAGGCGATCTCGGGAACCCAGAGCACGGGGGTGTTGCCGACCACGTGCTCGGGAGTGTGGCAGGTGGCTCCGGTGATCAGCCGGCCGAGTGAGGCGGTGTCGATCTGCGGCCGTTCGGCCGCTACCTGTGGTGAATTAAGTGTGTATGTCATGATCCGTTTCCCCTGGATGCGATGTGATCAACTCGCTTCTGGGCACGCTTGAGCGACGGCTCCACCGCTCATGAGGAACTCGCGAGGAGCCTCGTGAGGAGTGCGGAGTCGTTGACCGGCGGGCCCGCGGGGCGGGCTATATACGGGAAACGGATTTGAGAAGGAGTAACACCGCGCCCGGGGGCGGGCGGACCGGTCGCGCGCGGCGCCACGCGGGCGACGGCGGGGGTGCCGGGGCCTCGTCGACGGCCACCGGGTCACCGATGACCGGGCCGGTCGGCACCGGGGCGCGTGTACCGGTGATCTGCGCTCCGGCCGCCGCCCCGCACAGGTGGTGATCCTCCTCGGCGGGTGGTGGCGCCGGGCACGGTACGTGATCCGTGGGCACCTCCGCGTCGATCGCGGTGACAGGTCCCGCGGCGGTGGCCGTGATCGTGGTGGTCGCGGCGGCCGGTGACCAATGGCCGGGGGCGTGGAAGTGCCCCCGGTGCGCGGGGGCCACGACGCACAGTGCCAGATGCATCAATATGACGGCGCCGAGCGCGGCCAGTCCCAGCGCGAGGGTGACGCCTCCGCGCTGCGCGACTCGCCGCATCGACACGATCATGACCACAAACGTACATTACCGTCTGCGGTCGCATGACTCCGGGGGGTTACTTTATGTCGCTAAAGGGTGCTAGATGGGTAGTTATGGGGGCAGAGGGGCCGGTGATGCCGGTGTGAGGTATCTCGGTGGATCCGCTTCGGCCGGCCTCGCGATGGCCGGGATCGAGGTGAAGGTCCTCGACGGTGCGGGCGAGGCGCTGGACGCGCGTCCCGCGCATGGTTTCGTGTGCGGATGGGCGCGGGGGCGTCGCGTCACGGAGGGTGTCGTGGCAGCGGTCAGGGGGCTTGGAATCCGGCCTTGGTCAGTACGTCCTTGCCCTGCTGTGACAGTACGAGGTCGACGAAGCGCTTCGCCGCCTCGGGGGCGGGTGCGCCGGACAGGGCCGCGATCGGGTAGTCGTTGATCGCTTTTTCGGCCTCGGGGAAGTCGATGCCCTGGACCTTGCCGCCGGAGGCGATGACGTCGGTCCTGTAGACGAGGGCGGCGTCGACCTCGCCGAGCTCGACCTTGGTGAGGGTGGCCTTGACGTCCTGCTCCAGGGTGACGGGGGTGACCTTGAGGCCGGCCGCGTCCAGGGCCTTGACCGCGGCGGCGCCGCAGGGCACCTGTTCGGCGCAGAGGGCGACCTTGACCTTCGGGTCGGCCAGGTCGGCCAGGTCGTCGACCTTGGCCGGGTTGTCGGCCGGGACGGCGATCTGGAGGACGTTGCGCGCGAAGGTGGTCGGGGTCGTGGCCAGGGAGGCGTCGGTGACGGTCTTCATCGTGGCCGGGCTGGCGGCGGCGAAGACGTCGGCCGGGGCGCCCGCGACGATCTGCTGGGCCAGGGTGGCGCTGGAGCCGAAGCTGAAGCGCACCGTGGTGCCCGGGTTCGCGGCCTCGAAGGTCTTGCCCAGCTCGGTGAACGTGCCGGTCAGCGACGCGGCGGCGAGCACCGTCAACGTCGTGGTCCCGTCGCCGGAGGAGGCCGTGGTGGGGGCCGGGTCGTCGGAGCCGCACCCGGACAGGGCGGCGGCCAGCGTGAGGGCGAGGGGGGCCGCGACGGCCCACCGGGGAAGACGCCTGAACAACGGGAGCTCCTTACCGGCTCACCGTGCTGAGCCGAGACATCGTGAACAACCACCTTACCTTCGCATATTCCTGCTCTAAGGGCTAAATCACCTGGCAGTCATGCGGTATTGACCCCTTCTGCATCGCATGTGCGATGGTCATCCATGTCGTCGGAGCAGCGCCGGACGGACGGGGGCGGACGGATCGGCGGGGTGGCGAGTGGAGGGGCCCTGCGTCCCCCTTGGGGGGGGGGGGGGGCGCCCTGCTCGGTGCGCAGCGGTCCGGCCTCTGTTCGGCCCGAACTCGATAAGAAATGGCTCTTGGGCTTCATAAGAAGCCCTTATGACACTCCCATTGCTCCACTGGTATTGCCGCACATAGCGTGAATATCAGCCGTGGTCATATCGAGCGAAGGAGGAAATGTGAAATTTGGGATATATCCCGCTTACATCTGCGGCCGAGATGTCACCGGCGAGAACGCCCAGCTTGTTCACACGCTCGCCGCTCGGGCCCTTATCGAGGACACCTTCCCAACCCTGGGGCTCAAGCGTGATCTCGATCTGGGAGTCACCGATTCGCACACCGCGGGGGAACGTGTCGTGGGGGCGTGCGTCGTCGCCGACGAGAGCATGACGACCCTCGCCCTGGAATCGGCCGCCGCCGCCGCACCGGAATGGAGACGCGTTCCGCTCGGCGAGCGAATCGAGATCGGACGCCGCATCGCGAAAAGAATTCTTGAGCACCTCGACCCCCTCGTCGAGATCCTCGTCGCCGAGGGCACGCCGCGCTCCGCGGCCCAAGGCATGATCGGCGGGCTCCCGTACACCAGCTGGAGCCGGGAGACCCTCGAATGGTGCGCCGAGCAGATGGAGTTCCGCCGTTGGGACGGCGACCGTGAGATGATCCTGCGTCGCGTTCCGGACGGGGTCGTCTGCATCAACCCACCCCAGAACGCCGCGGCGGTCAACGCGCTGAACGGCCTCACCTCCCTCATCGCGGGCAACACCGTGGTGGTACGCGCACCGCGAGGGGTCGCTCTCAGCTGCATGTACGCGATGCGGGAGATCGTGGCGCCGGTGCTCGAAGAGGCGGGAGCCCCGCCGGGAACGATCAACGCCCTCTGCGGGCCGCCGATGCTCGACGCCTGGATGGCGAGCGAGCACGTCGACGACATCCTCTATTTCGGGGGCAGCAAGAAGGGGCTCGAGTTCGAGGGCGAGTGCATCGCCGCGGGTAAGAAGCCGATCCTGGAGCTCGCGGGCAACGACTGCTGCGTGGTGTGGCACGACGCCGACCTGGACGCCACGGTGGAGACCCTCACCCAGTTCTTCATGAACTCCGGACAGATCTGCAACGTGCCCAACCAGGTGGTCGTCCATCCGGCGATCGCGGACGAGATCATCGAGCGGCTGGTCGTGGCCACCCGGAGGATCCAGCCGGGATACCCGGACGAGGCCGGTGTGGTGCTCACCCCGGTTCTGGGGGTCGACTGGTTCTTCGGCTGCCTGGGGGAGGCCCTTTCCAAAGGTGCGAAGCTCGTCCACGGTGGCCGCCGCCTTGAAGTGGACGGATCACCGTCCGAGACGGGGTTCTTCGTCGAGCCGAGCATCGTCCGTGTCGACGGGCTCGGCAACGCCAGATCGCTCTCGGTGGTCCGCGACGAGACCTTCTTCCCGCTTCTGCCGATCATCGTCCCCGACGCCGGGACGGATGACGAGGCTCTCCTGGAGGAGGTGCTGGCCTTCGTGAACACCAACGCGTACGGCCTGCGTAACTCCGTCTGGTCGACCGGGACCTCGACGATCGAGCGGTTCCTGGAGGGGGTCGTCAACGGCGGCAACCTGAAGATCAATGATTCGCACAGTGGCTTCCTGCCCTTCCTGCCCAACCAGGGCGGGCCCGGTCTCACCGGCGGTGCCTTCGGAGAGGCGAGCCACCCCATGCTGCGCACCACCCGCCTGCAGGGCGTCAGCGTCATCCGCCCGGCGGACTGAGAAGGAGCATGCGTCATGACATCTCGCATTCTGAAGGCCACGGTGCCGGCGACGGCGGCCGAGGTGATCGAACGGCTCGGCGACGAGGCGACATTCCCCGCGTACGCCCGTGACATCGTCTCCGTCTCCGACACCGGCGACGGGCTCCGCCAGTGGGTGCTGGCCTTCCGCGGCGGTACGGCGCGGTGGGTGCAGCGCAGCCGGGGGTCCGGAGACGGCTCGCAGCCGTACCGCATCGAGTTCGAGCAGGTCAGCGGGGATTTCCAGCACCTCAGGGGGGTGTGGACGAGCACGGACCTGCCCGAGGGCTGCGAGGTCGTGTTCGACGTGAACTACAGCACGAGCGTTCCCCACTTCGCGGGGGCGATCGACTCGGCCGTCGGGCGGGTGCTGATCCGCAGTGCCCACCAGATCATGTTCGCCGTCGGAGGCCCGGTGCGTGTCACGGCCGGCGGTCACCACCTGCGGGACCTGCCGGAGGGCTTCGTACCGGAAGGGATCACGGACGACGCGGTTCGGTGACCTCCGGAGTCCCGGATCCCCGAATCTCCGGAGTCCCGAATCCCTGGAGCCCCGAACGCTTCGGCCCGGGGACGGGCCTTCGCGTTCGTCGCCACGCCGGTGTTCCGAAGCACCGTCATCGGTGGGGCGACGAAGGCGGGGGCACCCGTCGGGCCCGGAGATCAGCGGGAACTGATCGATAAAGCGGTCATTGATGGATGAAATAGGCGAATAGGGGAAATTTCGCCAGATGGTCACTCGCTTTCGCGACCCGACCGGGGTTCACAAGCAAAAAGCCTGGTCACCATTTCTGGTGACCAGGCTCTCACTTCGGGACATTCAACGTCGGGGTGACAGGATTTGAACCTGCGGCCTCTTCGTCCCGAACGAAGCGCGCTACCAAGCTGCGCCACACCCCGGTCGCACGTCCGGACTTGCTCGTGCTTGGGAAAGTCTAGCGGACTTCGTGGGTGCTTGCGTCGCCACGGCGACGGGGCACCAGGGTGAGGAGGCTCGCCTCGGGATAGCAGGAGAAACGCGCCGGGGCGTAGGGGCTGGTGCCGAGACCGGCGGAGACGTGCAGGTAGGCGGAGTCGTGGCGGCTCATGCCCTTGACCCGGGCCCGGTCGATGCCGCAGTTGGTGACCAGCGCACCGTAGAAGGGGACGCAGAGCTGACCGCCGTGGGTGTGCCCGGCGAGCAGCAGCTGGTAGCCGTCGGCGGCGAAACGGGTCATGTTGCGGGGCTCCGGCGAGTGCATCACGCCCAGGCGCAGGTCGGCCGCCGCCGGGGCGGGGCCGGCGATCAGGTCGTAGCGGTCGAGGTTGATGTGGGAGTCGTGGATGCCGCCCACCGCCACGTCGAGATCGCCGACCTTGAGGCGGGCGGTGGTGTTGTTCACGTCCAGCCAGCCCTCGGCGGCCATCGCGGCGCCCAGCTCCTCCCAGGGGAGGTTGGGGATCTTCTGCCCGTAGTCGGCCTTGGAGGTGCGCCAGAGGTAGCGCGCCGGGTTCTTCGGCCGCGGCTCGTACATGTCGTTGGAGCCGTAGACGAACAGGCCCGGGCGTGACAGCAGGGGCTCCAGGGCGTGCATGAGAGGCGCGACCGCGTCGGGGTGCGCGATGGAGTCGCCGGTGTTGACCACCAGGTCGGGGTTGAGGGCGCCGAGCGAGCGCACCCACTCGATCAGCCTCCGCCTGCCGGGGGTGAGGTGCAGGTCGGACAGGTGGAGGATGCGCACCGGCCGCTGTCCCGGCTCCAGAACGGGCACGTCGAAGCGGCGCAGCCGGAACGCGTTGCGCTCGACGACCGAGGCGTACGCGAGGCCGGCCAGGCCGACGCCGAACAGGGACAGGGGCACCGCGGCTGCTTTCCTCACCTTCTCATCATGCCCGAGATCGAGCCCTCGAACGGAAACTCGGGATACGGCGGGGCTGGTGAGGCGGCAAGATGGACATCATGAGCGCATTGAAGGACAAGCTGAAGGCCGATCTCACGGCCTCCATGAAGAGCAGGGACGAGATCCGCACCCGCACGATTCGCATGGCCCTCGCGGCCGTGAACGTCGAGGAGGTCTCGGGCAAGACGGCACGCGAGCTCAGTGACGACGAGATCGTCAAGGTGCTGGCCAAGGAGGCGAAGAAGCGCCGCGAGGCGGCCGAGGCGTTCAGCGGTGCCGGCCGGGTGGAGCAGGCCCAGGCCGAGGTCGACGAGCAGGCCGTGCTTGAGGCGTACCTGCCCGCGCAGTTGTCCGACGAGGAGCTCGCCGGGCTCGTGGACGAGGCCGTCGCCGAGAGCGGCGCCACCGGGCCGCAGGCCATGGGGCAGGTCATGAAGATCGTGAACCCGAAGGTCGCCGGACGCGCCGAGGGCGGTCGCGTCGCGCAGGCCGTACGGGCTCGCCTGGCCGCGTCCTGACCTGACGATCCGGCGGAGCTGAGCGGCCCTGCCACCGCGGCTGCCCGGCTGATCCGGGTGCGGGGCCGCACCGGCGACAACCGGTTCGCCCCGATCGAGGGGGGTGGGCCCCGGTGCGGGGCCCACGCGGCGAGAGCCCTGCTCGCCGGACCTCTCGGAGATCCGGCGAGCAGGGCTCCGACGGTTTTGAGGCCGCCTAACGGGACGGCGGGGCTTCGAGGGCGTTACTACGGGGCGACCGGGGCGACCGGGGCGCCGCCGAACGGACCGAACGGGTCACCTCCGTTGACCTCCCGGCCGTCGCCGCCCGGCCTGAACGGGCCGTTGCCGTTGTCGCCTCGGTTGTCACCCCGGCGGTCTCCGGGGCCGTCTCCGGGGCCGTCACCGTCGCGCTTCGGCGGAGGCTTGGGCTCGCACCGGCCGGCGGAACAGCCGCCGAAGCGCGACATGTTCACCGGGGTGAAGGGGGTCGCCTCGACCCCCTTGAGCGCGCCGAGCATGGAGCTCTTCCAGATCCGCCCGGAGATCGAGGCGCCGTACACGTAGCTGTAGTAGCGCCCGCCGATGGTCACGCCGGTCAGGTCGTGCTTGAAGGCGCCGCGCGGGTCGCCGAGGCTGACCGCGGAGGCGAGATCGGGGGTGAACCCGGCGAACCAGGCGGCGGTGTAGGCGTCGGTGGTGCCGGTCTTGCCCGCCGCCGGCCGGCCGATGCCGCCGACCTCGGTCATCGTGCCCTTGGTGAAGACCCCGGACATGATGTGGGTGGCCGCGTCGGCGACCTCCTCGTCGAGGACCTGCTTGCACTTGGGCTTGTAGGAGGTCTTCTTGCCGTCGCGGTCGGTGCTCTCGGTGATCACCATCGGGGTGCAGTAGGTGCCGCGGGCGGCGATCGTCGCGTAGGCGGCGGAGACCGTCACCGGGTCCATCTCGTTGATGCCGAGGGTGAAGGTCTCGAACTCCTTCAGTGGCTCGCCGTCGGCACGCTTGATGCCCAGGTTCTTGGCCATCTTGACCGTGTCGCAGAGGCCGACCTCCTGCGACAGGCGCATGAAGAAGGTGTTCACCGAGCCCAGGGTGCCGGTGGTCAGGGTCTTGAAGCCGCCGCCGCCCTCGCTGGAGTTCTTGACCTCGTGGTTCGTGTCGCCGACCACGTTGCCCTTGCAGTCGCGGAACGCGCTCCTGCTGGGGGCCTTGTAGCCGGAACCGGTGCCGAAGCCGTCGTTCAGCTTCATGCCCTGGTCCAGGGCGGTCAGCAGGGTGAAGGGCTTGAACGTGGAGCCCGCCTGGAAGCCCGCTCCGCCGCCGTGCGTCCTGTCGCCGACGAGGTTGTAGCTGATCTCGTTCTTCTTCTTGTTCCTGCCGAACTTGCGGCTGGCGGCCATCGCCTTCACGGCGCCGGTGCCGGGGACGATCATCGCCTGCGAGGCGACCGGCTTGTCGCTGGTCTTGACGTACTGCTTGATCGCCTTCTCCGCGGCCTTCTGCGCCTTCGGGTCGAGCGTCGTCTTGATGACGAGGCCGCCTCGCTGCAGCAGCCTCTCGCGCTGCTTGCGGGTCTTGCCGAAGTCCTCGTTCGTGGCGATCTCATGCCGCACGTAGAGGCAGAAGTACGGGTAGGGGCTCTCCTCGCAGCCGCCGGGGGCCTCGATGTTCTTGTAGCCGAGCTTCTTCTTCTTGGCCTCCTCCGCCTCCTGCGGCGTGATCTTGCCGAGCTCGGCCATCCGGTTCAGCACGGTGTTGCGCCGAACCAGCAGCCGGTCGCGGGAGGCCTTGCCCGCGTTGGGATCGGTCACGCTCGGGTTCTGCACGGCTCCGGCGAGGGTGGCCGCCTCCCACAGGGTGAGCTTCGAGGCGGGCTTGTTGAAGAAGCGCTTGGACGCGGCCTGGATGCCGTAGGCGCCCGCGCCGTAGTAGGAGATGTTCAGGTAGCGCTCAAGGATCTCCGACTTGGTGTACTTCTCCTCGATGGCCAGCGCGTAGCGCAGCTCGTTGAGCTTCCTGGAGAGCGTGGGAGCGATCGCGGCCTCCTGCTCCTCCTTGCTCTCCGCGGCGTTGACCAGCACGAGCTTGACGTACTGCTGCGTGATGGAGGAGCCGCCCTGGACGACCCCGCCGCCGGAGACGTTCTTCACGGCCGCGCGGAAGGTGCCCTCCAGGTCGATCGCCCCGTGCTCGTAGAACCGGAAGTCCTCGATCGCCACGATCGCCGTCTTCATGACGTCGGCGACCGCGTCCAGCTTCACCGACTCGCGGTTCTCGAAGTAGAACTGGGCGAACTGCTTGCCGTTGGCGTCGAGCAGGGTGGTCTTCTCCGCGAGCGGGGGCTCCTGGAGCTCTTCGGGGAGAAGGCGTAGCTCGTCCGCCGCCGCGTTCACCGTCAGCCCCGCGCCCCCCACCGTCGGAAGCGCCACGGCGGCGACCAGCACACCCGTGACAGTCGCCGCGCCGAGCAGCTTCACCACGTTACCGACCGCGCCGATCACAGACCGCTGGTCTTTGCCTTGAGCTTGCACGAGTCCCAGAGTACGTCGGGCAGATGACCCATACGGTAACGGAACGCCATCTTAGTTTGGCTTTGTCCTGTATCTCGGGCAGGTGACTAGTCATTCCCGGCCAGATGGCCGTGGATGACCATGTGAGAATTTGGTCCCGCCGGGGTCTGTCGGCCCGAACGTCTGGTTGCGTACGTTCTCTTTCTGCAGCAATTGAATACCGAGGCCTGACGCCCGCGCCCGTCGGCCCAAGTCACGACTGACCACCTAAAGGGGAGTGGGGTCGAATGTGGATCACGGATTGGACCTCCCGTGCGGCCTGTAAGGGTGCGGATCCTGACGCATTGTTCGTTCAGGGCGCTGCCCAGAACCGAGCGAAGCTGATCTGCCGAGGATGCCCGGTCCGGACCGAGTGCCTCGCCGATGCGTTGGACAATCGCATCGAGTTCGGGGTGTGGGGCGGGATGACCGAGCGCGAACGCCGAGCGCTGTTGCGTCGGCGACCGGATGTCGACTCCTGGCGGGACCTGCTGGAGTTGGCCAAAGAGGAGTACGAGCGGACTAACGAGCTGATCGCCGGCTGAGTTCGCGCCGATCCCGTACGGCCGGCGCCGGGCGTCGGCCGTACATGCGTATAACGATTGTATGAAGGTCAGGGAGTGTGCCGCCGGGCGCGCTCCCTGACTCGTTTTCTGCTCCCGGAGGCCGGAGGGAGGCTCCTCCCGGCGGGCGGCCGGGAGGCGCCGGGCCGCACCGGCCGATCGGTCGGCGTCCGGGCGTCCCCTAGGACCTGTTTTGTGGATCACTAGAAGGTGAATGGTGCGGCCCGCGCCTTGGGCCTCGCCGGGCCTTCGCGCTGCGCGCGTATCACGCTCGGGCTGTGGTTGATTGGGGCTTTGCCCCAAACCCCAGGCGAGGGGCCTTCCGGCCCCTCACACTCCCCG